>CAZWOU010000111.1:0-21360 GCA_964635375.1 uncultured Pirellulaceae bacterium | reverse complement strand
CACTAGAGAGTGACGCTGGCTAGAGTGACGCTGGCTAGAGTGACGCTGGCTAGAGCGTGACGTTGGCGCGGCCGATGGAATAATAGCCAAAGCCGGCTTCGGCCATTTGCTTGGAGTCGTATAGATTACGTCCGTCAAAGACTAATGGAGTAGCCATCCGGGTCTTCATTTGCTCGAAGTCGGGATTGCGAAACTCGCTCCACTCGGTATTGATAACAAGCGCGTCGGCGTTTTCCAGAACGTCCATCGGTTGTGTGGCGTACCGCAGTTTGTCTCCATAGATTTGGCGAACATTCTCCATCGCCTCGGGGTCGTGCACGGCGATGCTGGCGCCAACTTCCAACAGGCGATCGATAAGAACGAGGGCGGGAGCTTCGCGAATATCGTCCGTCTTGGGTTTGAAGGCCAGTCCCCAGATAGCGATCGACTTGCTGCCGAGTTCTTCGCCAAAATGGGCTTCAACCTTCTCGGTTAAGACATGTTTTTGCCGTTGGTTGACCGCATCGACGGCTTCCATGATTTTTGGATCGATGCCGACATCCTTAGCCATGCTGGACAGAGCTCGAACATCCTTGGGAAAGCAACTGCCTCCGTAGCCGGCGCCGGGGAAGAGAAAGGCAAAGCCAATACGTTGATCGTGCCCAATCCCGCGTCGCACATCGTTGATGTCGCCGCCCAATCGCTCACAGACGTTGGCCATTTCGTTGATGAAGCTGATCTTGGTAGAGAGCATCGCGTTGGCGACATACTTGGTCAGCTCGGCGCTTTCTGGCGACATCACGAGGAAGGGGTGATCGGTGCGCAGATAGGGCGCATAAAGTTCGCGGAGCGCGTCGGCCGCCCTTTCTGTGCGGACACCGCCGACAACGCGGTCCGGCATCGTAAAGTCGTTAATTGCGGCGCCTTCCTTGAGAAACTCCGGGTTGCTGGCGACGTCGCATTCTCGCCCCGTCAGTTCGCGCAACCGTTCGTAAGTTCCTCGATTCGTGCCGACGGGCACTGTGCTCTTAATCACGACCACCGCGTCCTCCGGCAAATGCGGAGCGATGCTGTCGACCACGGACCAGAGGGCGGTCAAGTCGGCTGACCCGTCGTCGGACGGCGGTGTGCCGACCGCCAGGTAGACAAGTTCGGCCAGCTTAACGGCCTCGGCAAGGTTGGTCGTGAAATGGAGTCGTCCGGCCGAAGCGTTGCGAAGCACCATTTCGGAAAGCCCGGGCTCATAGATCGGTATCTTGCCCTGCTCGAGCATTTCGATCTTGGCGGCGTCGATATCGATACAGGTTACGTGGTTGCCGCTATCGGCGAAACAGGTTCCGGTAACCAATCCAACATAGCCTGTGCCGACCATGGCAATCTTCATAGCCTCTGCTCCATCCAATATTGCAACGTATCGTCGATTGTTTGTTCCAGCGTGATTTCCGGCCGCCAGTCGATGACTGAGTTGAGTCGTGAGATGTCCGCGATTGGCAGTTGAGTTCGGCCGGGCGAACGCTCGTGAATCGTCACATCGGCATCATAACGGCGAAGCAACATTTCGAGAACATCACCGCTGCGAATACTACTCCCGCTGCCGACGTTGTAAGCCAGGCCGGATTGGCCGAGCAGGGCGAGTTCTCGGTAGGCGCGGACGATGTCGCGGACGTCGGTCATGTCGAGGTGGCTGTCCCGCGAGATGATTTTCAGCGGTCCATCGAGCCCGCGCGCCAGTTGAGCGGCCCATTCGGGCAGCATCATTCGCGGCGCCTGACGGGGTCCGGTGTGATTGAACGCTCGCAGAATAACGGCGTTCAGCGAACCCTCCTGGACGCGCCCAAAGACAATGTCTTCGGCAGCGACCTTGGTCATCCCATAGCCTCGCTCCGGCACCCGTTCTGCGTCTTCATTCACCGCTCCGGCCGCCAGACGATCGGCTCCGCTCGGCGAAGCGCCCTGGGGCAAGGGGGTGTAGACCTGACAGCTGCTGACGAACACCAAGCGAGGCTGAGAGTCGAGTCGTTGGGCCAGATGGGCAACGTGTTCCAATCCATGCACGTTGGCCTTCAGGCGGCGTCCGTCGGCGCCCAGTCGCCACAATCGCCGGGCACGCTGATTCCGGCCAGATGGAAGATATGATCAGGTTGAAACGCAGCCACCTGTTCGACAAAGTCGTCCTCAGGCGGTTGGGTAATGTCCCAGGCCAGAACGGGCGCGGCCTCGAGAACGGAGGCCGGAACACCGGATCGCCAAACTCGGTTTCTGGCCGAACCGATGACGGCGTCGCCCTGAGCCGCCAGATGTTCGGCCAGGTGGCCGCCCACGAAACCCGTAATGCCGGTGATCAAAGCTCTCAATTCCGTCTCGCTTTAGCCGATCGATATCGGCGCGTCACGTCTTCCTGCGGGTCTGTTGAATCCGTTCCAGGTCTGCATCCACCATCTGGTGAACCAGCTCGGGAAAAGAGACTTTCGGGCGCCAGCCAAGCTCGCGATCGGCTTTCGACGCATCTCCACATAGCGTGTTCACGTCGGCGGGCCTGTACAGCGAAGCGTCCACGCGAACATAGTCGCTGGCCTTCAAGCCGACTCGCTCAAACGCCAGCTCCGCAAAATCGTTCACCGTGTGTTTCGAGCCGGTCGCGATCACAAAGTCGTCTGGCTCGTCCTGCTGCAGCATGAGCCACATGGCTTGCACATAGTCGCCGGCGAATCCCCAATCGCGTTGGGCCGCCATATTGCCCAGCCTCAGCTCGTCCTGCAAGCCGCATTTGATTCGCGCTACCGCGTCGGTGATCTTGCGGCTGACGAACTCTTTCCCCCGCCAAGGCGACTCGTGATTAAAGAGTATCCCACTCGAAGCGAAGACTCCGTAGCTCTCGCGGTAGTTGACCGTGATCCAATGGCCGTAGACCTTAGCGACCCCATACGGGCTGCGCGGGTGAAACGGCGTCGTTTCCGTCTGAGGCTCTTCGCGGACATCGCCGAACATTTCGCTGCTGCTGGCTTGGTAGAAGCGAATCTTCATGTTGACTTGACGAATCGCCTCGAGCATTCGAGTCACGCCGAGCGCGGTGAATTCACCAGTCAACAAAGGCTGTTCGAAGCTGGTCGGCACGAAACTTTGGGCCGCCAGATTGTAGACCTCGTCCGGTTCGGTCGATTCGATCAAACGCACGATCGAGAGCTGGTCGAGCAAGTCGGCCTGGTGCAGCTGAATCTGATCGCGGATGGCATCGATGCGTTCGAAGTTCTCGGTGGACGCGCGCCGCACCATGCCATGCACTTCGTAGCCTTGCTCAAGCAAGAACCGAGCCAGATAGGCGCCGTCTTGGCCCGTAACGCCGGTGATGAGCGCTCGTCGAGTCATCGTCGAGTCATCCTTGAGTCCTTGTGGCCTTCTCGTGGGTAACGCGAGCCAGGGAGCATCGTTCTGATGCACCGAGGAGTTGCCAACTTGCTATCCCCTATTCTTCCTCAGAACTGGGCGGCAAGTCGTCATCTTCAAGGTCCTCGTCCCTGATGTCCTCGTCCCTGACGTCCTCGTCCCTGATGTCCTCATTCTCGCCCTCAACGTCGTCATTGCTCGCGACGCCATTGCCATTCGGGTCGAGCTCGCTACCGAGTGGGTCAAGTTCCGCGGGCGCGCCTGGCGCTTCGGCTGCTGCCGTTTCTTCTCGAGGCACTCGAACCACGGCGGCCAGCGTGTCCCCTTTATCGAGGCCCATGATTCGCACGCCCTGGGTATTGCGTCCGATCACATTGACCTCTCTGGCGGCGACTCGCTGGATCTTTCCGCGAGCGGTCATCATCAGCAATTCGTCATCGTCGGTGACTCGAACAATTCCCACGACGGGTCCATTCCGTTTGGTCGTTTTGATGTCGCGAATCCCCTTTCCGCCTCGGCGTTGCTTGCGATAACGAGCAGATGAGACGGTTTCTTCTTCATTGGATTCGTCATCCGACTGGGTGTCGACAAAGCCAAACGTGGTCCGCTTGCCGAAACCGTTTTCGCAGGCGGTCAGCAGTGTGGAGGTGGGGTCGGCGATGACCATACCGACAAGTTGGTCTTTCTTGCCGAGGGCCACGCCTTTGACTCCAGAGGTGTTTCGCCCCATCGGTCTGGCGTCGGCTTGGTCGAAGCGTATTGCCATTCCGCTGGCGGTAGCGAGGAGTACGTCATCGCCAGGTTTGGTTACGATGACATCGACTAACTCGTCGTCGTCGCGAAGCTTGATGGCGATGATGCCATTTCGTTTTGGCCGGCTATAGGCTTCCAAAGGGGTTTTTTTGACAAGGCCTTGACGAGTCGCCATCATCAGAAAGTGGCCCGGCAAATTGAAGTCGCGGACAGCTCGGCAATCGGCGATCTTCTCCCCTTCGTCGAGTTGCAAGAGGTTGGCGATCGAGCGTCCGCGGGCCTCTCGATTCTGTTCGGGGATTTGATGGACCTTTCGCCATTGCACGCGGCCCCGGTTCGTAAAGAACAGCAAGTAGGCGTGGGTACTGGCGACGAACAGATGCTCGATCGGGTCTTCATCTTCCGTTTTTGCGCCTTTTAGCCCTTTGCCGCCTCGCCGCTGTGACCGGTAGGTTCGGGAAGGAGTACGCTTGATGTAGCCGTTGTGGCTGATCGAGACGACCATCGTCTCTTCCGTGATCAGCTCTTCCAAATCGACGTCAGTCAGCTCCTCGCCGCTGATCTCCGTGCGCCGTTTATTGGCGTGTTTGCCGCGAACCTGCAGCAGGTCGTCGCGGATGATCCGCCGAATGTTGTTTTCATCCGAGAGAATCCGCAGATACTCAGTGATCTCTTCGAGCAACTTCGCATGCTCTCCGCCTAGCTTCTCCTGTTCCAGATTGACTAGCTGACCGAGCGTCATTCGTAGAATGGCGTCGGCTTGGACTGGCGTTAGCGTGTATGCGTCGGATTCGCCGCGTTCGTCCTGAAAGACCTTAAACCCGGTTTCACCGAGAGCGCGCTGCATCATGGCGGCTGGACATTCAACGCCCATCAAGCCTTGTTTGGCGTCGGCCTGGGTCCGCGAACCACGGATGATCTTGATGATTTCATCGATGTTCGCGAGGGCCAGCAGCAAACCTTCGACCGTGTGCTTGCGCTTTCTCGTTCGGGCCAGGAGAAACTGGGTGCGGCGGCGTATCACGGACACGCGGTGGCGGAGAAACTCCTGGAGAATCTCCTTGAAACTGAGTTCGCGAGGCTTGCCGTCGACCAGCGCCAGGAAGATCAAGGAAAAGGAATCTTGCAGCGGCGAGAATCGGTAGAGCTGGTTGAGCACGACCTCCGGATCGCCTTTGCGTTTGATGTCGATCACCAACCGCACTGGTTCCTTCAAATCGCTTTCGTCGCGAATTCCAGAGATGTCCTTGATGCGTTCATCGCGAACGAGCTGGGCAATTCGCTCGATGACGCGATCACGGAACTGCTGGTAGGGAATCTCGGATACAACAATGCGGCTGCCGCTCTTCTTCTCCTCGATGTGGGCGCGAGCCCGAATCACGATCGTGCTTCGACCCGTATGGTAACCGCGGCGAATACCGTTGCGGCCGCAGATAATCCCCCCAGTGGGGAAATCCGGACCCGGCACGATTTCCATCAATTCGTTGATCGTCACATCGGGATCGTCGATCAACTTGATCATGGCGTCGCAGATCTCGCCCAAGTTGTGCGGCGGGATCGAGGTCGCCATGCCGACAGCGATGCCTTGCGCGCCGTTGACGAGCAAGTTGGGGAACTTGGACGGAAGCACGGTCGGTTCCATGCTTCGTTCATCGTAGGTGGGCGTGTAGTCGACGGTGTCGAGTTTCAGATCCTCGAGCATCATGGCTGAAATGGGCGACAGCCGAGCCTCGGTGTATCGCATCGCAGCCGGAGGCAAACCGGCGACCGAGCCGAAATTGCCTTGCTTGTCAATCAAGACATGCCGCATGTTCCACTCTTGGGCCATCCGCACCAAGGTCGGATAGATGACGCTTTCACCGTGAGGGTGATAATTTCCGCTGGTGTCGCCGGAGATCTTGGCGCATTTGACTCGCGAGCCGCCCGGGTTCAGGTTGAGATCGTTCATGGCGACAAGAATCCGCCGCTGCGACGGCTTGAGCCCGTCGCGAACGTCAGGCAAAGCACGGCTGACGATGACACTCATCGCGTACGTCATGTAGCTCTGCTTCAGCTCGTCCTCGATCGGCAAATCAACGATGCGGCCATCGTCGCCGCCATCTTCTGGCGTCTCAGGTCCAGTGGGTTCGTCGGTGGACAATGCGGTCCCTTTCCAATCTGCATTCGTCGGCTAACGGGTTCAAACCACACGAGCTTGGGAGGAGCGTTGACGTGGAGCCAAGTCATCCCGCCCCGACGCGCGCTGCAACGGCAATTCCATGGCGGCGTCGAGCCAATCCCTTCTCAATCGCTGCGATTCAAGACCATTAAGCACTTCTGCATCGCGACTTTCGAACATCCGTGAACACGCCGCGAGCGTCGGCAATCGGCGCCGACAAAAGCGTGAGGACAAACGACCGTCTGATGTCAAATCTGCAGGGTCGAGAGGACTTCGCTGCCGATCAAAAGGTCTTCTCAAACTAGAGACGCAGAAGGGTGGCGGCCGCAGGGTTTAAGCAGACGTCTAATCTACCAATTTTCACCGCTTTTCACAACCGCCTGAGCCCAAAACAACCCGGCCCAAATCGAGTGTTTTATGCGGATTCCGGCACCGGACCCGCTCCCTGCAACAATAGCTTGGCAGAGAGTGGCGTGGGGCGCGGCGACATGCCAAAATGAGCTCCCCCGGCGGGTTTCAAGACGCCCCCTCCGATGACCCCAGAACAAGCGCTCGTATGATGATTCAAACCAGCATGATTCGCAGAGGCGGCCCGAGGCGTGTTGTCTACAAATTGTCCCTCTTCCGGCTCTTCCAGCGAGGTCTTGTCGTACTGTTCGCGTCGGGCGTTCTTTGGAACTCGGCCTCGGCTGTTGAGCCGAAGCGGTCTCAGGGCGAAGTCGATTTCAACCGCGACATTCAACCGATCCTGGCGGATGCTTGTTTCAACTGCCATGGGCCGGATGAGATGCAGCGTACGTCTGATCTGCGTCTGGACACGAAAGATGGCGCGCTGCTTGACTTGGGCGGTTATCGAGCCGTTGTGCCGGGCGATGTCAGGCGAAGCGAACTGATCAGCCGAATCACGTCGACTGACGCCGAGATGATCATGCCGCCGTCCGATTCCGGCCTCCGCCTCGGCCCGGAGCAAACCTCGATGTTGAGGCGGTGGATTGAGCAGGGTGCGAAGTGGAGCCAGCACTGGGCGTTTGTGCCGCCCCAATTGCTGCCTCCGCCTCGCGATCGAGACTCGGCGTGGCGACGCAACGCGATCGACGATTTTGTTCTTGCTCGGCTGAAACGAGAACAGTTGACTCCGCAGCAACCGGCCGTGCGGACTACGTTGATTCGGCGCTTGAGTTTAGGCCTGACAGGCCTTCCGCCATCGTTGTCTGAAATCGATGCTTTCTTGGCGGATGAGTCTCCCCAAGCGTATGAGGCTCTGGTCGATCGTCTGCTCGACTCTCCTCATTACGGCGAACATATGGCGGTCGCCTGGCTCGATGCCGCCCGTTACGCCGACACGAGCGGTTATCAAAACGACGGTCCGCGAAGCATGTGGCGTTGGCGAGATTGGGTGATCGAATCGTACAACGACAACATGCCCTTCGATCAATTCACGATTGAACAGATTGCCGGCGATTTGCTCGACAAGCCGCCGTCGGAAACGCGGGCGACCGACTACAAATCGGCGTGGCGGGGTCAGTTGATCCGCGACGAAAAACGCTTGGACCACTTGATCGCCACCGCTTTCAATCGGAACCATCGAGGCAACGCGGAAGGCGGCATCATTCCGGAAGAGTTCCAGGTTGAGTACGTTGTCGACCGCGTTGACACAACTTCAACGGTTTGGCTTGGACTCACGCTCAGTTGTTGCCGGTGCCACGATCACAAGTACGATCCGCTCACCCAGAACGATTTCTATAGTGTCTACGCCTACTTCAACAACGTGCCTGAATATGGCCGCGCCGTGAAGGAAGGCAACTCACCGCCATTCATCAAAGCCCCGACGAGAAAGCAGCGCAAGCAGTTGGCGGAATTGGAAGCTCAGTTGAAGCGGGCGAGGCGAGCTGTCGCGGCCGCGCGATTGCAACTGACTCAGGAACAGCAAGCGTGGGAATCGAAACCTGGCGATGACTCGCTGGGCCATCAAGCCATCGTCCGCGGCGGCCTGGTCGCCAGGTTCGCTTTTGAAAAGAGTCCGCCAGCGGAGGATCGAGAACGGGCAGCGAAGTTCGTTGGTTCAGGCGAGTCATATGCGGAAGGGAGAGTCGGGCGGGCCGCCCATTTCGACGGATCTTCGCACCTTGACGCGGGCGATTTCGCCGACTTTGGATACTTCGACAAGTTCACGATTTCCGCCTGGATACGACCCGAATCCCCAACCGGCACGATAGTTTCGAAGATGACGCCCGAGTCGCATGGCGACGGGTACGCGTTGGATCTGCACGAGGGCCGCGTTCAAGTCAATTTGGTCAAGCGGTGGCTCGACGACTCGATCCGAGTCGAGACGGAAGCCGCTGTTCCGCTGACCGAATGGACTCACGTTGCCGCAGTCTACGACGGGTCGAGAGAGCCGACTGGCGTGAAGGTCTACTTGAACGGCAAGCGAGCTCGGTTGACGGTTAAGCAGAACTTCATCAATCAGTCGTTTGCCGCGAAAGAACAGCCAGTCCGGATTGGCGGAGGCGGAACTCCGTTTCACGGCGCGATCGACGATGTGCGGATCTATTCGCGCGATCTGACGGCTCGAAATGTCGCGATCATCTCCACCGCCGACTCGTTGGCGACAATCGTATCTATTGAGCCGCCCAAGAGAACAACGGGTCAAGAGAAGAAACTTGGCGCCTACTTCCTTCGTCGCCATGCTTCTGAGCCGCTTAAGCAGTTGCATTCCAAACTCTACTTACTGCAAACGGCGCGAAGAGACTTAGTCGAGTCGATCCCGACGTTGATGGTGATGCAGGAGGCAAGAACGCCGCGCAGTACGCGGATTCTAACCCGCGGCGAATACGACAAGCCGGGCGCAGCTGTGCAGCCGGGAATCCCCAAGGCCTTCCGATCGCCCGCGGACGAAGCTCGGAGCAGCCGTGTTGACCTCGCCCGCTGGTTGGTCGATCCCCAGAACCCGCTGACAGCTCGGGTGGCCGTCAACCGCCTGTGGCAGATGCACTTCGGCGTCGGCTTGGTGGAGACCAACGAGGACTTTGGCATTCGAGGCTCGCGGCCAAGCCATCCGCAGTTGCTCGACTGGATGGCGGCGGAGTTCATCCGCTCAGGTTGGAACGTCAAGCGAATGCAAAAGTTGATTGCGATGAGCGCGACCTACCGGCAATCGTCCGTTGTCTCGGCCGAGCGACTCGCCGCCGATCCAAGTAATCGGTTGCTGTCGCGAGGGGCTCGATTCCGTCTCACCGCGGAAACGGTGCGGGATCAGGCGTTGGCGGTTAGCGGTTTACTGACGCGCCGCATCGGCGGTCCTTCGGTGCGGCCCTATCAGCCTGCAGGTCTGTGGAAAGAGATCGCCACGGACACTCAGTACGATCAGTCCCACGGCGACGATCTGTACCGACGAAGCTTGTACACCTATTGGAAGCGAACCGTCGCGCCGCCCACGATGTCGACATTGGACGCGCCGCCCCGCGACGCCTGCACGGTTAAGAGGTCTCGCACAAACACGCCGCTACAAGCGTTGGTGCTGATGAATGAGGTTTCCTTCGTCGAAGCCGCCAGAGTGCTGGCGCAACGATCACATCACAAGGGCGGTGAGACATCGGCCGATCGGTTGCGGTTCATTTTTCGGTCGGCAACCTCTCGCGATCCAAGCGATCGAGAAGCTGTGGCGTTGGCCAGCAGTTTGAAGCGGTTTTTGCGCGAGTTCGCGGATAACAAGAGTGCGGCCAAGCAGTTAGTCGCCACGGGCGAGCATCCCCTGGACAAAGAGATTGAGGTGGCTGAATTGGCGGCCTACACGCTGACCGCAAGCCTGATTCTGAATCTCGATGAAGTTATCAATAGGGAATAGCATGAGCAGTTCCGAAAGTGATAGACGCGTGACGCCGACGCGCCGGCGTTTCTTCGAACGCAGTGCGACCGGCCTGGGCGCCGCCGCGCTGGCGACGTTGTTGGGCCAGGACTCTGCCGCTGCTCCCAAAACGGGCGGGCTTGAAGGGCTGCCGCACTTTGCTCCTCGAGCTAAGAAGGTGATCTACCTTTTTCAGTCCGGCGCTCCCTCGCAAATGGACCTTTTCGACTACAAACCTGGGCTTGCGAATCGACGAGCGAGCGAATTGCCCGACTCGATTCGCCAAGGCCAGCGTTTGACCGGCATGACTTCCAAACAGGCCAGCTTTCCGGTCGCGCCAACGTCGTTTTCGTTCGCCCAGCACGGTCAAAGCGGGGCTTGGATCAGTGACTTGTTGCCTCACACCGCCAAGGTGGCGGACGAGTTGTGTTTCATCAAGTCGATGCGGACTGACGCCATTAACCATGACCCGGCGATTACATTCTTTCAGACTGGCACGCAACTGGCCGGTCGGCCGAGCATGGGCGCATGGCTCTCGTATGGACTAGGCAATGAAAACGAGAATCTGCCCGCTTTCGTGGCGATGGTGTCGGGCAGCGGCGGACAACCGCTGTACGACCGACTTTGGGGGGCCGGTTTCCTGCCGACCCAATATGCCGGCGTCAAGTTCCGAGGCGTCGGCGACCCGGTCTTGTTCCTTTCAAATCCAGCCGGTGTGAGCCGGAAGTTGCGTCGCCGTTTTCTGGATGATCTGGCCGAATTGAATCAAGCTAGGTTCGCCGTCTCCGGCGATCCCGAAATCGCCTCGCGAATTGCCCAGTACGAGATGGCTTACCGTATGCAGGCCTCCGTTCCCGAGCTGACCGACATCTCCAACGAACCAAAGCACGTTCTGGAAATGTACGGCGATGATGTGACAACGCCTGGCACCTTCGCCTTCAACTGTCTGCTCGCGCGACGCCTCTGTGAACGCGATGTCCGCTTTGTGCAGTTGTTCCATCGCGGCTGGGATCAGCACTTGAAGCTCCCCGAAAAACTCGCCATTCAGTGCAAGGACACCGATCAGGCGAGCGCCGCGTTGATCGCCGATTTGCGCCAACGAGGGCTGCTCGACGACACGCTTGTCGTGTGGGGAGGTGAGTTTGGTCGAACTGTCTATTGCCAGGGCAAACTGACCGCCGAAGATTATGGACGCGACCACCATCCGCGCTGCTTTACGATGTGGTTGGCTGGCGCCGGAGTCAAAGCCGGCTTGACTTTTGGCGCGACCGACGACTACAGCTACAACATCACCCTCGATCCAGTGGAAGTCTACGATCTCAATGCCACCATCTTGCATTGCTTGGGCATCGATCACAAACGACTGACGTTCAAGTACCAAGGACGACGCCATCGAATTACCGACGTCCATGGCAAGATCGTCAAAGGCATTCTCGCCTAACGACCGAGATCTATCGCGCGCCGCTGGCGTGCCAGTTCCTATAGCGGCGGACACGACGACGCGACCGCCTAGCGTTCCGACTGGCCTCGCATCAGTCGCGCGCCGCGATCGATATTCGGCATAGGGGATGGGCGAGCGTTGGCCGCGACACTCGCGTTGGCGCCGAGTCGCGAGCGACCGACCGCACGGCGTATGGATTCGATTAACTCGTCCGACGCGTCGTCGACAATAAGCACTTCGCTGAGCCCATTCGGCTCGTTTCGCGGGCGCATGATGACGATGACTTCCGTGTCGGCCGACCGGTTCTGTATTGCTTGAGCAATCGCACGAGCCGGCGCGCGGACATTGCCTACCTGAGTCAAGTTTGCCGCGCGGGCGACATTCGGTTCGCCGCGCGTCGCACTCGCGCTGGCCAAACTGGCTGCCGTCGGCTGGGGTGGCGCTGTTTGTCGCCCGACAGGACTATCAGCGACAGGACTTTTGGCGACAGGGCTTCTGGCGACAGGGCTTCTGGCGACAGGGCTTTCCGCGACAGGGCTTTCAGCGACCGGATGGCTGGGCGCGGGTCGAGCGGAGTAGACCTGGCTCAGACCGACTTTGTCCAGGTGGAAGTGGACCGACTTGATCGAGGCGTAAATTCCCTCGTCGTCGGCGGGGTTCGCCAGTTTGCAGACGCCGATCACTTGGCCGGCGCTGTTGAACAGTCCGCCCCCGCTGCGCCCGAGTGTCGGTTTCCCGGTCACTTCGATATTGGGCGAGCCCTCGAAGCGATCAAGGGACGTGATCCGTCCGCGGCGCATCGTTGGGTCGGCGCCATGGTCGCAGCCGATGCTGAATACTGGGTCGTTGGGGCGAAAGTTGGCCGAGCTGGCGACGGCAGCTGCAGTGACGAAGGCGCCGGGGCGGATCGCGACCAAGCCGATGTCGCGATAGTCGGGCTCCCAGGCGATGAGGTTGCCCTGCACGGTCTTGGCGCCGTTCGGCGTATGAATCTGGACCTCGATCGCGCCCTTGCCAGCGGACTCGCGGAAGATGTGGCCGCAGGTCAACACCAGGGCGTCCTCGCCGTGGGTGTCGATGATTGTGCCGCTGCCGAACGAATAACCCGTCTCGTCTTCAATTCGCAGTTTGACGGACGCTCGCAGGGCAAGCTGTTCAGGCGAAGCCTGCTCCGGCGCCCGCATGGCGGCGCGAGTCGGCCCTGTCGAAGTCGGCCCTGTCGATGTAGGACCTGTCGAAGTAGGCCCTGTCGATGTAGGCCCTGTCGATGTAGGCCCTGTCGATGTAGGCTGCGCGGTGCGGTCTGACGGTTTGCCCGTCAGACGTTCAAGGGCGCTGCTCAGCAGTCCCTTGGGGCGGCCAGCGTTTGGCGACTGGGCGCGAATGATCGTTTCACGGTCAGCTTGGGCGCCAGCAGCGGTTGGACGCTGCGGCCGACGAAAGCCGGTCGCTTCCACCATTTGCGCGAGTTGGGCGTAGCTGACTTCGCCTTCGATTCGCTTCAGTTCGACTCCATCCCTCATCAGGATGAAGGTGGGTAGCGCGCGAACCCGATGGGTGTTGATCATCTCCTTCTGTTGATCGACGTCGACATGGCGCAGAGGGTACCCGTCTGCCTCAAGTCGACGAACGGTGGACCGCATCTTTTGGCAATGGTCACACCAGCCAGCCGAGAACTGAACCAGGGTGACATCTTCAGCTCCGAGAACCGAAGCCAACATCAAGACCATTTTGGCAGCGCCCATCGTTTCCCTCCCTGGATTCGATGTAAGGGGATTTGGCTTGCATTCATCAGAGACGCGTCGCGCCTGGCGTCCTGCCAAGCTGGTCCGCAGCGAATGTAAAGCTTCACCTGTCGTGGTTGCGGTCTAACAATGTGTTCCGCATTTGTAATTACTACAAGATCAGTTTTCCCCCCGGCATGTCGATGGGGCTTTGATTGTTGTGAAAGGCATCGTTTCCGCCGTTTCAGCGAACCAATCGTTGACCGCAGTCGACTGCGACGTTGTAATGTTGCAGTTTGTGCGCCAATTTGGGTTTTCCGTCAAAAAAAGCTCAAGTCACGTCCAAGTGCTAGCGGCGGTCGCGCTGGTCGCTCCGCCGAATTGAAAGAAATTCGCGGCGCCAGCCGTGCAAAAAATGCCCTACTCGGCTTAGAATGCTCGGCTTCAACAGCAGAGTCCGAGAAAGCGACTGAAAGAAAGAGATGGCTGACTAATCGAAATGAGCAAACGAAAGATCCTGGTGACGGCCGCCTTGCCGTACGCTAATGGGCACATTCACATAGGCCATTTGCTGGAGTATGTGCAAACGGACATCTGGGTCCGATTTCAGAATCTTCGCGGCCATCAGTGTCTCTACATCTGCGCCGATGACACCCACGGTGCGCCCATCATGCTGCGAGCTCGTCAGGAAGGTCGAACGGAAGAGGCCCTGATCGCGGAAATGCAGGAGCATCACGAACGGGACTTCGCTCGCTTTGAGATCGAGTTCGACAATTACGGCTCGACCAACAGCCCGGAGAACCGCGAGTTAGGCGGGCGCATTTGGCAATCGATCCGCGACGCCGGCTTGGTGGTGGAGCGAAAGATCATGCAGTTGTACGACCCCGAAGCCGGGATCTTTCTTGCCGACCGTTTTGTTCGCGGCGCCTGTCCTCACTGCGAAGAAGAGGATCAATTCGGAGACAACTGTGAGAAATGCGGCCACACGTATGTGGCGACCGAATTGATCGACCCCGTCAGCACGCTTTCGGGAGCGACGCCAGAAACGCGCGAGACGACCCAGCTGTTTGTCCAGATCGAACAGTTGCATGCGTTTCTCGACGAGTGGACTCAGAGCGGCGATCATCTGCAGAGTGAAATCGCGAACTACTTAAAGGGCCATTTTCTCAGTGAGCCGTTGCGAGATTGGGACGTCTCTCGACCGGCGCCCTATTTTGGTTTCGAGATCCCCGACTCGCCCGGCAACTACTGGTACGTTTGGTTTGACGCGCCGATCGGCTACATCGCGTCGACTCAGCAATATTGCGACAGACATCAGCAATCGCTTGAGGAGTGGTGGAATAGCGAATCGACTGAGATTCATCATTTCATCGGCAAGGACATCGCTTATTTTCACACACTGTTCTGGCCGGCCATGCTCAAGACGGCTGGGTTCCAACTTCCCACAAAGGTTCACATTCACGGCTTCCTGAACGTCAACGGTCGAAAGATGTCCAAACGGGAAGGGACGGCCGTGACCGCGGCCACTTATCTCAATCACTTGGACCCCGCCTATCTGCGCTACTACTTGGCGAGCAAGCTCTCGGCGCGGGTTGACGACCTCGATCTCAACTTGGCCGAGTTCGTTGACAAGGTCAACTCGGACTTGGTGAACAAGATTGTCAATCTCGCCAGCCGCACGGCCCGATTTCTGGCCCAGACTGGCTTGTCGTCCGTCTACCCGGAGGACGGCGGGTTGTTTGAGTATGCGGCCCAACAGGGCGAGGCGATTGCGGGACATTACGAAGCGAATGATTACGCGAAGGCGATGCGAGCGATTCTTGAGCTTGCGGACCGGGCGAACGTGTTTGTTGAGAACGCGGCGCCCTGGCAACTTAAGAAAGATGAAGAGAAGGCGAGCGAGCTGCAGGATGTGTGTACGATCGCAATGAATCTGTTTCGACAGATCGTGGTATACCTTTCACCTGTGTTGCCCCGGCTGGCTGAACAGACTCGCGAGCTGCTCAACACGCCGATCGCATCTTGGGACGAGACCCAAACGCCCCAAGTCGGCTCGGATGTGGCCAAGTTTAAGCACCTGATGAAACGAATCGAACGAAAGGACGTCGACGCCATGATTGAAGAGACGCGTGAAGAGGCCGAGAGAGCAGCCGCTGCGGAATCCGAACCTCAATTCGCCGACAGCGATGCACCCCTCAAGGAAGAGCCCTTGGCCGAGCAGTGCACGTACGAGGACTTCGTCAAAGTTGATTTGCGCGTTGCCCGAGTTGTGCTCGCAGAAGAAGTGCCAGAGGCCCGCAAGCTCATTAAGCTCACGCTCGGCCTTGGCGGCGACGAGACGCGAACTGTGTTTGCCGGCATCAAGTCGGCTTATACGCCCGAGCAACTGCAGGGCCGTTTGGTCGTAATGGTCGCCAACTTGGCGCCTCGAAAGATGAAATTCGGCTTGAGCGAAGGAATGATAGTCGCTGCTGGACCAGGCGGCGAAGAGGTGTTCCTACTCAACATCGACGAAGGCGCGAAACCGGGCCAACGCGTTCACTAGAGCCGCGATTCGCTCGGATTCGCTGGCTCGCCTGTGGCGGCGATACCCTTGGGTTTGCGGCCGATGAAGAGATAGTACGGCGTGCGGACGAAGGGGATGTAGGGGACCTTGGCCCGCTTCTCTTCAAAATGAATCGGTTCGAAATGGCGATGCAGGTAGGGCACATGGTCCATGGATGGGAAGACGTTGTCGTTGGCGAACCACACGGGCCAAAAGCTGCGAGTGAACCAGCGGTGCCGCTTGAGACCATCTTGCGGGTGTTTTCGGGAAACATAGAAGTCGACAACGCCGATTAACCCGCCCTCCTTCAGCATGGCTATGGCGTTTTCGATCGCTGCGAACCAGTCGGGGATCATGGTCAACGAGTAGGAGAAGGTGACCACGTCGACCTTCCCCTCTTGGGGCCGGAACGTCGTCGCGTCGGCCTCAACGGTCTCCACGTTCGTCCAATTGTTTTCCTGAATTCGAGTATCGGCGACTTCAAGCAGAGAAGGCGAGAGATCGACCACATAGACCTTCTTGATCTGGTCAAGCCGGTCTCCGAAGAAGTCCAAGTTCCCACCCGTGCCGCCGCCCATATCGACCCAAACCGCATCGGACTCAAACGGCGTCGCGTCCCACATCTCCTGCCGGCCTTTGAGTAGCCGCTTGCGAAATGAGTCGTAAGCTCCCGCCTGGCCGGAATAGAAACTCTCCAGTCGCTCGGCGTGGCTGCCGCCCCGAATCGGTTTCATCGTCAAATGGTAGAGGACCCGTAGGTCGGAGAAGAATCCCATGAGTATCTCGGCGGGCGAAGTGTGAGAGGCAGTCATTTGCCCCGCAACAGACTTCACGGCGTTAGGCGGCGAAATCGGCGATGTAAAAACTACCGTAAGTGTGGACTCGATCCTTCACGTGCAGTTCACTCGCCAAATCCTTGTGATACGTCAACATCCCGCTGATATTGCGCATGGCGCCGTCCACCTCGATTTGGACGCGATTGAGGTAATCGGTTCGCAGCCCCCCGCTTCGCCAAATGATCCGCGCCGAGTCGGTGGCGCTATCGGCAATGGCTTGCCATTCTGCTTCGAGCAAAGGAAAGAACCTGTCCGACAGCCAATCCATGTGGTCGAGCAACACGAATCGCGAAACGGGTTCGTTGTGTTTCTCAAGGAATCCTTGCACCGAATCGGTGTGGACATGCACGCGATCAGCGAGCCCATTCTTGAGTTGCTGGAAGTTGTCGGGCCGAAGATACTCAGGACAACACTCGCGAGTATACGAGCCAGTCATGTAGACTCGCCAGAAATAATTGTCCGCTAAGGGCAGTTCACCAAACACGGTGTCCAGGCAGTCTTCAACAAACTTGACGATGCCGCCCTCGTACTGGGTCTCGACCTGGTTTCGCTGCGCCCGCGGAACGCCAACCATGGACCATGTCGTGTCGCGATTCAAAAGGGCCCGCAGCGTTCTTGTCCAGAGTCGCTTTCGCACTCGGTTGTGGTAGATATCTCTTTGCTCGTCTAACGACTGGGCGTCTAGAATCGCTTGGATGTCGGGGCCAAGCTTGACGACTCGGTCGGTATAAATATTGATCATCCGGGCAAAGGCGCCCGAGGTTCCACGGAAGTAGAATGGCTTGCGTCGGTTGTCGAAGAACTTGATTCGCTTGTCCCAAAAGTTTTTGGTCCAACTGCTGAGGTTGGAGCGAAGTTTGTCGACGTAGATCTCGCGCGCGCCGGGCAGTCGGCCGCGACCAAACATCTCGAAGAAGTCCTCGAACTCTAAATTGCGGATGCCCGCGAGTTTGAGTTCCAAGAGGGCGTTCTGCCGAGGGTTCATATCGACCGCGTGGACCGATTTGGGCGACGTCAACGCATAGTCCAGGGCGTTGCAACCGGCCGACGTGATGACCAGGATCGAGTCATCAGGGCCGAGCTCAAGGGCGACGCGGTCGAGGCGAGGGTCTTCCCAACACGTGTTGTAGACCAAGTTATTGCGATGTACGAGGTTGAAAACTCTTCCGCTCGTCCACTCCATGAAAGACATTCGCGAGGAACCTCACTGGATATGGAAAGAGGCTGATGTTCTCGTCCACACAACAACAGCCGATGGGGGCAAAAGTGCTGCCGATCACCGTGAATGGGGCCAATCCCTGAGGCCAAGTCGGGCGAAGGCAAACCCTCGATTGTAACGCAGCCCAACCGGCTCGCAACCGCTGAGAATCGAGCGCCGGTCAAGTGAGAGCGGTCTCGGGTGCGGCTCAATCGGGGGAGAAGAGCGAAGAAGAGGGGGGAGAAGAGTGAAGAAGAGTGAAGAAGAGGGGATGGGGGATGGCCGGAACAGATCGCTCGAGGACGTTAGTCGCTTACGCGTGAGCCGACTCCCAGTGCCGAGTGGGGGAAGCCTTTCCCCACTTTCACGCGTTCGCACGAAGTCGAACGATACTGTTCCAAAACCATGACACCCATCGACCGATGGCCCACCAGCCGTCGGTCTGAATGCGCCGGAAAAACGTCCTGTTTTCCCTTTGCTGTCTATTCATCGTATTCTTCCTGGCTATAGATCTTCCGGAACTCCTGGCTAGTCAGAATATTTCGCCAGCGCGTTCCATTTGTAACGATCAAACCAGTTTGCCGACCTAGTTCGGCCGGTTGCATCAGCCTTGATGGCTGGCGATGTCGTCGGGGTCTTGGTAGTCGATCTTGGGCGATTGCCCGAGCATGCCGCGGACGGCGGCCATCAGTGAGAGGTAAAGCACGGCCGCCGCGATCCAGGCGAAGATCACGCAAGTCCAATACAGATCTCGCATTAGAATAACCACCGGCGGCTCGGTTGCCTTTGGTTGCCGCCTCGAAACAGGACCCCCTCCCTTAGCGGCCTCATCTCGCCACTCATTCCAACTCTCTCGGCTTTCGGTTGAATTGAATTCTCCCAACGCCGCTTTTCGCGCCGTTTGGAAGCCGACGAAGGTAAGCGCCAAGAGGGCCAGAAAGCCAGCTGTCCAGGCAACATCGGCGGCAATCGTGGCGGAGGTTCGCGGCATGAAGGGTTGCCTTGTTTATGGACTTGTAGGGAATCTCCCAATCGTTATACTTCAGCCAATCATTGCGGGCGCTTGCATTATTGGCGGACTTGGGACTTTCATTTCCCAAGTCCGCTTTTTTTGTCGGTGGGGTTCGGCGGCCGCTTGGGCTGAGTCATCATTCCCATTTGCCGCAGACCACGAGTCGCAAGATCTGAGGGACCAACAGCCTCATGGCCCGACTGCGATGGCTGATGGCGGCTTTCACCGTTTCACCAAGCCGCCCGAAGCTCTTGTGGTATTCGATGATCTCGAATAGCGGGTCGTAGCCGAAGCCGCCTTGCCCTTCTCGCTCAGCTAAAATGCGCCCGTTGCAGCGGCCTTGAGCGCGCGCCAACACCTCACCGCTCGGATCCGACAACGCGGCGTGACAGACATAATGGGCGCCGCGCTTGGAGGGGGGAACCTCGACCAGTTCGGCCAGCAGCTTGTCATTGTTTGATTCGTCGTCCGCTTCGGCGCCGCTGAATCGAGCCGAATAGACGCCGGGCCCGCCGTCGAGCGCGTCGACACACAGCCCCGAGTCCTCGCCCAGCACCCAGCGGCCCAAATGGAGGGCTTGCACGGATGCTTTCAGAGACGCGTTGTCGGCAAACGTCTCACCCGTCTCCTCAACTTCGAGCGGGCCTTCCAAGTCAGCCAGAGTGACGAGATCGAATCCAAAAGGCGCTAACAACGCCAGCAGTTCCCTGCCTTTCTTTCGGTTGTGGGTGCCTAGCACCAAAGTTCGTTGCGCCATGAATATTTCCCTTCGTCCAATCGCCATCGATGTTGAGCTTCATTTGATGATGCCGTTGCCGAGCCGGAAAGGGGTGGGAACGTTGTTCGCCGCGCCATGATGTGTGGTAGATTGACGCCTTCGAGACTTGCGCTTCGTCCTGAGGGATCTCGATAATCGAAAACCGCCGCCGGAGAAATACGCCATGTCCAACCGCTTTCCCACAGCTGTTGTTCGAACCCGCCTCGTCGCCGCCATGCTGGCATGCGGATTTCTTGCCGGTCCCCTTCTGGCCCAAGAGACCAAGACGCTGCGAATAGGGATCATCGGGTTAGATACTTCGCATGTGGGCGCATTCACCAAAGTGCTCAACGACCCCAAAGCCGATTCGGACGTCGCCGGTTGTCGCGTTGTGGCCGCCTATCCAAAAGGGAGCCCCGACATCGAATCGAGCGTTGTGCGAGTGCCGAAATACACGGAAGACATGAAAGCGCGAGGCGTCAAGATTGTCGACTCGATTGAGGAGTTGATTGGCCAGGTGGACGCCGTGTTGCTGGAAACCAACGACGGCCGACCCCACCTCGAACAGGTGTTGCCCGTGCTCAAGGCCGGCAAGCCCGTCTTCATCGACAAGCCCATCGCCGGCTCGCTGGAAGACGCCATCGCGATCTTTGAAGCCTCAAAGCACTACAAGACTCCCGTCTTCTCATCGTCATCGCTCCGCTACGCCGAACATGTGGAGGAGATTCGCGGCGGAAAGATCGGCGACGTACTAGGCGCTCACGCCTTCAGCCCCTGCCACCTCGAAAAGACCCACCCCGATCTGTTTTGGTACGGGATCCACGGCGTCGAACTTCTCTACTCGGTGATGGGTGAAGGCTGCCAAACCGTTGTGCGATCTTCGTCAGCCGATTTCGATGTGGTCACGGGTACTTGGTCGAACGGTCGTATGGGTGTTTTCCGAGGTATTCGCAAAGGAAAATCGGGCTACGGCGGGACCGCTTTCGGCGCAAAAGGCACCCACGCTGTTGGACCCTACGGCGGCTACCGCCCGCTGGTCGTCGAGATCGTCAAGTTCTTTCGGACAGGCAAGTCGCCCGTTCCCAACGCAGAGACGTTAGAGATCTACACATTCATGGAAGCCGCTGACGAAAGCAAGCGTCAGGGAGGATCACCGGTCTCAATGCAAACGACTCTGGCAACCGCCCAAGCACAGGCGACTGCCAAACTGAAATCGCTGCTGGACTAGCACCTAGTCGCCTAAGTCTAGCCTAGTCGCTTTCGGCCGGCCCGCCTTCAGCCCTGTTCGCCGCGGGCTTGGCGGTTTGAATCTTGTCGGCCCAAGGCGATTTCAACATTTCGCTGAATGACAATCTCAGCTTGTCTCGACTACGGTCGATCTTGTCGTTCATTTTTTGGACCATTCGCGTCCGTTTTGAGGCGATCGCGTCTTCCAGAATTTCGCGCACGCTGGAGCTCAGGACTTTCGCGAAAGGTCCTTTCAGGTCGCTCAACTCGCGCAGTCGAAACTCCTTGATTTCAATGTTCGCGTCGACCACTTTGGGGTCGAGCACGATATCGGGCGGTATGTGGGTTGGGTCGAGCAGCAAGCCCACGTCACAACGAACTCGCAAAGTGACTTCGCTGTATGCCGAGGCGCCAATGCTGATTAGCTGCAGGCCCCTTTCCCAGTGTGAAAGACGGCCGAAGGCGTCGAGTTTCGCATCGACGACGAGATCGAAAGCGACTC
>CAZWOU010000110.1:0-23641 GCA_964635375.1 uncultured Pirellulaceae bacterium | reverse complement strand
TTGGCCCATTGGTTGATCAAGATCGGCAGATCGCGATACGACTGGACCCACTTGGAAAACATGGCCCCGATGATCGTCTCGCTCGTCGGCCGCACGATCAAGGGCTCTTCCAGAGGACCTGCGGGGACAAGCTTCCCATCCGGCCCAGGCTCCAGGCGGTGATGGGTGACGATCGCGCATTCCTTCGCGAAACCGTCGACGTGCTCAGCTTCTTTTTCCAAGAAGCTCATTGGAATGAAGAGAGGAAAATAGGCGTTTTCGTGACCGCTTTCCTTGAACATCCGATCGAGAACGGCTTGCATGTTCTCCCAGATCGCCCAGCCCCACGGCTTGATCACCATGCACCCTCGAACCGGCGAAGCTTCGGCTAAGTCGGCTGCCCGGATAACTTGCTGAAACCACTCCGGATAGTCCTCGTCCCGAGTTGGACTAATTGCGTTCTTGGGCTTCTTCGCCACGACTCGCTCCTACCGTTTCTAGTTAACAACGAGCAACCGAAGCCGCGCCGCCGACTTCCACTTGTCATAGGTCATTTGACGTGGCGCGCCCTTTCTGAACAAGGCCCCAAAGGCAACCGCCTCACCGATTTGGGCAGCCGCGGATGAGCGGTGAGCTGTCAAATGCCCAGGGAATTGGTCTTGACTCGAGGGGCCAGATTCTCCTACAAGCGGCGGCCCATTTTCATTCTCAATTCAATGATCGTGGAAACCATGATTCATCGCAGGGTATTGCGTGTTGCCATCGCCTGGGCGGTTCTCGCCAGCGCCGCCTTCGCCCAGGGGCCGGCGACGCCAAAAGGCGCCGCTCCGCCGCAATTGACGGAACAGACAAACGCCGGCTCGAGCGAGGATGACTCGCCGCCGCCGCCGCCTCAGATCCTTCTAACAAGCCAGCAAAAGGGCGAGCGGGCGTCGACAGCGGGCGAATTGGCAAGCGCGCCCACCGCCCCGTCACCGACGGATCTAGAAGTAAGCTTCGACGTCGTCAATCAGGTCGGTCCGGACTCCAATGCCCTGCTCGCCCCCGACCAAGTCTTGCACGATGAATACTGGGTGGACTACCAGCTGTTGCCAGCGCGTAACTTCTATATCGAGGCCGACTATCTGAACTGGTGGACGAAGGGCATGGATGTGCCGCCTTTGGTCACGACCGGCGCCGACGCGGCAGGCTTAATCTTGCCCAACACGACAATTCTGTTTGGCAACCGGGACTACATGGAAGATTCTCACAGCGGCGGCCGCATCCGGTTCGGCAGCGACTTTGGCTGCTGGGGTTGCGGCGGCTGGGAGCTTGAATATTTCGGTCTCGAGCAAGAGAGGCTCGGCTTCAGCGTCGGATCGAATGCTGATGGCCTCCCTTTTCTCGGCCGCCCCTTCTTCAACATCAATCCCCTCGACGCCGTCGGGGCGCCTGACCCGCCCGCTCGAGAGGACGCCGAACTCGTTTCCGGCACGCGGACAGGTGAGCTGCTTCGAGGCCGCGTCTCTGTCGACCTCGCGACATCCTTTGTCGGCGCCGCAGCGAGATGGAAATGCAGCCTGGGCAACAATCAAGGCGTCCTCGACATACAAGACGCGGGCGACTCGCGGTACGCTTCCAATATCGACTTCAGCGCGGGCTACAGATACTTTCGTCTCAGCGAAGGACTGCTCATCCGCGAAGACCTCACTGCGGTCGACTTACTCAACAACAACGCCGAAACCGATATCGACATCTTCGATCGCTTCGACACGATGAATGAATTTCACGGGGTCGAATTGGGCGTGCAATGCCTAACGGCCCATCGCGACTGGACCCTCGCCATCGCGGGGCGCATGTCGCTCGGCGATATTCAGCAGTCAGTGCGAATCGACGGACAGACGACGAACGCCGGCGTCGGCGGTTTGTTAGCCCAAACTAGCAACATCGGCCTGCACCAACGCAACGTCTTCGGAATGGTCCCTGAGTTGGAAGCGCGGCTTTCCAAACAACTGACTCAGCATATAAGCGTCTCGGCCGGGTACAACTTCATCTACTGGAGCCGAGTGGTTCGGCCGGGCGATCAGATCGACTTGGACGTCAATCCAGAGTTGCTTCCGCCTCCCGTGGATCCGATCACAGGTCCGCTGCGCCCCGCCTTCGCTTTTCGCGACAGCGACTACTGGGCCCAAGGGATCAGCTTGGGTCTGAATGTCGTCTGGTAAAGGGCAGATCGCCGCGGCGAAACTGCGTTTGAGGTTGGAAACAGTCCCAGCCGAGGATGCGAAGTTTTGGAGTCCGCCAAGGGCCGTCTTCTTCACACCCTTGCTCACACCGCACCTCAGCTCACACCGCTCCTAGGGCGTGTGCAAACACCGAACAGTCGACATTGGCGCCCGTGAGCATCAAGGCGACACGTTTCCCCAGCATCAGCTCACTTTCCTGCAGGAGAGCGCCCAGCGGCGCTGCCCCGGCTGGTTCGGCCACGTTGTGGGTGTCGACAAAATAGGCCCTCATTGCGGCCGCGATCTCGCCATCATCGAGCGAGACAATGCGTTCGACGTAACGATTGATGAGGGCGACCGCGCCTGGCTCCGGAACGCGACACGCCATCCCATCCGCGATCGTGTTCGCCGACGCCGTCTCGACAACCTGGCCAGCCTCAAACGACTGCTTGTAGGCGTCGGCCGCTTTCGCCACGACTCCAACCACCTTGGTCCGCAAGCCGAGCGCCTCTCGCACCGCAATCGTGGCGCAGATCCCGGAACCGAGACCGATCGGCACGTAGACCGTGTCGATATCTGGCGTTGAGCGAAACAGTTCGAGTGGGCAAGTCGCAACACCTTGAATCAAGTCTTCATGGAATGACGGCATCCAATGTAGATTGCGGTCGAGCGCCAATTGTTCGCCATGCTCGCGAGCTTCCTGAAAGTCGTCGCCATGTTCAACAAGTTCGGCGCCAAGCAGTCGCATGGCGCGGTTCTTCTCGGTAGAGTTCCCGTGTGGGACGCAAACGACGGTCCGCATCCCTTCTAGTTTCGCTGCATAGGCCACGGATTGACCGTGATTGCCCCGCGTCGCGGTGACTATTCCCCTCGTATTCGGCAGGCGAGCTTTGAGTCGTTGCATGTAGACCAAACCGCCTCGAACTTTGAAGGCGCCCACTGGCGTGTGGTTCTCATGCTTCACCCACACGTCTGCGCCGGTGCGGTCGCACAGTTGGGGCCAGCGGTATTGGGGCGTGGCCGAGAAACGGGCGTAGACACACTCCGACGCCGCTTCAATCGACGACAAGTTTGGCAACTGCATCTGTGTCTCCAGCGGCATCTTAGGAGGTCGCGAACCCGTGGATCACGTGCTCGGTCGCTTCCCACTGGAGCGCCGAGTCAAATGGGAACAGCGGGGCCCGTCGCCGGCTGTAGTTGAGTTTCATCATATCGGCGCAAGTCGAGCCTTGCGTGTTGACTCGAATGAAGTCATTACAAACCTCGCGATAGGCGGCCAGCGGCGCGTTGACGCCCTTGGCGACGATCATTTGGAACTGGGAGGGATCGACGCCGCAGCTGACCAGCTGCTGCAAGCTGAAAGGCGTCATCCGCCGAGTCGTGAGCATGACGACTGCGCCGTAGTCGGTTTCCAGGACGACGGTTTCGCCTTGGTCGAATCGCGTCATCCCGCCATGTCGCGGCTGCGTTTCGGAAAAGCGGCCGTCGTGCCTGGAGATGATTCTGGCATCGATGTGCACGGGCGAACCGTGCAGCCGATCCGTTTTCCCTCCGACCTCGATGCGAATCTGGGCGCCGATCCCTCGTTCCACACAGGTGGCAACGGCTCCCGGGTCGTAGAGGCAAACAAAGCAACGCGGAATTCTCCGTTTGTGCATCTCAGCAAACAGGAACGTTCCATCTGCGGCTGAGCCGCCGCCCACGTTGTCGCCCATATCCAATAGACAGGTTGGCGCGGTGTTGCTGCCGCGATTTCCCAGGCAGTCTTCCACGGCTTCGGCGGGCTCGATGAACTCACCCACAAACGCGGAGCGATCTCGCCACATTTGCGAGGCCAATTCGATCGCATTCGAATCTGCTTCAGCGCGGGTCTCCGCCACGGCGATGACGGCTGAGCCCATTTCGGCGACATCCGAGTAGGGGAAGCCGAGTAAGATGCTGTTCGCCAACAGTCCCCTTTGCAGCTGCTCATCCGCCAGCGAATAGAGCGGCTGAAGATGCGGCTCGTCAGTACATTGTTTCTCGATATTGATCGCCATTGGGGGGAGGACCGCCGCCATCTGCGGCGCGACTTCCGTCCGCACAACCTGCATCAACAAGGCAGCCGCCTGGCGACCCCGCTGCCGCTGATCGAGGTGGGGGTTGGTGCGATATGCGATCAGCGCGTTGCAGTTCTCCACCATGGCCGCGGAAAGATTCGCGTGCGCGTCCAGCGTTCCGACGATCGGTAAGTCGCCAACCCGCTCTCTTAGGCGCCGCAACCATTCGCCGTCCGCGTCTCGATACTCCTCGCTGACGGTTGCGCCGTGGGGGGCGACGAGCAGGCCGTCGAGCGGTCCGGCGGCGTCAACGCAGTTCAGCATCCTGCCAACAAGATCCTCGAAGGCGTCGGCGGTAACCGCGCCCGACGGCAGGGCCCGCGCGGCAAAAATGGGAGCCGATTGAACGCCGCCGTCACGCGCATCATCGAGCTCGGCGACAAAGCCGCCAAGCTCATGATGGGCGTCGGCAAACTCCTCGAGAATCGCATCGCCCTCCAACAACGTACCTGCGCGAAACTGCTTCACAGTCGTTGGCGGTTGGGCAAACGTGTTGGATTCGTGTAACAGGCCAATAATTCCGATGCGCACTGATCTGATCCTCGAACGCCGGGGTATGTTGGAGTTGACAAACGCCCGGCGAGTTGTGATCGCGGCGTGGTCGCCGTAAACTGGCTTCGTCTGGCCAATCACACAATCATTTACGTTTTGCGCTGCTTTGTACAGCCATCTAGTCAACGCCCATGAACACGAATCGCAACGAAACGCCAACATTAGTCGAACTACGAGAGCGCCTTTACACGGCCGTGGTCTGTGACGCGCTCGACTCTGTTGGGTTCAGGAACCAATCGCCTCGAGTCGCTTTCGCGACCCAAACTTCGAGCGATGTCCTTCTGGGCCGATGTAAGACAACGCTGTGGGTGGAGATGGCCCACGAAGACGCCGATCCCTACGCGTTGGAGTTGAAGGCGGTCGATAGTTGCCAACCGGACGACGTCTTGATTGCGGCTGCGGCCGGTTCGATGAGGTCGGGCATTTGGGGCGAACTGTTGACGACAGCCGCCAAGAACCAAGGATGCATCGGCGCGATTATCGACGGGGCGGTGCGGGATGTCGCTCAAATCTCCTCACTCAACTTCCCAACGTTTGCCCGCGGCGTCTGTGTCTACGACAGCCAGAACCGTCAGCGAGTTGTCGATGTGGATGTCATTGTCGAGATTGACGGGGTCGCCTTTGCCCCCGGAGACTTGGTGATCGCCGACGCGGACGGCGTCGCTGTGATACCGCAACCCGTCGAACAGGAAGTACTGCGTCTGGCCTGGGCCAAGGTGCACGACGAGGACGAGGTGCGAGACGCGATTCGCGGGGGCATGAAAGCAACCGACGCATTCAAGAAGTACGGCGTGCTCTAGGGCATTCCGTCAGATTTGGATGGTAGAGGGCGGGCGAAACACGCTATAATCGGCGCTCCAATATCGACTGGAGCTGTTCATGTTTGGACCATCCCATTTCAGTCCTCAGGTCACACGTCGCGCTGCGATGCAAATCGGCGTGGGCATGTTTGGTCTGAGCTTGCCGAAAATTCTTCAGGCAGCGAAACACGCTGGCGCCCAGAATGCGGGCCGCGAGATGTCGTGCATTTTCATTTTTCTTGCGGGGGGTCCAAGTCAGTTCGAGACGTTTGACCCTAAGCCTGACGCGCCGGCCGAAGTGCGCGGTCTTTGGAAACCGACAAGCACCAATGTTCCCGGCACATTCATTTGCGAGAAGTTGCCGTTGATGGCCAAGCGGATGGACAAGGTCGCCATTGTGCGATCGTGGCAAGGCCGGAGCGGCTCGCACGCCACAGGTTCGCAACATGTGGCCAGCGGTTTTTTCCCGACTGGCGAGCAGTACTTTCCCAACTTCGGTTGCCTCGTGTCGGCTCTTTACGGCTCCAAGACGAAGGGAGTCCCGCCCCATTTCGGCATTCCTTTCGCCGCCCGCTATACGACGCCTCCCGGATACCTGGGTCAAGCGCATGGCGCGTTCAACATCGAGGGCGATCCTGGAAGCCCGGAACTCAAGATCGGGAAGCTAAACCTCTCACCCAGCCGATTCGAGGACCGCCGCTCGATGCTAACTCAGCTGGAGAACTTGAGCCAGTTGGCGGATGTGGAGGACTCTGGCCTGCTCGCGAATGACAAGTTCGCTGGCGAAGCTATCGCGATGCTGACGAGCGGCGCGATGAAGAGTGCGATGGATTTGGAGTCCGAACCGACCGCTGTGCGGGAGCGTTACGGCGCCAATGTTTATGGACAGCGAATTCTGCTTGGACGCCGATTGATCGAGGCGGGGGCGAGGTTTGTCACAATCAACCAAGCGGTTCAAGGCGGGCTGTTTGGCGAGGGAAAGACCAACGGAACCTGGGACAACCACGGCTGGCTCTTCGATTCAATGATGTCGTTCCAACATCGTCCCTCCGCCGTCCCCGCTGGAAGCAAGTGGCATTCGTATTCAGGGCCAGGCAACTTGCCTCAGCTCGACATGTCGCTTTCCGTCCTACTCGACGACCTCGAAGACAGAGGGTTATTGGAAACCACCTTGGTCGTCGCGATGGGCGAGTTCGGGCGGACTCCGAAAGTGAACAAGACCGCTGGGCGAGACCATTACCCGCGAGCCGGCAACGTGTTGCTCGCCGGCGCTGGCATTCGAGGCGGAGCGGTCATCGGAGCGACCGATAAGAACGGGGCGGAGCCGAAGACTCGGCCTTGGCGCCCCGACGACTTTGCCGCTTCGATCTACCACGCACTCGGCATCGACCACCACCGAACCTACTTTCCCCAACTCCCTCGCCCGACGTCGATAGCCGACGGCGAAATCATTGATAATCTGTTTAGCTGATCGGCGGCTAAAGAACCGAAACCTGGCCATTTGTCAATCTCGTCCGGAATGCAGGAACCTCTTTCATGTTGACGATTTTCGGGCCGCGGTCGAACCGACGCGAATTCTGTGACGGCATGTCTCGCCGCAATTTCATCAAGATCGGCGGGACAGGCGCCGCTGGACTCTCGCTTCCCCAACTCCTCTCGCTGGAGGCTTCGGCGGGCGTTAGCAATTCGCATAAGTCAGTCATCTTGATCTACCTCGTGGGCGGGCCGCCCCACCAAGACATGTTCGATCTCAAGCCCAACGCGCCCTCGGGCATTGCGGGACCTCATCGACCAACGCAGACGAACGTTCCAGGCATCGAAATCTGTGAACAGTTTCCCCAGATGGCCAAAATGATGGACAAGTTCGCCGTCATTCGCTCGTTGGTCAACGCCCAAAACGGACACGACGCCTTCCAATGTTATACGGGGCGCAAGCCGCGAGATATTTCGCCACTGGGCGGGTGGCCGCCCTTCGGCAGCACCGTGGGGAAGTTGCGAGGCCACGTCAACAAAGCGACGCCCCCATTCATTAGTCTTTGCTACGAGTGCACCCACGGTCCCTACAACGAGCCGAGTCCGGGCATGCTGGGCGTCTCCGCATCGTCGTTTCGGCCGATGGGCCCGAGTCGAGACGACATGACGCTGCAAGGCGTTACCTACGACCGACTGACCGATCGAAAATCATTGCTCGCCAGCTTCGACAAGTTTCGGCGTGATGCCGATGCGAGCGGGAAGATGGAGGGGTTTGATACTTTCAGCGAACAAGCGATGGGCATTCTCACCTCATCTCGACTCGCCGACGCTCTCGACATCTCGAAGGAAGACCCCAAAGTCGTAGAGCGGTACGGCACTGGCGACGCAGTGAAACGGATCGATGGCAATGGCGCACCTCGCGTTCCGCAGAGCTTCCTCACCGCGAGAAGGCTTGTCGAGGCGGGAGCCCGAGTGGTGACTTTGAATTACAGCAAATGGGATTGGCATGGCGGCCCCAACAACTCGATCTTCAAACGCGAACGAGAGGATTTTCCGATTTTCGACAAGGCGATTACCGCCTTGGTCGACGACCTTCATCAACGCGGTCTCGACAAAGATGTCTCGGTGCTGGTTTGGGGCGAGTTCGGACGGACTCCGAAGATTAGCGATCGCACCGGCCGCGACCACTGGCCGCGAGTCGCCATGGCTTTGCTCGCCGGAGGAGGCATGTCGACAGGACAGGCCATCGGAGCTACGGATAAGCTTGGCGGCGAAGCTGTCTCCGAGCCCGTCACTTTTGGAGACGTCTTCGCCACGCTCTACCACAACTTGGGAATCAACGCAGAAACGACGACCATCCTCGATCGACAAGGGCGTCCGACCTACGTGGTTGTCCCCGGCTCCAAACCGATTCGCAAATTGGTCTAGCCGCAAGAAGAAACAGACGTTGGCCCAACGGGCCAACGTCTCGTTTCTAGGTCAGAACTGGCGTTGAGCGCACCCTACCACACCGTTTGCCAAAACACTCCGTTACCAACGCCGTTCCAACTGGGCCAAAGCTCCGTGATAAAACGGGCTGCCTTCCAAGTCAATTCCATTCATGGTGGCTAGGTTCATCGCGGAAATCTGGTCGGGAGCGAGTGCGACTCCCTCCATCCACATGAACTGATAACCGAGACGTCCCCACCAGAGGTCGGTCAGTTGATAGACGCCAGTGAACTCGACCTCACCGTGGAACGCCATCTCGTCGGCATAGTCAACGACAACCGCCACTCCAGGTGCGGGAACGCCAGCAAGCGCCGAGTCATGCGCCGCCATATTCCAATAGGCGCCCGCTCGTATCCCGCCTTCAAGTCGCAGGCAGTCGCTTTCGTAGATCAGGGCCTCGGCGCCCACTTGAAGTCCAAACATGTTGTTGTGGGCTTCCGTCAAGCCAGCGAGTACCTGTGGGCCGCCCGGCGCGATCACGGTGTAGTCGTAGTCTTCATCCAGATTGATCCAGCGAAAACCCCATAGCGTGGTGAGGTTTTCACTTCGTCGGCGGCGAAAATTGTATTCCATGCTGATAAAAGTGGAACGATACTCCGACAGCATCACGCCGTCACCCAGAATCGTGATCGGGGCGATCGTGGGAATGACGTGGTCATCATCGACGACCCCAAACTCCAAACTGCTTCCCGAGAACATGCCGGTAAAGGCCATTTCCCGCTCGCGGCAGTCGCCATTGTCTCGAATCAGGCTGAATCGAGTACCTACGGTCACGTCCATATTGGGTGCGTGCGTGGGGGCATTGCCCGCGGCTGTATCGAGCAGGATCGCGCCATTGGCGTTATCTCAGTCGAGTATCAGCGTCGTCAATCGCATTGTGTAGTCATTGCGACGTCGCCCCTTTGCGCCACCACTACCCTTTGCGTAACCGCGCCTCGCTGCCGTACGCTCGTATGGCTCGGCGTTCAACGCCTCAGCCCGTTCGATCTTCATTGCCTCGTTGACCAAAATCGCAATCGCCTCCGCCATGCCTTCGAAACCTTCGTCGGCCAAGAGCTGGATCATTGATTCAAAAGCGGTACACTGTCCGTCGTGGGTCATGAGTGTCTCCTTTCACGTGGTGATAACGCGAAAAGAAACTGCTCAGGCCCACATTTCAATACCGACTGCCGCTCTGTTTTTACAGAACAAACGTTACACCACCGGCATCCGACAACCGCTATCTTTGGCGCGTTGAACAGACAAGGAAGCCATCACGCAATCGGATTAACCGGACCGTGAATGCCGCCCTACTGGGCGGCTGCCGCGTCGATAAGGTCGTTTGCTTTGCCCGAGTGGATTAGGGCGATCAGATCGGCCAGGTCTTGAGGCGAGGGAAGTACTTGATCGAACCCTTCGGGCATGAGCGACAAAGGACTGGCCTGTAGAGTCTCGAGATCAGCGCGAAGGATGACGTGCTGTTTCCCATCGGCGCTGACCATGCGTATCGAAGCGCCCGCCTCGCTAACAACAACACCATTGATGATGCGGCCGCCGTTGAATACGGCCGTGTAGGCGACAAACGCGGGAGCGACGGCTTGGCTGGGCTTCATGACCGACGTTAACAATTGTAACGAAGGTTGCTCGCGAAGCGATGTCAGAGGGGGACCAGCCCGCTTCACTGGGGTGGCGGCGTGACAATTCAAGCAGTGTTTTACGAACAACTGAGCGCCTCGATTTTCGTCGCCCTCACGTTTGGCTATCGCCTCATGCATCTTCAACACATCCAGATTGGCGGCCTTGGCGTCTCTCTTAAGGACCCGAGCCGCCAGTTCGCGAACGTCGGAGAAATAGTGAAGCAGCAAGCGTTCTCGCTGAGGCAACGACAGCCGAGACGCGGCAACTTGTTTCGCGTCGATCGCCTTGACCAGGGCCAGCGTCCATTGCCGTCGACTCAACAAGGCCTCCAGAATGGCTTCCCGAACTCGCGGCCCGCGCAGGGGCCAATCCTTCAACAGCCAATCAACCGTCTCTGCCCGATGCAGCCGAGAAAGCGATTCGACCGCTTGCAGTTGGATCTGCAGGGGCCCAGTCGGGGCGAGCAATTGAGAGAGCAGTCTGGCGTCGTCATCCTGGCGTGAAAGCCCGCGGCCCAACAAGGGCATGGCCGCCAGACGGACTTGCATCGGCGATTCCGGGTCGCTCGCACGTTGTCGCGCAGTCGCAAACAGTTGAGCCAGGGAATCGATGCTTGACACAAGATCCGGATCGGCCTGTTGGTGCAAGGCGGCCAATGACAAAGTTGTGTCGTCCAGCGCGTCCAAAAAGCGCCCGAGCGTCTGGCAACGCCAAGCCAATCTCGCTTCGGCCCCCTTCGACAGCTCGCCCAACCCCGCAGCGAGGACATCCGGCTGTTCATGACGCAACGACGACCGCAGCAGATTGGCAATCAAGTCGCTGCTCGACCGGCTCGGCTTCGCACCGCGTATGGTCTGACGCACAATTGCCGCGGTGTGCCGAGCGCTGGAGCTAACAACAGCAGCGACAACGTGAGGTTTGTCGATGTCGGTCAATGCGATCTCCGCGAGAACAGCGCCAATTCGAGGATCTTCGGACTCTCCTAGGCTCAGCGCGACCTGCAGGCGAATGCGAACGTCCGGATGCTTGCTCAAACCAAGAACAGCCGTCAAGACAGGGTCAGAGCCAAGCCGCGCCTCCGCGGTGCGAATGGCGAACCTCAAGACCGCTGAATCCGAATCTCGCAGTCCGTCCAGCAACACCTCATCGCTCAGTTCGGAGAGCCCGCTCAATACCGAGATCGCTTGGACTCGCACGCTGGCATGTTGCGAGTGCCTGGCAAGATCTTCCAAGTTTGGTTTGGCTTGTGCTGAGAGTGAAGGGGAGGCGGCAGCGCGTTCCAGCAACAACCGGTGGGCCGTGTCACGACTCGTTCCGTTTCGTTTGCCGAGCGCAGTGAGCAACTCAGGCGTCGACGCCCGCGCCAAATTCGACGCTCGACGCAGGCGTTTTCCAATTGGGGCGACGCGGTAGATCCGCCCACGATCGTCGCCGGCCCGCAACAAGGCTCGCGAAGCGGCATTGTCGGAGACGATGTCAGCAGAATTGAGCAGTTCGGGAGGACGATCGAAAAAGTCGGGGTGCTCGATGATCAAGCGATACATGTCGACCACCCACAGCGCTCCGTCTGGACCCGTAATTGCTTGAGTTGGCCTAAACCAATTGTCTGTCGATGTGAGAAACTCTCGCTCCTGCTGGTCGTCAAGCCGCTGGCCCCGAAAAGTCACTCCGCGGTGTGAAAGAGTCTCATGGTGAACGAGGTTGTGAGCCGGCTCGCAAATGAAGACGCTGCGCAGATACTGGGGGCCGAACAGCACATCTCGGTAGCTGCAACCGCCGCAGGCCGAAGTGAGGCGATTGAACCGACCAAACTCGTTCAGCCGGCGTTGCTCTTCGCTGCGAGGGTAGACGGGCGGATTGGCGGCGGGATCGGTGACGTAAACGCACGGCTCCGGCGGCGCCCAGTGGGGGTTTCGCAACAAGTATCGGTCGGGAATCACATCGTGCCACAGGGGCCAAGAGCTGTTGCCTCCGAACCAATTCCCAAAATCATCGCGAAACCGCGTGAACTGGCTCATCCCTGACTCCAGTTCCATCTCACCGCTCCCCGGCCGAAAGCGAAAGTCGCGGGCGTGGATGTCAAGCGGAGCTTCTGCTGCCTTGAACGAGATGACTCCGCCGGAATCTCCGTTGGCAGCGTGGACCCAGTTGTCCAAGCCCCAGGAAAGCCCATTCACCTGATGCTGAGGATTGCTTTGCACGAATCCCGCCAGGATGGTGCGGCGAGTGTCGGCGCGGCCGTCGCCATTGACGTCCTCTGCGTAAAAAATCTCAGGAGCACAGGCAACCAAGACGCCACGGCCCCAGGGCATCACGCTTCCAGGGTAGGCCAAGCCGGAGAGAAAAACGGTGGCCTTGTCGAATCTGCCATCTCCGTCTTCATCCTGTAGATACTTAATCCGGCCGCCGCCTTTCTCGCTGACCGGATACCCACCCATCTCCACGACCCACAGCTTGCCGTCGGCCCCCCAAGCAATCGAAACGGGATCAACCACTAACGGCTCCGAAGCAACCAGTTCGACACGAAACCCATCCACGACTTCCATGGAACGCAGCGAATCGTCCGCGGACTTGGGCGGAGCATAAGGGCTTGCCGCTCTCTCCTCCGGCGGGGCGCCGTCGCCCACGATGTCGTCCTGGGCGAACGCGGCTCCCGGCAAGCTAAGCAAGGCGGTCAAAGCGACCAGTATGGCGCCGCCAGCGCGTGCCAATTGGACTGCGTCCGTCGACTCAAGGCGGCTCCGAGGAACTATGGGAGCACAAGTTTGTCGCGTCTGAGTGGGGAAGCCGTTCCTGGTTGGATTGGATGGACGTCGCATATACAATCATATTACCGTGCATGGCCTATGAAGGGAAAACTGAGGGCATTCAGCGCCATTGCCTGGCGATTACGATTACCGAACAGGCCCCGGCGCCTCACGACCGGCTAGACCGTTGCAAACCGAACCGAACCCTGGTTCACGATTGCTCCATTCGCGACACTTCTCGCGTGCCTTTCGCGTCTTTTCGTGGCCGCCTATCCAGCAGCTGGTCGGCGATTGGATAAGGACCAACGGTATTAGCACCGCAAAGACACTTGGTAGCTCTCTAAGCGTCAGAAGGCCTATAGTCGGAGCCTCGCGCGACGCTTGCCTAATGGCAACATTCGGATTCTCAGCCATTGTGTGGCTTGCCGGGACAGCCCTGGTCGAAATGAAGAACGAGGAATGCCACATGGAGGTGTGATCGTTCGCAAGGAGCGCCGTTTGATCCGACTAGAGGATCCACTCAATGGTCACTCGCACACTTACCAAGACGCCATTCGGATTTCGACTCGCCTACTCACTCGACGGTGAGAATTTCTGGATCGAGTACGTTACGCCGCCCCATCAGGGGAGCCCTTTCAATCGCAAACCGCCGCCAAGCATCGTCGCCTCCTGGGCGAATCGCATTTGGGGCTGGATCGGGGCGTCCCGCGCGGCCTAACAATAGCCTGCTTTCGTTCTCGGATCAGACCGTGCGCCCGCTCCACGGCCGCGGCTAACGTTCCCGATGGCGGTTCGCAGGACATCATTGGCGTAGCACGATCGCCGAATCAGGTATATATTCGCTCGCCAGGCGAAGGTGGTTTTGCATGCCTTCCCAATGCCAGAGAATACAACCTGTTTCATTCTTCAAATTGACGCCGCGTGAACATCGAGTTTGACCCTTCCGACACGCTTCTTCAGTTGGCTGTTGTTCTCATTGCGGGCATCGTCGGCGGAGAGCTGATCGCCTGCATCAAATTGCCAAAAGTCACAGGCTGGATCTTTACCGGCATTCTATTGCGCGCGATGCGAATCGAATGGCTCGACCCGGACGCAATTCGGCAGTTCTCTCCCTACGTGAATTTCGTGCTGGGGTATATCGCGTTCACGGTTGGCGCGGCCTTACATTTCGCAAGTTTGAAGAACACGGGCAAGCGATTGGGCTTGCTCCTGCTGGGCGAAGCGATCTGCACGCCCACGATCGTAGTGCTGACGATGTTTTTCGTTGGCGGAATGTTCGCGGACGAAATGAACATTCGCGCAAGCATGGTGTTGGCCACAATTGCAATCGCAGGCGCGCCGGGAACCACAGTGCTTGTCGTTCAAGAGGCGCGGGCGAGGGGAATACTAACTCGCACGTTGGTTTCCGCGGTGGCGTTGCTCGACATGGTTGCTGTGGGAGCGTTCGCCTTCGCCACTTCATTCCTGGCCGGAGGCGACGGGTTGGTGCGATGGCAATCCGCACTCAGCTCCGTAGGAATAGAATTGGGCTTGACGTTCGCGATTGGCAGCGCGTGCGCAGCGTTGTCGTTGCTGCTAACTCGAACGATCGTCGGTCCCGCCTTTGTCGCACCCACGATGGTCGCCCTGATCCTGGGAGCTTGGGGCGCGGCGAGCGGATTTGGCGTTTCCGGCATCCTCGCCTGTTCCTTCGCGGGGATTGCGGTCTCCAACATCCGCCATGAAACAGTGCGTTCGACGGAAGCTTACTTGCATTCGATCGGCGGCGTCCTGTTTGCCGGATTCTATACGCTTGCGGGCATGAAACTGGACTTCGGCGAAATGCTCGCAAGCTTCGGGCTTGTGGTGCTCTTCTTCCTAGCTCGGTTCGCCGGAAAATACTTGGGCGCATTTGCCGCAATGAACATGGCCAGGGCGCCGAGACATGTCCGCAACTACCTTGGCCTCGCCCTGCTGCCCCACGGCGGCGTGGCGATTGGATTGATCATGCTTGTCCAGAACGATCCCCGACTCGAGAACATTGCCGGTGTCGTGACCATCGTTGGACTCGCCGCCTTGGCGATCAACCAATTGCTGGGTCCGAGCTGTACGCGGTACGCACTAGTTCAGGCGGGAGAGGCTGGCAAAGACCGGGCCAGGTTGCTCGATTTCCTGGACGAACACCATATCGAAGTCGGCATCACAGGATCGAGCAAAGAGGACGTCATCCGTACGCTCGCAGCACAACTCTATCGCACCGCTTCGCAACCATCTCTGCCTCAAGAAGAATTCGTCGAGATGGTATTGAAGCGTGAAGAGATGGAATCGACTTGCCTGTCCGTTGGACTGATGATTCCCCATGCCGTACTCGACGACGGCGACGAGATCACGGGTATTCTCGGTCTCAGCTCAAAAGGACTCGACCTGGGATCGCCCGATGGTCGGCCGATTCATGCCGTGTTGCTGCTGGCGACGCCCAGGATCGATCGAAAACGCCATCTGGAAGTACTAGCCGCATTCGCTTCCGCGATCACTCGCGATCTGAACATGGCCGAGCAACTCTATCACGCTCGCAGCGCGGCCCACGCCTATAACGTGCTGCACGCGGAAGACGCCGAAGACGTGAACTACTTCTTGGATGACGCGATCGAACGAGCCAGCTTGCGAGCTGACGAAGATTGAGCCATCTCACCGGAATCGTCTGAGTTACGCGACGACTTCGAGCAACGCTTACTTGTGATCGTGAAACTTCGGCTCTTTGCCCTCGTAGGCTCGATAGAAATTAAATATCGCGGTCTCCAGGGCTTTGGCGTCGTTCGCGCTGACCGTCTGCTTACACTTCATCGCGGCCCGCATCACAGCGTGGGCCGCAGTCAACTTCATCACATAGGATCGATTCGATGCCGCGTCGTCTCCCGGCTTGATGCGTTGTGTCATGAAGTACTGGGCAATGACCTGCTGAGTGTTGGTCGCGTGCTGCTCCTTCGTGGCCACCCAGCGGGCCAATTGGTTGTGCGAAAGAGCATCGTCTTTCGCAGACAATTCAGTGATCTGGGCCATTGCCTTGGCAACCGTTTCGGTGTCTTCCAACATACTCTCAAAGCGGCGTTGATCAGCATAAATCCCACAGGGCACTTCACAGTGGGCGCGAACGGAAGGCGCCGCGATCAGACAAGCCAAAACGGACAAGACAGCGGTTGTAATGCAACGATTCATCTGGTGTCTACTCCATCGTGTGTTGAGTCGAATTGATTCGAATTGCGTGAGGTAAGCTCAGCGAGGCCGCCATGCTATCTGCTTGGCAACCAGTACGCAACTCTGCAGTTCAGTGGTTATGCAGTTCAGTGGCGAGGTTGCTCTCGATGCATCTCAAGTCTATTCCGCCTGGATGCCCCTATTCCGCCTGGATGCAATAGATCGCCTTGTCCGAGCGAACAAACAGTTGTCCGTCACTGACGGCGGGACTCGCGCTAAAATCGCTGTCGTCACCAAGCTTGTTGTGTGCGAGTTGTGTGAGTTCAGGGGTTGCCTCGAACACGTAGGTCCCATCGAACCGACTGACCACGTAGATTTTGTTGCCGATGAGTACGGCGGAAGCGTAAAATCGGCCCCCGATCCGCTTGCGGCCGACCTCCTTCCCCGTTTTGGCGTCGACGCACGAGGCGACGCCGCTGTCATTCACCCAGTACAGATTGCCTTTGTGCAGTACGGGCGAAGGGACATACGACCCGCCTTGGGCCGACCAGACGACGTTGGATTTGGTCACGTCCCCCTTGCCGCCAAGGCGAATCGCCGCTCGGCCGCCGCTGCGGCCGCCAATGGCGAAAACCACGCCCTCATGTGTTAGCACCGACGGACACGAATTGGTGTCTATCCTCGTCTCGGCGTACCAGCGGAGTTTGCCGGTGAGCGGGTTAAGCCCCCAGACCTCATACGGCACCGAGATCAGCAGCTCGTCTTCACCCTTGCCGTTCTTGACGATGGTGGGAGTGCAGTAACTACGCGACAATGAGGCGGCCTCCGTCTTCCAAACCAGCTCGCCCGAAGCCTTGTTGAATGCATACATCGCCTCGCTCTCAGAGCCGGCCGTAACGATGAGCATGTCTTTGTGCAAAATTGGGCTCGCCGCGGAGCCGAAACGAGCGGCGTTCTCTTCCCCAATCGGCTTGCGCCAAACTTCGTTGCCTTTCATGTCCCAGGCGAGTACGCCCGAGTTGCCAAATAGGGCGTACACCCGCTGGCCATCGCTTACCGGCGTGTGCGAAGCAAATCCGTGCCTGGCAAAAGAGCTCCCCCCAACCTCGGTCGCGGCACCAGGAACAACCTTGGTCCAGGCGACAACTCCAGTCTGACGATCGATGCAGAGCAAGTGGCGCTTGAGCGCATCTTCGCCGCCAACCTTGCCCGAAAAGCAGGTCACCAAGACATGCTTGCCCACGACGATGGGACTCGAGAAACCCGCGCCCGGCAAATCGAGTTTCCATTTCAAATTGCTTGTTTCGCTCCATTCTGTGGGAACCTTCGTATCTTCGCTCTTTCCGTCGCCATTCGGGCCGCGGAATCGGGGCCAATCGGCGGCTTGAAGTGGGCCAAGGTGCAAGAAAGTCAGTAATAACAGCGAAGCGCCGAATGGGCGGGAGAGGGGGGACATGAGGTGAAACTCCGCATGGATAGATGTGAAAGGCTAGGGAAATAGCGCAAAGGTGCCTGCGGTCCTGGAATTCAACACCGATCGCCCAAGAAAGTCTCACACGATTTGAAGCTGGGCTGGGTTGGCACGATACGCCATCAGCCGGAGATACTCGACACACCCTATCCACTTTATGGCTCGGCGCACTTTTTGCACTATCAAAGGACCAGGCGACAACAGACCGCGACACCCGATTGGAGAACACTAGACGATGCCGTTTGCTCGCCCATTCTCAACACGCTCCCCGTCTCCATATTCCGCTGCCCTTTGAGTGTGCGACATAGCACACGATGCGCGGAACGGCACTGTCTGCTGAGCGGCCTAACTCCGTCGATGCCAAGTCTTGTTCGCAACTCAAGCCAATAAGGAAACTCATCATGAAATGGTTGACTGCCTCCGCCGCTTTCGCTGCCGCCAGTTGCGCCCTACTGCTCGCCGACGGGGCGGAAAAACCAATGCCCCAGAACGAGGACAAGCTGCCCACGCGTGAACACGTCGACGCCTTCATGCGAGCTAAACTCGTTCACGCTCAAGAAGTGCTCAAGGGACTGACCCTCGAGGACTACGACAGGATTGCGAAACACGCTCAGCAAATAAGCTTGCTCAGCCTGGAGTCGAACTGGAACGTGATCCAAACGCCTGAATATGTCCGCAGAAGCCGAGAATTCCGGCAGACATCACACGATCTTGCCAAGGCCGCGAAGAAGAAAAATCTGGACGGCGCTACATTGGCCTATGTCAAGATGACATTCGACTGTGTGAATTGCCACAAATACCTGCGATCGTTCCGGTTGCCTGAGGAGGGCGCGCCGAAGATCGACAACGGCAAGTAGCAGGCTATTTCTTTTCGACGCGGCCACACCGCAATAGGCTCCCGGCGGGTCCCCTTTCGCCGCGTCCGGAGAGAACCTCGCGGGCGGAGCATCCCAACGATCGTCGTGCAAGCTTATCCCTTTTCTCTGAGCTCAGACGTTTCATTTTGGCTGATTCCGGCGTGCCGCCTTTTCAAGGAATCGCGTGACGTGCTCGGCTCCGCTAGGATACAGCACGACTGTCGCCCCACATGCCTCGAGCCAAAATACCGAGACCTCCTGATGCCCTCTTTTCGTCCCACCCCACAACAGCTTCGAATCGGCTTGGCAAGTTACCTGATGTTGGCAATATCCGCAGCTGCCAGCCGAGCAGAGGAGATTCCGTTATTTGATGGCACGACGCTCAAGGGATGGGTGACGAGCAACGAAAAGCCGATCACGCAAGGGTGGGAGGTTGTAGACGGCGTGATTCACCGCAAGAAGGGAAAGCCCCGGGCGGGACACATTCTCAGCCAACGAGTTTTCGGCGATTTCAAGTTGTCATTTGAATGGGCCATTGCCGAAGGTGGAAACAGCGGCCTCAAGTATCGCGTCCGCAAGTTCAATCGTCGCCTTCTGGGATGCGAATACCAAGTCTACGACGATCAGAAACATCCCTTGTCCGCCAAGCAGAGTTCCGCGTCGCTGTACGCGCTTTTCCCGCCCAACGACAACAAGAATCTCAAACCGCCGGGCGAATACAACTCGGCGAAAATCGTCGTTGCTGGCAACACGATCGAGCACTGGCTAAACGGCAAACAAGTTGTCCGGGCAACGGTCGGCAATTCGGATTGGGATCGGCGCATTGCGGACAGCAAGTTTTCGGATATCGAAGGATTTGGGCAAAACCGTTTTGGGCGGATCATGTTGACCGACCACGGCAGTGAAGTCTGGTATCGCAATTTTCAGCTCGAGCTTCTGCCGATCGAGGACCTTCAGGGCGATATGGAACTGACGCGAGGCGAAACCGCATTCGTCGCCTCCGTCGGACGAGATTGCCCAGTCGTTCGGCTCTGGGCCGACAAGCGGACTGACGGCAAGCCGGGCAAGCAGCAAGAGGGCGGAGAGAAAACAGCAACGGATGCAGAACAGGTGTCGCGGTCGGATGATCGGCTGAGCATTTCCAACGTGAACAAGCCCTCCATGATGATCGTCTCGCCGAAGAAGAAACTGAACACCGGCGCAGCGATACTCCTCTGTTGTGAAGACGAGCTAGGTGTGTTGGCCGCCGGCGAGGCGCGCGAAACGGCGTTGCAACTGAATGCCCTGGGGGTCATCGTGGTGGTCCTCAAACACCGCACAGATCAGGGCGAGAAAGACAAGACTGCCGCAAGGTCTCGCCCGCTGCAAGACGCCCAACGGGCCTTGAGCGTGCTCCGCGCTCGCTGCGAGGAATGGGGAATCCACTCGGATCGCATAGGCGTTGCGGGACTCGCCGCCGGCGGGCGCCTCGCCGCGTCACTTGCAAGCCATCATCAAACGCGAGCCTACGACCAAGTCGACTCGTATGACGACACGAGCTGCAAGCCCAACTTCTGCCTGCTTCTTCGTCCCAAAGGTCTCCAGCACGAGAGCCAATCTCGCCAAGTCAGCAGCCTGCTGCGCAAGCGAATTTCTGCTCACGCCACACCGCCCACGTTGATCGGATCTAGCCTGCAGGACAAATCTACGGCTGGCGTGGTCGACTACTACTTGGCTCTGATGGAGAAGAAGATCCCCGCGGAACTACACAGCTACGCCGTCGACGAGCCTCGCTTGTTGCAACGCTGGGCAGAGGATTGCAGCCAGTTTCTGATTGACCAAGGAATTGTGCATTCCGAGCGAGAACGACCGGCCGCGCTGACCTATCAGGCAAAGACGTTGGACGAATCGAAGCCGTCGGGGGAGAAGACCTTGGGCGACCATCGGCTGATCCAAATCTTGGGCCGCGACTGCCCTCAGTTTCGGCTCTGGCCGAATGGGACCGGGCCGGATGAGTCCCGTCAGGACTCGGGTGAGATTGCGACTGCCAAATCACGTGGAGGCAACGCGCTGAACATTCGCGATGTGGTAACGCCGACAATCACGATTGTCCGACCGCTAATGCCGAGCGACGAGAGTCCAACGGGCGGGCTGAGCATGATTGTTTGTCCCGGCGGTGGGTATGGCGGACTAGCTGCTGAGCACGAAGGCGCAACCGTCTGCGAGTGGCTCAATCGACTCGGCGTCACCGCAATCTTGCTCAAGTATCGCGTGCCTCGCCGAGGCGGCGAATTCCCCAAACACCACCACGCGTTACAGGACTTACAGCGGGCGATTCGACTTGTTCGCGCCAATGCCGAGGCGTGGAGCGTGGACTCGAACCGTCTCGGTGTTTGCGGATTCTCCGCTGGAGGCCACTTAAGCGCCATGCTCTGCGCCAACTTCGAAAAGAACGCCTACAAGCCTTTGGACGATGTCGACAAACTTTCGAGTCGGCCAAACTTCGCTGTGCTCGTGTATCCGGCCTATCTGACCGAACCTCGCAACTCGAATCAGCTGGATCCAGACGTGCAAGACCTGGAGGCCAACAAGTCAACGCCCATGTTCATGACCGTCGCTCGCGATGATCCTTTCGCTCGTGGGATGCTCAATTTCTATCTGAGGGCGAGAGAGGCGGGAGTCGCTGCAGAGGCCCACGTGTATGCATCGGGCGGACACGGCGGCGGTATCGATCCCATATCCTACCCAGCCTCGCGATGGGCTGACGCCTGTGAGAAATGGCTGAGCGACTTGACGACTTCCCCTGGCCGGAAGCGCTTGGCAAAGTAGTTCGGCGAACGTTGCGCGCGGCCAACCCAACCCACCTCGAGCGGCACCCTTCTGGTGCGAATTCGGCCGGGGCCTTAGATTAGACGCGTCGCGGCAAATCGAATGTGACTTTTGCCGCGGCTCCCAGTACATCATCTCACAGTGACTCACAGGCGGCCCATGCCGGCGTTTCCCCAGGAACAATAATGACGACGACGCCTTCCAAAATCGTATACACCATCACGGACGAAGCGCCCGCGCTGGCCACCTTGTCGCTGCTGCCCATCATTCAGGCCTATACCAAAACCTCGGGAATCGTCGTGGAAACTCGCGACATTTCGCTTGCCGGCCGCATCCTGGCCAGTTTTTCAGACAAGCTGCCAAGCTCCCAGCGCCGAAACGACGCCCTCGCCGAGCTTGGCAAGTTGGCGAAATCGGCCGAGGCGAACATTGTGAAGTTGCCCAACATCAGCGCGTCGGTGCCCCAGTTGAAGAGCGCCATTGGGGAGTTGCAGTCAAGGGGCTTCGAACTTCCTGACTACCCCGAAGACCCCAATAGTGACGAACAGCGAGAGACGAAGGCGCGTTATGACAAGATCAAAGGCAGCGCGGTCAATCCCGTGTTGCGCGAAGGCAACTCTGATCGACGCGTCGCCGGCTCTGTAAAACAGTATGCAAAAGCGAATCCGCACCGCATGGGCGAATGGGACTCCGAGTCCAAGTCTCACGTCGCCCACTTGGCCAGCGGTGATTTCTTTGGAAGTGAACAATCCGTCACGATCGAATCCGCGGGCGACGTGCGAATCGAATTCGTCGCCAACGACGGCGTCTCAACAGCACTCAAGGAACAGACTTCCGTTCTGGCGGGAGAAGTGCTCGATGCGTCCACGATGAGTCGCGACGCGCTCCGCAGTTTCCTCGAGCAAGCGATGACATCCGCCAAAGAGCAGGCCGTGTTGTTTTCGGTTCACCTCAAGGCAACGATGATGAAGGTTTCCGATCCGATCATCTTTGGGCACGTGGTGACGGTGTTCTTCCAAGACGTATTCTGCAAACATGCCGTCCTGTTCGAGCAGATCGGAGTCGACGCAAACAACGGGCTTGGCGATGTACTGGCGAAGATCAAGGATCTGGCCGACGACGTGCAGTCCGAGATCAAAGCGGACATCGAAGCCTGCTATGACCGTCGCCCCCGTCTGGCGATGGTCAACTCGGATAAAGGCATCACAAACTTGCACGTGCCAAGCGACGTGATCATTGACGCCTCGATGCCCGCGGCGATCCGTGAATCGGGAAAGATGTGGGGCCCGGACGGTGAACTGCACGATGTGATGGCGGTAATTCCGGATCGATGCTACGCAGGCGTCTACCAAGAGGTCATCGACGACTGCAAGCGAAACGGCGCTTTCGACCCAGCGACTATGGGCAGCGTCTCCAACGTTGGCTTGATGGCTCAGAAGGCTGAAGAGTACGGCTCCCATGACAAGACATTTGAGATCCCGGGCGATGGGGTCGTTCGGGTAGTCGATGCGACAGGTGCTGTCCTGCTGGAACACGCGGTGAGAACGGGCGACATCTGGCGCGCTTGCCAAGTCAAGGATGCGCCAGTCAGGGACTGGGTTCGACTGGCTGTCAATCGCGCAAGAGCCACTGGGGCGCCGACCGTCTTCTGGCTTGATCCAGAGCGAGCCCACGACTCGCAGCTAATCGCAAAGGTGAACCAGTATCTGCCGGAACATAACACAGAAGGCCTCGAAATCCAAATCATGTCACCAGTTGAGGCGACTCGGTTTTCACTGCAGAGAATTCGTCAGGGCAAGGACACGATTTCTGTTACGGGCAACGTGCTGCGAGACTATCTGACCGACCTATTCCCAATCATGGAATTGGGCACTAGCGCAAAGATGCTCTCGATCGTGCCGCTGATGAACGGCGGAGGTTTGTTCGAGACGGGCGCTGGGGGATCCGCCCCCAAACACGTACAACAATTCCAGCAAGAGGGGCACTTACGGTGGGATTCGCTCGGTGAGTTTCTCGCTCTCTCCGAATCTCTCGATCACCTCGGCCAAACAACGAACAACGCGAAGGCCAGAATCTTCGCGGCGACATTGGACCAAGCCAACGCCCAATATCTTGAGCAAAACAAGTCGCCGTCGAGGAAAGTGAACGAGCTGGATAATCGCGGCAGCCACTTCTACCTGGCCTTGTATTGGGCCCAAGCCCTGGCTGAGCAGAACGACGACCAAGAACTGAAAAGCCGCTTTGCCGAGCTTTCAAAGACGCTAGTCGACAACGAGTCAAAGATCAACGACCAGTTGCTCGCGGCCCAAGGGTCACCAGTCGACATGGGGGGGTACTATTTGACCGACCCCAAACTCGCCTCCGCGGCAATG
>CAZWOU010000109.1:5426-23820 GCA_964635375.1 uncultured Pirellulaceae bacterium | reverse complement strand
CTTTCGGCAGGCCCTGGCCGTAAACCTCCATGTCCTTGTCGAACTTGGCCTTGATCGCGTCCAAGTCGTCGTCGGTGGGCAGCTTGGCGTCCTCCAGCGAGGATCGATCGGTGTCTTTCATCCCGATGAAGAAGCGAAGGTGTTGCACCTTGGAGTCGAGCAGGTCGTGGGAGACCGCCATCGTCTGCAGTCGCGCCTCAGCTTGTGCCAGCGATTTCCCGCGTTCTTCGCTTTGGGAGTAAAAGAAATAGGTGAACACACAAAGCACGACCGTGATAATCACAAACAGGATCAAAGCGACCTGAATGGTCTGATTTTCGCGATTTGACATAGTTTTGAATTCTCCGTCGAGAAATTCTCGAAGTGGTTCGCTGGGAAACGGGCAAGCGAAGGATCATTCGCCTGGGCAACTGCGAACTATTCCGCAAGCTCCCAGCGGCCGCTGAGGTCTTACGGCTTGACGAGTGTGAAATGACCTAAACCGATGGTAAACAGCAGCCTGGGAAGTGTCAATAAAATCCGCCCCAGTCTGTGGCCCCGGGCCTCGCCCGCTGCCCCTGCAACCAGCGTAACCCGCCGCCTCAGCAAGACCTCTGCCGTGGTGCTGGCTGCGGACGGACGATATACTCAGCCAGCAAGAGACTCAATCACGTCCACCAATCGAATCGCGTCGATCGGCTGACGTAGCTGGTGGTTGTGCAGACCTGAACATGTGATGGAGATATGAGATGAAAGTTGCCGTCGGAGTGGGGTTGGCTGGCTTGATCGGCAGTTTGGTCGCTGTGTCTGTCTCGATGTACTCCGGTTGGACTGACGGCGTCCTTACCCAATTGCTGGCTGGCCTTGTCATCGGTGGAGTCCCCGGAGTGGTCCTCGGCTGGGCGATGGGAAATCTCGCCGGCAATCTTTCCAGCAGCGAACAAAAGGTGCCGATGTCACCTGCATGGGGGGTGTGTACTGGTTTTACTTACGGTGTGTTCTTAGGGCCAGCGCTTTGCGCCATTTGCGGGTTTGTGATTGGTCATATCTATATGCTCATGGGCTGGGGCGACCTAGGGCTGCCACTGTTGACGTCGGGTCTTGTGGTTGGCGCTTTCATTGGTCCGGTGGTTTCCGTGGTGGCGTGGGAGGCATCCTACTTTGTTGGCCTAGGCGACCTGGCTGGTTTTACCAGCGGAGACGAGTCAAGTTGACCAGGATGCCGTCAAACTCTGGTCTTGACTGGAACGAGAGGCCAAAAGCGGCTATGATTAACACAACCTTCCGGTGGTGAAGTCTCACCGCCAAGGTTCCGATCCACAATCCAAACCGTTCCGTTTGTGCCTCCCGCTCAAACCCTGTCGCTCCCATTGTGTGTTCCCATCCCCTCCTGCTTGCTGCGCGTTGACGATCCCACCTTCGTATTCACTAGATTTTTATCACTGCGGAACGCGCTGCGCTACCGTGACAATGTCGGATTTGTCCTCTCCGGAGATTCCTGACTGGATGGTCTGCGGTTATTAAATTCGCTTTCGTAGCGTCGCTGGCATCGTAGCTGAGAACAAGACCGGACTTCGCCGAAGCAAGGTGTGTGAATGTTGGTCATTGGAATTGTCGGTGGCATTGCGAGCGGAAAGAGCACGATTAGCGGTTTGTTGGGGGAGTTTGGGGGGGTCGTTTTGGATGCAGACCGTGTTGGGCATGAGGTATTAACGGAGGCGTCGGTGATTCGGCAGTTGGATGACCGCTGGGGAATGGATGTCATGACGTTGGAGGGGCAGATCGACCGTCAGGCAGTCGCGTCGCGGGTGTTTGGCGACTCGCCCCAGGCAGCGGAAGAATTGTCTTTTCTGGAATCGGTCACCCATCCTCGAATTGGCCAGCGCCTTCAACAGCAGATACAGAAAGCACGAGAAGAGAACGCGGTCGCTGTCGTTTTGGACGCGGCTTTGTTGTTTGAGGCGGGTTGGGACGGATTCTGTGATACGGTCATTTTCGTAGAGGCCTCACTGGCAAACAGACGCGAAAGGGCATTACAGCGAGGTTGGTCGGAAAAAGAACTTGAAAAGCGGGAAACGTCACAGGCTCCAATTGAGATTAAGAAACAACGTGCGGACATGACGATCTCGACCGACGTCCCCCCCAGGGAGACTCGAGCTCGCCTGTCGCAATGGTGGCGGGATGTCGTCGAACGAATTCACTGAAGCCCCGACGCCAACCTCGACAACCCATTTCAACAACCCTCTTACAGCCATATACGTTGGTTTGAATTGTAGATCATCCTTTTTCAATTACGGTGCTACTCCCACCTTCCGCCAAAGCCATTCGCGCTTGTGGAAACCCACTCCTTGATTTGGCGCCTGTTCGGCGCAGTCATCCCACAATGGAGCATTCGCTCATGTCAAAAACCAGGAATACGCGGACGCCGTCCAGCGAGTCGGGCGACGGCTTGAAGAAGGAACTGTCGTTGGCCGAAGAGATCGCGGCCGAGGGCAAGAATCAGAAACGAGATTCGGAAGATCCGCATGAGCGCTATGAGCGCATCAAGCAGGGCGAAATCCACATCGCTGAGTTGCAGAAGCTGAACATGTCTCAACTGATGGAGGAGGCTCGCAGAGAAAATGTGAGCGAAGTCTCCGGCCTCAAGAAGCAGGATCTGATCTTCAAGATCTTGAAAGAGAGAGTCAAGCTCAACGGTTTGATGTATGGCGAGGGGACGCTGGAGATTCTTCCTGACGGTTTCGGTTTCCTCCGCAGCCCGGACTACCATTACCTCTCGTGTCCAGACGATATTTACGTCTCGCCCAGCCAGATCCGTCGATTTGGGTTGCAGACGGGATCGACTGTCTCAGGGCAAATACGTCCTCCCAAGGAGAACGAGCGTTATTTCGCCTTGCTTCGCGTCGAAGCCATCAACTACGAAGATCCCAACTTGATGACGGATAAGGTCCCCTTTGACGATCTGACTCCAATGCACCCGGATCGGCGGATTGTCATGGAGACGGAGGGCGACGAAGTATCAACTCGCGTCGTGGATCTTGTGACGCCGATCGGATTTGGCCAGCGAGGCCTGATCGTCAGTCCTCCGCGGGCCGGCAAAACGATATTGCTGCAAAAGATGGCCCGAGCCGTGCTGAAGAATTTTCCGGAATGTTACGTGATCATGCTGTTGATCGATGAACGACCGGAAGAAGTTACGGACATGGAGCGCGAAGTCCGCGGCGAAAACTGCGAAGTCGTCAGCTCGACCTTCGACGAACCTCCGTCTCGCCATGTGCAGGTCTCGCAGATGGTCATTGAGAAAGCAAAACGGATGGTGGAGTATGGGATTGACGTCGTCATCTTCCTCGACTCGATCACGCGCTTGGCGCGCGCCTGGAATGGCGAGTGCCAGCAGTCTGGAAAGTTGCTGTCGGGCGGACTCGACGCCAACGCTCTACAACAACCGAAGCGATTTTTTGGTTCGGCGCGGCGAGTTGAGGAGGGCGGGTCGTTGACGATTTTGGCGACGGCCCTCGTCGACACGGGCAGCAAGATGGACGACGTGATTTTCGAGGAATTCAAAGGGACGGGAAACTTGGAAATTGTCCTGGACCGAAGAATCGTAGACCGGCGGATTTGGCCAGCCATCGACATCAATGGCAGCGGCACTCGGCGGGAGGAGATGTTGATGGATCCGGATGAGTATCGCCGCGTTTGCGTTCTCCGCCGCGTCCTCGCTGAGATGAACGCACCCGACGCGATGGAATTGCTGACATCCCGATTGCAGAAAACCAAGACCAATGCTGAATTTCTGATGGGGATGAACCTAGGCTGAGTCACCGCGACGAAGCGTCAACCGCCCGCGCCCCTAGTCCTGGCCCCAATACCGAGATCTCGCCCGATATGCCCCAAATCCTCAAGCCGCTCGACGCCATTTCCGACGCCCGTTACGCGATCGCCGTGTCGCGGTACAACGAGACGATAACGGCGCGTCTGCTCGATGGCGCGGTGGAGACGTTGATGGGGCAAGGCGTCGCGGACAGCCAGATCGACGTCGCTTGGGCGCCGGGCGCTTGGGAGCTGCCTTTAGTGGCGGCGGAATTGGCCGCCGGGGGGCGATACCAGGCCATCCTCTGTCTCGGCGCCGTGATTCGCGGCGAGACGACTCACGATCAACATATCAACCGCCAAGTCAGCTCGGCTCTTGGAAATCTGTCTCTCGAGTATCGGATGCCAGTCTTGTTCGGCGTCTTGACTTGCCAGTCGCTCGAGCAAGCCCTCAACCGCGCTGGCGGATCGGTGGGCAACAAGGGGCACGAATGCGCCGAGGCGGCGTTAGAAATGGTGGGGTTGCTGCGTAGGCTTCAGCAAACCCAGTGAGGCCTCATCGGGGAGAAGCTAGATGAAACTCGCAAAACTCAGGACGAAGAAAGAACGGGGTCGCCTTGCGGGATCGCCCTACGGGGCCAACGCACCACAAATCGCCGCAACGCCTGTAGTTGGCATTGTGGAAAACCTGAAAGCGGTATAATCAAGGACGAACTCGATCGCCCTCGAGCCCCGCCTTGGCTTCACATTGGCTCGCGCCGTTTCCTTCCTCAGACTCAACCGGTTTCCCCCTATGGCTCGTCGCAGCCGCGCCCGCGAAGTCGCTTTGCAGGTTCTCTACGAAGACGATATCAACCCCGATCGCAATATGCACACCGCCGACCTGTTTGTCGGCGGCCGTTTGCACAATGATTCCGCCCTCGTCGAATTTGCTCAGAGCCTGATCAGCGGAGTACGCCGCAACCGTAGTGAATTGGACGAGATGCTTGGGCAGCGAGCGGCGAATTGGAGTTTGGGTCGAATGGCGGTCATTGACCGCAACATCATTCGCATTGGCGCCTTTGAGATTCTCTACGCCGAAACGCCTGGTCGAGTTGCCATCAACGAGGCGATTGAGTTGGCGAAACGGTACGGTGGAGATAATTCGGCCCAATTTGTCAATGGGCTTCTGGATCGCATTTTCCGAGACCAAGGCGAGTAGACAAACGAACGGTAGAATCATTGCCTGCTGGCCGACTGTCGGCGAGAGATAGCGGCGCGAATATGCATCAGGGAGCAATAGCATGGGTATCTTTGACCGCTTGCGGAAAAAATCCGAACCGACGGACGCCGTCGAAGAGGGCCAGTCCGCCGACGGTTCAGGTGATCCTCGCAACCAGCCTGCCGACTCAAGGCAGCCAGAAGGAACGCAAACAGAGGCTGACGCCGCACCGAAGAAGGGGCTTTGGGCCAGGCTTCGCAGCGGGCTCAAGAAGACGTCCGATCTGCTGCAAACCGACATCCGCGATCTTCTGAAGTCCGAAGGCGAATTGGTCGATGATTCGTTTTTGACTCCGCTCTATGCGATCCTGGTCAAGACCGACATGGGCGTGGCCGCGGCGAATGAGATTCGCGACGAGATTCAGCGTGACTATCGCGGCCGAAAAGTTCAGCTCCAGGACGTGCTGGCTGTCATCAAGTCCAAATTTGCCGAACTGCTTGCCCAGCCCGAGTATCCGATTGAGTTTGCCAAGGAGGGCCCGACGGTGGTTATGGTCGTGGGGGTCAATGGTTCCGGAAAGACGACCTCGATCGCCAAGTTGGCCAAGATGTTCCTGAACGACGGCAAGAGCGTTGTTCTGGGCGCAGGTGACACGTTTCGCGCGGCGGCCGTCGCTCAGCTGTCGATCTGGGCGGAGCGTCTCGGCGCCGAAATTGTGAAGGGCGATCAAGGAGGCGACCCGGCGAGCGTCGCCCATCGGGCTGTGGCTGCTGCGAAGGAGTCCAACGCAGACGTCTGTATCATCGATACAGCTGGGCGGCTGCAGACCCAGTCCAACTTGATGGATGAGTTGGCGAAGATTCGCCGCGTTATTCAAAAGCAGATTCCGGACGCCCCCCACGAAGTGCTGCTGGTGCTTGACGCAACTGCGGGCCAAAACGCTATTAGCCAAGCCCAGGGATTCTCCGAAGCAGCCGGCTGCACGGGCATCGTTCTGGCAAAGCTCGACGGCACCGCCAAAGGGGGCGTTGTTGTTCCTATTCGCCAACAGTTCAGCCTTCCGGTGAAATACATCGGCGTCGGCGAGACCCCAGACGACTTGGAGCTGTTTCGCGTCGATCGCTTCGTCGAGGCCCTATTCGATGAGCGGGTGTGATTAGGACCAGCGTGGAGCGTCCCTGTTGTATCCATGGACAACGTCTGCCTGTTCGGCTGCCGGAACAGCTTGCTCGAAGACTTGACGTGGCTCAGCGCATTGTGCTAACCGGGGCTTTCTGGTCTTTTCCATTTGAATTCCTTGTTCGCCATTGCACATTCTAGTATGGTTTCCTACATCCATTCCGATCACCTATTCGGGAACGCGCCATGGGACCGCATTTGGCACTTGGCTTGAGCCAACCGAGGCAGTTGTTTGCCGCGGCCTTGCTCGATCGACTTTGGAAGCGGTATCGCGATCGAGTGGAGTTCGTTCAGACCTATGAACAAGTGATCGCGGACGAGGGGGCGTCGTTTGTTAACGATCACATCGCTCTGCGCACAATTGCCTGGCAAGACCCCTTCTGCGGCATCGCCACGATTTCGCGAATCTTTGAGGCGTTTGGCTTTCAACCGGCCGGTGGCTATGCGTTTCCCGACAAGTGCCTGAGCGCGATTCACTTGGCGCCGCCGGACCCTCGACTCCCCAAGATCTTTATTTCGGAACTTCGCGCAAACGAATTGCCCAAGAAATCTCGGGACATAATCGGCGACACATTGTCCACCCATCGCCCGCCGCCGACCCAGGAATTCCTGGCGTCGCTCGCTTCCATCGACGACGGTATGGACGAAGCAAAACTCACCGGGTTGCTTGAGCACGCGTCCGACTGGTTCTTGTCGCCTGCGTGGGATGCTCCCAAACAGTCCGCCGTCGAGCAGGTCAACGAGGTCTCGCAGTATGGTGCGTGGGTGATGCTGCACGGATACAGCATTAATCACTTTACCTGCCTGATCGATTCGCACGGCGCACCCGCGCTCGACTCAATTGACAAGACTGTCGACGCGCTACTCAAGGCTGGCGTGCCCATGAAAGAGTCGATTGAGGGCGAGCCGGGCGCGGCGCTTCGCCAGAGCGCCACCCAAGCGGTGACGATTGATGTAGCCGTTCGCGACGAAGATGGCGAATCGGCCACGATGCCCTGGACATACGCCTATCTCGAACTGGCAGAACGGGCCATGCAACTGGACGACGAGGGCAACCCGGTTCGCTTTGAAGGATTCCTCGGGCCGCAAGCGACGAGTCTGTTCGAGATGACTCGCACGAAGAAAAGCTAACTACTCCTGGGTCGCAGAGCGGGCCGCAACGAAGAACGGCGTCCTTTCCGGACTGAACGACGATGCAACCAGCCAGTCCAATTGTCACTCGCCGCACCGCCATTTCGCTCACACTTGCCGCCGGCTGTGGGCAGGTTCTGCCCTCCTCAGTACAAGGGAGACTGCGAGGGGACTCGCCTTTCCTGGTCGTGCTGGGCATCGCCCAGGATGCCGGATACCCGCAAGCTGGATGCAGCAAGGCGTGTTGCAGGAATGCTTGGAAGGACCGCGAGCTGCGACGTTTCGCGACCTCGTTCGCCATCGTGGATCCGAAGTCCAACCAACGTTGGATGATCGAATGCACCCCCAATTTTCCGGATCAGCTCCGATTGCTCGACGGCATCTCGCCTGGCCGAGCCACGCCGGGGCTCGACGGAATCTTGCTCAGCCATGCCCACGTTGGACACTATGCCGGACTGATTCACTTGGGCCGAGAAGTTATTGGCGCTCAGAAAACGAAGGTCTTGGTCATGCCGCGAATGGCGTCATTCTTGCGGAACAACGGACCTTGGGGGCAACTTGTCCGCTTAGAACAAATCGTCTTGCAAACGCTCGCCGACGGAGAGTCGACTCGGCTAAATGAGCGGATTGGCGTGACCCCGATACTGGTGCCCCATCGCGACGAATACTCCGAGACAGTGGGCTTCATTGTGCAGGGCCCAAGTCGATGCGTTCTCATTCTGCCCGATATCGACAAATGGGATCGCTGGAGCACGCGAATCGAAACCGTGCTTGCGGAAGTCGACGTGGCCTATGTCGACGGAACTTTCTTCGAGAACGGTGAACTTCCGGGGCGGGATATGTCGAAGATTCCCCATCCGTTTGTCTCTGAAAGCATGCGTCGATTCGCTTCACTACCCGCGCGCGAACGCGATAAGGTTCGTTTCATCCATCTCAACCACACCAACCCCGCGCTGCAAAGCAACTCTGACGCTGTCAGTAGGATCCGCAGTCGCGGGCATCGCGTCGCTGCACAGGGCGAACGCGTTGGGTTGTAGGCGAGCAACACTCGTCGCCGTGTCAATGGAGGAGAGGAGAGCTTGCCGTGAGTAGAATCGCTTCTAGGTCGAGTAGAGCTTACGGAACTGCTCCATTCGTCTGCGGTTGACGCCGAGATCGGATACGCCGGTTCGCGACGCGCTGCGAAAGTGAAGCGTCTCAGAGGCGATGTCGACAACGAATTCGACGTCGTCGACGAAACGAAACAGCCGCGATCGGTACTCCGCCCTCAAGTAGCCCTCTCGCCGCTCTACAATGGAACCGCCTGTCGATTCGACAATCGCTGCAACTCGCGACAAGGTGCTGGAGCCATCGTGGCCGATTTGCTCAATCAACGGAATTGGCGCGATCGCGTGCCTGGGGTCGGTCGCCGTCGTGCAGACGCAATTCGGCTTATCGGGGCAAGGCGCTAGTCGCTCGGTGTCGTTCATTCTAGATTGCCTGGACGCCTTTCGAGGAGAGGCTGCGAGTCAGCTCAGAAGTTGCCGGCCGGCAACACGCCTGACTTTTGCGCCCTGCCATGTCTAGCCGATCGCGACTTCTTCACCAACCGTCCAGTCGGCGGGCGACTCTGGGTTGCGAATCACGCGACGATAGACGGTGTCGCGCTCGACCGGTTCGCGACCAGCTTCGACGATCAATTGACGAATGTCCTCGACCGAGAGGACTTCCGGCGTCGTCGCGCCGGCGTCGTGGTAGATCAACTCGTGCCGCACGGTTCCGTCAATATCGTCCGCCCCGTAGGCCAACGCCGTTTGCGCCGTGGCGATCCCAAGCATGATCCAGTAGGCCTTGATGTGCGGAATGTTGTCGAGCATCAATCGGCTGATGGCGATCGTTCGCAAGTCCATGATGGCGGACGGCTTCTTGATGTGGTCCAAGCCGGTGTTCTCGGGATGGAACGCCAAGGGGATGAACGTCTGAAACCCCCCTGTCTGATCTTGTAACTCTCGCAAGCGGAGCAAGTGGTCAATTCGATGAAAGGCATTTTCAATGTGGCCGTACAACATCGTGCAATTGGTCTTAATCCCCATCTCGTGGGCCGTTCGGTGCATCCCCAACCAATTGTTGGCGTCCGACTTGTGCTCGCAGATCTCGTCGCGCACTTCGGGATGAAAGATCTCGGCGCCTCCGCCAGGCATGCTGCCAAGTCCCGCCTCTCGCAGGTCCTCGAGCACCTGTCGCACTGTTTTCTTCGTCAGGAACTCGAACCAGTTGACTTCGACGCTGGTCCACGCCTTCAGATGCAGTTTGGGATAGGCGTCGTGCAGAATTCGCACGAGATTCACGTACCATTCGTACGGCATCTTGTGGTGCAATCCGCCAACGATGTGTAATTCGGTACATCCGTTGGCTACCGCTTCGGCGCCGCGTTCCAAGATCTGCTCGTCGGACATCCGGTACCCCTTGGGGTCGCGCAGGTCCGCGCGGAAGGCGCAGAAGATACATCGATAAACGCAGATGTTCGTCGCGTTCAAGTGGGTGTTAATGTTGTAGTATCCGTAGTTGCCGTTCACTCGCTCGCGAACCAAGTTGGCAAGCTCGCCGACCTCTTGAAATGGCGTTGTCGGCTCATACAGGAAGATGCCGTCGTCCAGCGTCAGCCGCTCGCCCGCCTCAACCTTAGCTCGAATTGATTTCATCGTTGGTTCAGACGAACCGTTCATCGTGATTTGCCTTTACGGGAGTTATTCTTGAGCCAGGCGCTTAGCCTGATGTTAGTTCGCGGTTTTGATTACACGGATGGTTAGTTGCGCTAGCTTGCGAACCTCGGCCGATTCCTCCACTTCAGTCAGCCGTTCCAGATGGGGGATCGCCGAGTTCGCCGCCGCTCCGTTTTTTCCCAGAGCGTAGATGGCCAGCTTACGAACCTCTGTGTCCGCCGACTTCAAGTGTTCGATCAACGGGCCGACCGCAAGGGGACCAAGCCTACCCAGCGAGTCCGCCGCCGATTGGCGGACTTTCGAATCGCCGTCCTTCAAAGCTGCACACAAAGCGGGCGCGGAATGTGGTGACCTGAGCCGGCCCAGCCGAGCCGCCGCCAACTGGCGCACTTCGGCCGCGTTATCGTTCTTCAGCCGTTCAACGATACACCCCACCCCCTCGTCGCTCGGATCGATTCGAGACAGAGTGTAGACCGCTGCCGATCGGACTGAGGGCTCGGTCGAATTGGCGGCGACTTGTCGCAACTCTGGCAAAATAGTCTTGGCTGCCTCCGACATCTTCGCCATGCCTCGGATGGCCTTGATTCGACTAGCTTTATCTGCTGCGGGATCGGACATGAGCTTCGCGACGGCGGGAAGCTGTTCGGCAGTGAGCCGCTGGGATCGTAACACTAACTGCAGCGCCATTCGCCGAACGGCGGCATCCTCATCGTCCAGTGCAGCGACGATCCCCTTGACTTGAATGGGGTCGTTCTCGTCAAACCGCTCCAACAAATAAAAGGCCGCGCCGCGGCGCACATCAATCTGGTCGGCGCTGGCGATAAGCCGGGCAGCCGAGTGTCTACTCTCTGCGCCGACCAGTTCGGCCACGGCTTCGTCGCGGGCCGTGATGTCGCCTGAGACGATCGCGGCAAACCAACTGGCTGCGCGCGAGTCGAAATCCGCTTCCGCTTGGACTTTCTCCCCAACAGTGTCCGGTTTGGCCTCGGTGCCTGAAACGATGCCGCCCGTTCCTGCCCCATCCTGGCTCGCGTCCTTCACGTCGCGGGGCGCGGCCGCAGATGTAGTTACCGCTGGGGGCGCTGATGTTGTAGGCGCTGACGTGGTGGGCGCCGGCGCGGCAGGGGAGGGCGAGACCGGCGCCTTGCCTCCGCAACCGCATAGAGCGATCAACACTGGAGCGATCAACACTGGGACAGCCATCGACGCGGCGACCAGCGCTCGGAGCGTTTGACGCGAGCCTTTCACATTCCGCCGTTCAAGCATCGTCTCTTCCCTCCCTGTCGCTATTCATCATCGCCTGCTGGCGCGCGTTTGTCGCTGAATCCAGGCGTCTACCACCATAAATCGATTGCCCCAATCAACAGCAGCCCGAGGCTGATGATCGCGTTGACCTGAAAGAACGCCACATTGACTCGAGTCAGGTCATCAGCCTTCACAATACCATGCTCATACATTAGTAGGACAGCAACGGCCAGCACGCCCGCCCAGAATATCCAGCCCATACCGAGTGCGGGAAACAGAGCGGGCAGGGCGGCCATCAACAAGACGGAGGCGAGGTGACAGGCGGCGGCCAATCGCAGCGCCCCTGGCACGCCTAGCCGCGTCGGCACGCTGTGAAGCTTCGACTCGCAGTCGAATTGATAATCTTGACACGCGTAGATGATGTCGAATCCGGACACCCAGGTGAACACCACCAAGCCGAGTGCGATCGCGGGGCCAATGTCCGCGGGCGTTTGCAACAAGATCTCGCCGCGAATCGCAATCCAGGCCGACACGGGCGCCAACATCAAAGAGAGTCCGAGCCAAAAATGGGCCAGTGAGGTGAATCGTTTCGCGTAGCTGTATCCGAACAAGAATAGCAGCACCGGGATCGCCAACGCGATGGGCAGCCAATTTGGCAAGAAGATCAATGTGCTGGCGACAAAACCGACACAGCAAATCAAGGTGAACATCCAGACGCCGGCGACCGAAAGCTGCCCTGACGGTAAATGTCGCTTGGCGGTGCGAGGATTCTCGGCGTCGATGTTGCGGTCAACGACTCGGTTAAACGCCATTGCGGCGCTGCGCGCGAAAATCATGCAGGCCAGAATTCCGAGCAAGTGCCGCCATTGAAAGCCGACTCGCGCGCCGTCTGTCGCAGGCGCCGACCAAGCCATCAGAGCCGCCAACAACGCAAACGGCAGTGCAAAGACCGTGTGGCTGAAGCGGATCATCTCCAGCATTTGGCGAGTGGTCTTGAGCAGTGACATTTTGCGTTCCGATTACTGCTTCTTGCCCTGCGAACCGAACGGAGAAATCTCGCCCCATCTCTGGATCAGGTTGTTGGGAACGGCCAATTGATCGAGCACTCGAGCGACGACGAAATCGACCAGGTCGTTCGCCGAGTCGACGCCGTGATACCAACCCGGCGAGGCGGGCAGGATAACGGCGCCGTTTCTCGCCGCCAGGGACATGTTCTCGATTTGCCCGATCGAAAGTGGGGTCTCTCGCGTGACCAGCACAAGCTTGCGGCGTTCTTTAAGATGAACTTCGGCTGCCCGCTGAATCAAATTGCCGCTGGAACTGTGGGCGACTGCGCTGAGTGTTTGCCCCGAGCAAGGACAGACCACCATGCCGTCGGTCACAAAGGCGCCGCTTGCAATCGGCGCGAAGAAGTCGTCGTGGCGGTGGCAGTGCAATCGTTCCCGCGCGCCCTGTGTCGCGCTGGGCGCTAGTATGCTCGGATCGATGCCATCGGCCCACATTGGGTCGCCCAATTCATGACGCCAAACATCCGCGCCGGCGCTGCTGACGGTGACGTGAACCTCTCCGCCCAACTCAAGCAGGACCTCGATGAGCCGACGCGAATAGACGACGCCGCTCGCTCCGGAAATTGCGACGACAAATGTGTTTCTCATTTGACCCCCACGTACAGCGTGGCCACTCCAAGCGTCAACGGGCAAACTCGAACTCGGCTCAGTCCAGCCTGAACCATCCGATCTGCAAGCGCCTTGCCGGAGGGAAACTCGCCAACACTCTCGGGCAGGTAGGCATACGCTTCCTCATCGTTCGTTGCCAGCCATTGTCCCAATCTGGGGAGCACATTTCGAAAATACCAACCATACAGGGCTCGAATGGGCGGAAACGTCGGCATGGAAAACTCGAGGACCGCAACGCGACCGCCCGGTTGGCAAACTCTCGCCATTTCGCGGAGGCCTTGATCGGTATCGGAGACATTTCGCAGCCCGAAGGCGACCGACACAATTTGAAAATGATCGTCTTGAAACGGCAGCGCTTGCGCGTCCGCTTCGACAAACGTGATCTGGCCATTCAGACCGGCCTTCTCCCGCTTCTGATTCCCGATTTCGAGCATTTCGTGGCAGAAATCGGCTGCCACTATCGGCGCCTCGCCCCGAGTCTTTCGCTGAAACGCAAAGGCCAGGTCGCCTGTCCCCGTGCAGATGTCGAGAATCGGCCGATCCCCGCTTGGCTTGGCGAGTCGCACGGTTCGCCACCGCCAGTAGCGGTCGACGTTCATCGACAACAGATGATTCATGCGATCATAGCGAGGCGCAATTTGCCCAAACATTCGCTGTACGCGCTGTCCGGACTTATCGACGACCATAGCTGGAGCTCAATGAATGAGGAATTGCGGGGGAGACCTGCCACCAAGACATACCGCGAAGCAGGTCTCAGTTTAACCTGCTCTCGTAATTTTTGTATGGGCCTCGTTGCCTCGTTTTCAAGCCATCCCGGCTCTCGAATTCCACTTCTTTTGCGGTTCTCCTTGGCTGAGCCCAAGGTCACGATGAGTGCACAGATCAGCAGTGCTCTGCGGCGTCCGCTTTGACGATATGTCCACTCGCGTCCGACTTGCCCCCCAACAATTCGACCGCTCGTATTCCAATCGGGCGAGCCTGTTGGGTCTGCTCGGCCGTCCAAATCGATCGTTTGCAGCGGCCCCAGCATACCCCTGTCGGCGACTCCATTCCGTCGTTCGAGCTCGGCAGACCGAGGGTTCAACCTGATCGAGATCCAGCCACTATTCGGCTGTGACGGTATGTGCTGTTTATGAACACTAGCCAGTTAGGCTACCAGCGTTCTAGGTGGAATAAGGCCTGATTGGTCGATTTTCGGACAGTTTGCCTGCAATTTCTTGGATGTTCGCCTATGATTGCGAGAGAAGGAGAGAGGTCGTGTTTTTCTCGCTTGTCAATTTGAACGGTCCTCAGCCCGGCACGGCGCTGCGCCTCGATCCCGAATCGCCCGACCCGGTGACGCTGGGCCGACATCCGTCGCGAGATCTGCACATTGATGATGAGCGAGCGAGTCGCCTGCACGCGCGGATTCACTTTCGTCGCGGACTCTGGCATCTTGAGGACTGCGAAAGCCTGAACGGCACCCATGTCAATTCGCAAGTTGTCTCGCGAGTCATTCTTGAGAACGGAGATATCGTCAAGATTGGCGACCAGTTGGTGTTGTTTGTCGACAGCAGCGAGCGTGCGAGTGAAGCGAGTGCGGCCGCTGACCGGCTCCATCCGACCACCTTGATGGGCAGACTTCCCTTGGATGACCCGCGTGCCGACGCCGTCAAGGCGAGCCTGGGGCAATCGGCATCGCAAGTGGTGAGGGATTCCGCCGTGCTCTGCCGGTTGGCGAACACGCTGCATGAATCGAGCGACATCGACGTTTTGCTGACAGCCTCTTTGGATGCCTTGATGGATGGCGTGGATGCCGACTCGATCTCAATCTGGCTCGTCGGCACCGACGGCCGCTTGCGCTGTGCGAAACAGTGGGGCGATGACGCCGGCAAGCACCTCTTGGCCAGTTTGGCGGTTGAGCAAGACAAGGCCGTGTTGCTCAACGACTTGAGTGACGCGGAGGACCAAACAGTCAGCGTCGAGGAGCCAGCGGGCGGCATGGCGATCGGCGTGCCAATTCCGGGAAGGGACAGCAGTCGCGGCGCGATTGAGTGCCGGCGTGGTCAGGGTCGGGCCCCGTTCGAACGCCACGAGCTTGATTTCTCGACGGTGGTTGCCCACCAGACGGGCGCGGCGCTGGGCAACTGCGAACACCGTCGGCGGCTGGAGCAAGCCAACCAAGAACTGCGTCGTCGCTTAGAGCACCAAGCGCGGCTGGTTGGCGCGAGCACGGCGATGAAGGAGATTCACGATCAACTAGCTCGTATCGGTCCAACGAGCTCCAACGTTCTTGTGTTGGGTGAGAGCGGCAGTGGTAAGGAGCTGATCGCTCGCTCGATTCATGAGCTCAGTCAACGTAAAGACGGGCCTTACATTACGGTCAACTGTGCGGCGTTCAGCGAGTCGTTGTTGGAGAGTGAGTTATTCGGTCACGAGGTGGGTGCGTTCACGGGGGCCGATCGGCTACACATCGGGCAGTTTGAACGCGCCGACCACGGGACGATGTTTCTGGATGAAGTCGGCGAGATGAGTTTGGCGTGCCAGGCCAAGTTGCTTCGCATTCTAGAGGGCCATCCATTTCAGCGACTCGGCAGCCAAGATTCGATTCAGGTCGATGTGCGAGTTCTCGCAGCAACGCATCGTGATTTGCGTGAGCTCGTCTCCAAGAAGCTGTTTCGAGAAGACCTCTATTTTCGTCTTCGCGTGATCGACATGCACGTCCCTCCGCTCCGCGACCGAGGTGAGGATTCGGTTGAATTGGCGACTCTGTTTCTAGACGAGTTTCGTGGCCAGATTGGGCGCGGTCCCGAGCGTTTTTCCCGCGGCGCGATCGATGCCATTCGCCGTTATCGCTGGCCGGGCAACGTCCGTGAACTGCGCAACGCTGTGGAGCGGTCAGTGGTGTTGGGCAAGAGTGACGAGATCGACGAAGCCGACTTGGGCCTGCCGACTGAGCGCCCCGCCGCCTCTCCCGCGAAGCAGCTCATTTCACTTGAGGAATCGTGTCTAGCCCACATTCAATTCGTGCTTGAACAAGTCGGCGGCAACAAGTCCAAAGCTTGCAAGATTCTCAAGATTGGGCGAGGAACGCTTTACAACAAGTTAAATATTGATGACGAGTAGTGTTTTGCTCGCCGAGCTATTTTCTTTTCGTTCCAGGCTTCTTTGCCGGCTTTGCTTTCGGGGGCTTTCTCGGGGGCTTCTTTGCATCTTCCAAATCGCCGAGCAGGTCGGCGTATTGGGTCATGCAATCTTCCACCGACTGGCGAAGTTGAGCGATATCGGATCGTTGATCGTGGACGGCGCCCATGATCGGCTTGAGCCAGTTGTGCATCAGCTCAAACTGGCTGCGTACGACTTCTAGAATGCTCCGGGGCACTTTGTGCTGAACGGTGATCCGATGCATCGGCGTTGTCCCGTCGTGGGCTTGTTCAATCGGATCGCGCTCACTGGGCTGTGGGTCTTCTTGTTGTTCGGCTGCGGCGGTGATTGCGGGCGCGTTTTCCCGCAGCGTTTGGGCCAATTGCTCGATCGCTTCGATGGGGCCTTCGGAGACCGACTGGTGAATGTTGTCCAGGCTCGCTCTCAACTGTTCGAACTGTCCAACAAGCAGCGCGACCGGCTCAGGCTGGCTGTCGTCGATCTCATCCTCTTGAGTGAGTTCCTTGATGCCGTCGGCCATTGCGCGGCGGATCGATTCCAAGCCGTCTGTGAAGGAACCCATTTGCACAAGCACCTGACCGAACTTGTCGTCCGACCCAACGCCCTTCATTTTCACGTTCTGCTTGAACGCTCGGCAAATGTCGTCCCATCTCTGTTGCTCTTCAGGCGTGAGAATGTCGAGCATTCCGCGCAGTTTGAGCAAGTTCGATTCCGTGTTTGAGGTCAACGTTTGGGCGTCATTCTCATAGCTTGAGAGGATCAGCGATTCCAGTTCCTCATCGTTCATGATCGGCACGACCTTCTCGGCCATCCGGTTCATGTTTCGGTACGATCCCTGCAGCAAGAACGGCGGTTCGACGCGGTACTCGTCAGCCTGCGCGGCGGAGCGAATGTACTCCTGATTGACGCGCAAGACGACGTCGCGGATCCTCAGCAGTTTCTTCATAACCGCCACGAACTCGTTGAGCTCTTCCAGCGAGTAGCTCCCCTCCAGTTCGATTCCCTCGCGTGTATCTCGCTCCGCCATCTGAATGATGCTGTAAACATCAGCTTGGCTGCGGGTGGCCAATTTGTTGAGTATCGGGTTGCTTGTCAGCGAGTTTTCCAAGTAGCTCAATTCAAACGGTCCGGCCGAGTCGCCAATGATCTCGCCCAGGTTGTAGATGTCGGCTCGGTTGGAGAGCATATCGGGGATTTGAAACTTCTCGCCGCTCTCGGTGTAGGGGTTTCCCGCCATCACAACGGCCACTTTGCGGCCGCGGAAATCGTAGGTTCTCGTGCGGCCTTTGTAGACGCCTTCGATCTTGCGTTGGGCATCGCAGAGCGAGATGAACTTTTGCAAGAACTCGGGATTGCAGTGCTGGATGTCGTCCAGATAGATCATCACGTTGTCGCCCATCTCAAGCGACAGATTCAGCTTCTCGATCTCTTCGCGGGCTCCGGCGTTGGGCGCTTCGTTGGGGTCGAGCGAGGTGACCTGGTGGCCGATGGCGGGACCATTGATCTTCATGAACACAATGCCCAGCCGATTGGCGATGTACTCCATCAGCGTGGTCTTGCCGTAACCCGGAGGCGAGATCAGCAGCAGCAAGCCCATTCGGTCCGTTCGCTTTTGCTCACCTGCGGCGCCCATCTGTTTGGCGAGATTGTCGCCGATCAGTGGGAGATAGACGGAGTCGATCAATTTGTTGCGGACGAAAGAGGTCAGCACTCGCGGTTTGAATTCCTCAAGCCGCATCTCCTCTCGCGACTGCTCGACCACTTCATGCTTCAGTTCAACGTAACGCTGGAAACGAGGGGCGTCGGTCTCGATGTAGTCGGTCAGTTTGCGATGAAAGTGGTTGTAGTGCAGATAGTATTCGCCGGACTCGATAACGGAGTGCGAGCCGACGAGTCCCTTGATCTCGGTCGCGACATCGCCCTCAACGATCAAGGTGGGATCAACCTCGCCGACGTCCAACAGTCTCGCTAGTTCGTCGACAAAATCTTGCTCATTGGAGTCCGTGACTTCTTGATTGACGAACGATTTTGCCCAATCCTGCATCAGCACGTATCGGCTGTGCGGATCGCCTTTGACCGCAGCCGCCGAGTCCTGGAACGCGCCTTCTGATCCGGACGAGCGAAGCTGGCCATGAAACGACTCAAACAGGTTGGCGGCGTTGCGGCTGACGACAAATGACTCGCCGGTCTGCAGCTCTTCGAAGAGATAGCGGGCCGCATCCTCGACGTACAACTTGTCGAACGTCGTCGTGCCGGCGACGAACTGGCTGATCGCTTCGCGGAGGACGGCGATGTATTTTGCCGATTCATCCGTTCCGGGGAAGACT
>CAZWOU010000109.1:0-5416 GCA_964635375.1 uncultured Pirellulaceae bacterium | reverse complement strand
GCAGGGAGACCTTGTTTTCCGCATCGTCCCACAGGTTCCAAAAGACGGCGGCTAAGGCCCGTGAGATCGCGTGGTAACGCAGCTTGCCGATTCCCGAGTGCATTTCCAGCAACGGCTTGAGCATCGCGATCGCGTCGTGGTCCGAAACGCCCTTAACATAGGACTCGTTGTATCGCGGCCCCATGAAACTCTGCACAAACGCGTGACGCTCTTTTTCATCCATCCGCAAAAGGTCGTCTGTCGAGACTTCGCCGTCACTGCTCGTCAGTTGGCGAAACAGTTGGTAGGCCAAAAACTCGCCGCGATACACTTCGCGGTTCTCAGAGATTACTTCCTGATCCCAGACGTCGCGACAATCGTTGAGTTCCACATGATCGAGTGGTTCGAAGAAGTTCGTGCCGGTCAAGTGCAGGCACATCTCGCCGTCGCGACGGACCAGGGTTAGGTCGAGATCTTGCACGTTCACGGTAAAGTGCTGATCGCCAAACTTGATGATATTCTCGCCGCCAACGAACAGATCCTGCCGATCCTTGAGCTGCCGAACCGCGTCTTCGCGAATCGACTTGAGCCGGCTCTGAATGTCGTCGACCTTGACGGAATCGTCCAGTTCATCGAGTTGCTTAACGATGTCTCGGACTTTTTCGATCATCAGATCGGCGGCGAAGTAGCCGTTGATGTCGTTGATCGAATCGAAGCTCTCAACACGCGATTTGACGCCGTTGAGGATTCGGTTGGCCGCGCTCATCAACGCGTTGGCCCGCTTGTTCCTCTTCTCCACCAACGCCAGCTTGCGCGACTCGAACGCGTTGTAGACCTCTTCGCGCTTCTCGGTCAGCTGTTCAACAAACTCGTCAAACTCGGCAAAGCGGCCTTCTAACTCCTCAAGCTGCACCATGACCTTGGTGAGGAATTCTTCGCAGCGTTCGGGCGTGTCGCAGACATCGAGGTAGTTGACGACGCTTTGGTTCAACAGTTTGAGTTGCGAACCGAACTCGGCGATGCCCTCGACTGAAGCGAGTTCGCGAGTCTTGTTCTTTAGCGCGGCCCGCGCTTGGTTGACTGAGGAAAAGATGACTGAGATGTTATCGATGATCGACGTTCTGTGGGTGGCGTCGTCAATCTTCAGATTGCTGACGATGTCGATCAGCATTTCCAGTTCGGCGGAACTGCCGTCAATCGACTCGCTCAACGCCTTGGCGTCAGTGACCTTGGTCAGCTCATCGATGCCCGCTTTCTCGGCCTCGACTTTATCGACGTAGGGCTGAAGCGAGTCTTCGCGGAGCAGGAATTCGACGCACCGGCCAGCCAGTTTGTCCGCGTCCTCAGCGACTGTCTCTTCGAGTTTGTCGACGAGTTCCAGGTCAACGTACCGCAATTCGCGAAGCGTGATAATTTCGCCGCGAACCTTGCGCAAGTCGCCTAGCGAACTGACGAAATCATTGATGTGGTCAAATCGTTTACGGTGCAGGGCCGCGGAGATCTCGTCCGCGCTGGCGCGAACTCGTTTCGTCTCGTCAGCCGTGTTCTGCCGAACGCGAACGACCTTGTCGAATTCCTCAATCGCCGCGTCGGCGGCGCCTTTGATCTTGGTCAGCGGATCCTTGAGGTCGAAACAGTCTTCGCTGGAAGCCCAGAAATACGAGTCGGCCACATCGCCGGACTTCTTGGCCAAGTCGATGTACAGCCCGGCGTAGGCATCCTCTTTGTCGATCAAATTGAGGACTTCGTGGCACTCCGCCATGCCGCGCACGAGATCTTTGTTGCCGATCTTGTAGAGAAACGAGTCAGTGTGTTCCGTGTGGGAAATGTCTTCCCCGACATACGGAGTTTGCCAAATCTGAACAGCGTGGTGTTTCTGAGGGTCGTCGCGGGCCTTAAAGCAAACCAGTTCGCCGCCCTCGAACATGGTCGATCCATTGACGACGAGCGGCGTTCGCACTCGCTGCTCGATCAGGTTGTACTCCAACAGAGTCGAGACGCCCGACTGGCGGTTGTAGAAGAAGTAGAGATAGTCCTCGCCGTTCGAAGCCGCCACACGCCGCTCGAATAGCATGTTGGTGACGTCGCTGTCAAATGTCTTGAACTCACCCGTCTGCAGGTAATATCCGTTGGAAAAGATCAAACCGTGATCATCGGGGAGCAGCACGCAGGCTTGCTCGACCGAATCGACGCGGCGCGCGTGCTGAGTCTTTTCGTTGAAGACAATGTAGCGAAAGGTGTCTTCTTGATACGGGCGAATCTTCAGCAGGATCAGGTTGCCCACGATCGCGTAGTAGATCTCAGCGTCGTCGAGCGTCTGATCCTTGTGGTCCACATCCTCGGCGTAGATTCCCTCGCCCGAATCGGTGTTGTCTTCGACCTTGATTGTCAGGTCGCCACCAACCGTCTCCACAAAGACTCGATCTTCGATCGAGATGTGAGGGTGGACGCCGTGTTGGTGTAGATCGCGATGGGTTCGCTGCCATTCGAATTCATGTTGGGGCGGGAAGCGAACTTCGTGGTCGCTGCGGTTATCAACATAGACGAGTTGGTCGCCGTTGAATCGCCATTTTAGCGCCTTGATGTCGCTCGTCGCTCGGCCGACACGGAAGACCATGTAGACGAAGGGGCCCTGCAGGAAGAACTTGGCGAACGTCGCGTTCTTGTAGTACTTGTAGACTTCGTGGAAATCGCGATTGAACCGTTCGTCGCCGAGTAGCTTGAGTGGCTGTTGATGAAACGTGTGATCGCGAAACTCATAGACGGCGAAGACGTCTTCCAACGAGATTTCGGACTTCAAGCCGATATGCACGTTGTAGCCGAAAACGAACTTTGAACCGACCGCAAACATGTCGCGCGGCACGCAGTTGTTATCGGTCGTGATTCTCTCGGTGCCCAACAGCTTCGTGTCGATGGCGCCGAAGACGTCCTTACGGGCCCCGTTGAGCTGTGTCAGGCGTTGCCGCAAATCGTCGCCAAAATTGGCCAACCGATTGCGGATGATCTCGTAGGTGCCGCCCTCCAGTTCCATTTCCGGCGCGGCGTCAGGCGTGGTGTCAGCTTGCGCCATAGTGTCGATCCTCTCAAGCCACGTTGAATGCTCTGCATACGAAATAGGAATGGAGCCGGCTAAGTACTATTGCGATCGAGGCCGGCAGGCCCGCGCCAAGTGTCGCGGTTCGCCGGACATTTAACTCGTCGCGAGCAACGCGGCGAGCGCCAATCGACAAGAATCTTCCCGTTGCGAACCCGCCCGGCCTTCAAGTGTGTTGAGCAGCACGGGCGGTTCGCGTGAGAAGAACGAGCCGTTAGGCATTCTCCTTCGAACCGATATTCAAGGTGGAAACGCGGTTCTCTGCGACGCCAGCGCCTTGGGCCAAACGCAGCAGGTTATGCAGTTCGCTTCGCGCTTCGTCGCTGCCGGCCAGTCCGGTCAGGCGAGCGATCAACGCTGCGATCGAGAGGTCCTTGACATCGTCGGTGCTCAAGTTGAACTGATCAACCAACTCATTCACCTTGTCGCGGAAGTACTCGGGGTTGCCGTTGAAGAACGTATTCTTCACGTCGGTCAAGGTCTCGCTGTTCTGGATAAACCGGTCCACGGCCTTTCCGCCCTTGATCGAATCGACAATCTTGTCGAAGAACTGAGTCTCGCCGCCGACGATATCGATGCGGGCGCTCTTGAGTGCTTCGCCGACGATATTCGATTGGGTTGAGGCGATCTCTTGTTGAGCATGAATCGCAGCGATCTCGATGTCCTTGTCTTTGTTGAGGCGAATCTTGAACTCTTCGTGTTCTCGCCCAACACCGTCGAACAGCTTCATCGCTTCGGCTTTCTCTTCGATGCCGTTCGCTTCGCTGCTGAACTTGAGTTTCATGACGGAGGCTTCCGCATGTCCCGTCTTCTCGATCGCCACGGCCTTGGCCTCTTCGCCCTTGGCCTCGGCAACGGCTTTCAACTCGATTATGCTTGCTTCGGCTGTACCGGTCTTCTCGAGGGAATCAGCCTTGGCGACTTCGACTTGAGCGTCCGCGAGTCCCAAGGCGGCTTGTTCCGCTTGGGTGGCTTCCGCCAACATCTTGGTCGCTGCCGTTTCTTTCTCAGCCGACTTGCGATGCGCTTCGGCTTCGATAACTACTTTCTCTGCGATCAAAGTCGACGCGTTCTTGGCCGCTTCGGCGGCTTTCACTTCCTTGACCATGGCTTGCTCGGCTTGCTCCTCAGCCGACGTGACGGCGACACGCTTGGAACGATCGGCGCCGGCAAACTCTTGCGTATCTTTGATCCGCTCTTGCTCTTCGACGACCGCCCGCTCAACCGCGACTCGCTCGCGAATCACTTCCTGAATGTTTCGCTTCTCGACCTCAACCGCCTTGTCCTTGTCGATCTGAGCCAGTGAGACAACTCGATCACGTTCGGTGTTCTCGAGCTCCCGATCGCGGTGAACGCGTTCGATTTCAACTTGGTCGGTGCGTTCTTTGTTCCGCAGGGCGACGAGGACCTGGCGAGACTTGTTCTCTTCGGCGACGCCGAGCTCTTCTTCGGTGCGAATTCGAGCATTCTCGGACAGCAATCGCTGCTCCTGCTCGACCTTATGGGCTGAAGCGTGCTCGCGAGCCGTGATCTCGGCGATTTCTCGCTCCTGTTTCTGAACGGCTTCAACTCGCTGACGTTCGAGTTCCAGAATGGCTTCTTGAGCTTCCACGTCCTGCTTCTTGAGAACCTTTTCCTTTTCGCGAGTAATCTCGTTCTCGAGCACTTTTTCGCGGGAGGTCAAGTCGGTGATCTTCTTGATGCCTTCGGCGTCGAGAATGTTCTTTGGATTGAGCAATTCGAGGGGAGTTTGCTCAAGGTAGTCGATCGCACAGTCATCGAGCACGTAGCCGTTCAGGTCGGTGCCGATGACGCGGAGAATCTGCGATTTGAAACTATCGCGTTCATCGTAAAGTTGGATGAAGTCAAACTGTTTTCCAACCGTTTTCAGGGCTTCCGAAAACTTGGCGTCAAAAAGATCGACCAAAGTCTCTCGCTTGGAGGCTCGGAGGCAGCCGATAGCCTGAGCGACTTCCTTGATCTTTTCCTTGTCATTGTCGACGCGGATGAAGAAGGCGACTTTGATGTCCGCTCGAATATTGTCTTGACATACCAAGCCGTCATGACCGTCTCTAGCTATCTCGACGCGCTTGATGGTGAGGTCCATTCTTTCAACTTGGTGCATGATGGGAATCACCCACATGCCTTCGCCGGATGCGACTCGAATCTCACCCCAACCGGAGCGGACGAGCGCGTGTTCCGGCCCCACCTTCCGATAGAATCGAGAGAGTGCAAATCCCGCCGCGATGACGAACATAGCTCCAATAACAACAGCAGCGAGTCCCAATTGCCAATACTCATAGGCGAACATTAAAGACATTTCTTACACCTCATCTTCGCGTT
>CAZWOU010000108.1:22062-24204 GCA_964635375.1 uncultured Pirellulaceae bacterium | reverse complement strand
CGAAACCTGCTGCTGCCAAGCCTGCCGCGAAGCCTGCTGCTGCAAAACCTGCCGCTGCGAAACCTGCCGCCGCCAAGCCTGCAGCCGCTAAACCTGCAGCCGCGCCTGCTGCCACACCCGCCGCTAAACCAGCTGCCGCGAAGCCTGAAGCCAAACCGGCTGCCGCACCTGCCAAGCCCGCTGCGACCGACGGCGCGGCGACGCCCGACTTCTCACATCTCTATGTCGGCCTAAAGGCGGCGGCCGAGAAAGAGGAGTCGTTTTACAAAGAGATCGAAGAAGACAAGGTCGACGCGAAGTCTGAGGGGGAAGGGCTGTTTGATGACGCCAAGAAAGCTGAGCCTGCAGATGGCGACTCGTCCAAGAACGCAACGCCTCGGTATCGCAACTGGGTTGACAACACTGGCAAGTATAGCGTTGAGGCAAAGTTGATCGCCGTTTTCGACAACCATGTGCGCCTGCTCAAGAAGAGCGGCCAAACAACTACGGTTTTGGTCCGACGCTTGTCTGCCGACGATCTTCAATTCGTCCGCAATGCCAAGGTCGCTTTTCCGACTGGATTAGCGACTCGCTGATGCAACGACTCTAGCGAGATTCGCTGTGGTGCTGATGGAATGTCAATTTGGCGTGCTCGCGCGCCGCTTCGCGTTATGGCTCGCCCCATGGTTGCTCGTTTGTGCTGCGGGAGTCGCGGCCGAACCGGTGCAGGGCAAACGCGTGCTCTTGATAGGCCAAGATGCGGATGGAACGCACAAGGTTGGCACCCACGAGTATTACGCTGGCGTCGAGGTGCTGGCCGCCTGCCTTCGCAACGACGCTCGACTTCAAGTCGACGTCGTGCGGGCGAAGGGCGAATGGCTTGACGGCCCTGACCTCATCCGAAAAGCCGATTGCGTAGTGCTCTATGTGGCCCAAGGGGCGAAGTGGATTCATGACTCGCCCAGGCGGCTTGAATCCTTCGCCGGGCACGCTGCGAAGGGCGGCGGACTGGTCACTATTCACTGGGCCATGGGAGCTCGCGACGCGAAGTACGTCGATGGCTACCTCAAGCTGTTTGGCGGTTGCCATGGCGGACCGGATCGAAAGTACCAGGTGCTCAATACGAAGCTGGAAGTGGTCTCGCCCAATGATCCCATAACGCGTTCGCTGTCGAGCTTTGAGATTCATGACGAATTCTATTATCGCTTGAAGTTCGTCGAGACCAAGCAAGGGCTGAGGTCGATTCTCAAAGCCAAAATCGACGAGCGCGAAGAGACGGTTGCTTGGGCTTGGGATCGTCCTGACAAAGGGCGTTCATTCGGGTTTAGTGGTTGCCATTTTCATCGAAATTGGCGACGACAAGAGTACCGGAGGATGATGACGCAGGCTGTTCTCTGGTCACTCAAACTAGACGCCCCAGCTGCCGGCGTTGACATCAACATCGACGAAAAATCGTACGCGTATCCTCGCTAGGGCGAGGCTTTAAAAGGGCGCGCTGACGCCCTTGGGCAACGTTGCACTGGTCTGCTGCCAGCCCCGCTACCAGGACGAGTAGATGCGGCGCGGGGGCCCCATGCGATACTCGATTCCCAACGTCATGCTGACGCTGTGCATGGTATCGACGCGGTCGGATGAGAAAGCGATGTTATCGACCACGGCCGCACGCAACGACATCCACTTCTTCCAGTAGTACTTGACCCCTAGGCTTAGCGGCATCGTGAACGATTGGTCATGTTGCAACTGGTTGTTGGCGTCGACAAAGGAAAAGTCGGCCCAGCCGATTCCGACAGAGGCGAACGGTCGCGACTGGGCGTCACCCCAGGGGTAGTAGGCCAAACTCGCGTCATAGAAGACGTTTCTCGCCGCGGGTAGGGAGACTTCGGTTTCTCGGTCGAGCACGTCTAGGCGAGCCCAGGCCAACCGCAATTCAGTGCCCCAGTAGTGGTCGAAGTCCCAGCCAACACGGTAGCCGCCAAAGAAATCGTTGGTCTGCTGCAATTCCTGGTCAACCAAATTGTCGCCATACACTCCGCCAAACAACCAACCGATGTGAAAAGGGCGATTCCGCCAACTCGTCCCTTCCAGTGGATATCCCTTGCCAACATGGCGATAGGGATCGTCGGGGTCGAAACTGCGAAATTCCGGAACGACCAACGGGGGCAA
>CAZWOU010000108.1:13474-21962 GCA_964635375.1 uncultured Pirellulaceae bacterium | reverse complement strand
TCGGCGAGCGAGTCGACTCGCAATCCGACTCGGCCAGAGGTCGCGGGGGCAGCCCAAGCTGACTGGCGCAGGTAGTCGCCGATTTCGCTTGCCCCAGTAACGGACGCTGGGGGCAACAGCGTCAGATAGGCAAGAATGAAGACCGCGACCCGCATCGTGAACGCCCGCATACAAGATCTATTTTGTGATTCTGAAAGCCAATATCGAACGCAGTTCCCTTCGCGCTGAGTCCCCTGCGCGGCAGAGGTCTCGGGCAGCAGAGGTCTCGGACAGGATGGGTCGAGTTCGCGGGGGCGGGATTATCCGAATTGGAACCGCCGGCGTCAAGACGAGTTCTGCTAGGCCATTCTTTGTCTATTCAGTCGCTTGCCCATCCTCGGCCGCTCGATTTCGATCGCGTCCTCTTCCAGGGCGGGCTGAGTCGGGTCCGCCCGCAACTCGACGCCCCGCGATCACGACGCTACGCTATGGCATGGATTAATCGAGAATGTACCGCCCGCTCCTCCAACCTGACGTCTGGGACCTCGATGTCGCCACGAAGATTGATTCTCGCCTTGCTGATGCTCGCCTGTCTCTTTGGCGGCCGACTTGCCTGGGGACAGGTCGTCAACGCCGACGTGTTGCTCCAAGGCGGGCTGATCTACGTGGGCGATATGAGCCCGCCGTCGACAGGAGACGTAGCCATCCGTGGCGACAAGATTGTCGCTGTGGGCGATTTTCAGCGTGGGGACATCGGCCGCGTTCTCGACTGTCGCGGCTTGATCATATCACCCGGATTCATCGACTTGCACAACCATAGCGACCGGCAAGTCGTGGCGCGAGAGACCCGGGCCGTCGCCAATTATCTGACTCAAGGCTGTACGACGATCGTGACCGGCAATTGCGGCAGCGGTCCGATCGACGTCGAAGCATATTACGCGAAAATCGACGCGTTTGGCGCGGGCGTCAACGTGGCCCACTTACTGCCCCAAGGCCAACTCAGGCGAAAGGTAATCGGTGAGACTCGGCGAGCTGCGAGCGAAGACGAAATGGTCAAGATGCAGTTGTTGGCGGACAAGGCCATGTTTGATGGCGCTTGGGGAATGTCCACTGGGCTGATCTACGTGCCGAGCTCCTACGCCAACACCGAAGAGTTGGCGGCCATTGCAACTGTCGTCGGCAAGCACGGCGGAATCTACGCCAGCCACATCCGAAACGAGAATACGGGCCTCCTGGATGCTGTTAATGAGGCGCTGTCGATTGGGAAACAGGCAAACACACCCGTTCATATTTCTCACTTCAAATCATCAGGCAAGAACTCCTGGGGCCTTGTGCGAGTCGCTGTCGACTTGATTCAGAAACAACGAGACGCAGGCCAAACCGTTACCGCCGATCAGTACCCCTACACCGCCTCGAGCACTTCACTCAACGCGACAATGATCCCCGCATGGGCTCGAGCTGGCGGGGCGAAACAGCTTCGCGAGCGATTGGTCGACAAAAAGGACGGTCCGCGAATTCGCGAGGCGATCATCAACAAGCTGAAGCAGACGGACCAGGGCCAGCGGATTCAGATTGCCAGCTATCGAAAACGCCCAGAGTGGATCGGCAAACGCCTGAACCAGATCGCGGATGCCGAGTCGCAGCAGCCGATCGAGATTGTGTTGGACATCGTTCGCAACGGCGGAGCTGCCGTGGTGAACCACAGTATCAACGAAGACGACGTGCGTTTCGTGATGGCTCAGCCCTGGGTTGCAACCGCTTCAGACGGAAGTTCCCGACTGCCCGCGGCAACTGCTCCGCACCCACGAAGCTACGGCACATTTCCTCGTAAGATTGGCCACTACGCCGTTCGCGAAAAAGCGATTGAAATTGGCGTCGCGATTCGCAGCGCGAGCGGCCTGCCCGCCGATATTCTGGGACTTCCAAAACGAGGCTACCTCAAACCTGAATATTTTGCGGACGTCATAGTTTGGGACAAAGACGAGATCATCGACACCGCCACATTTGATTCGCCCCACCAATACGCTGTCGGTATGAAATACGTCTTTGTGAACGGGGGCGCCGCGATCCACAACGGCCGCATGACCGGCGCTTTGTTCGGTCGCTCCCTGCAGAAACGTGTCGACAGATGACGAGCAACCAGGCGGGGCTGCTATATGTTGGCGCTCGCTGGATCGTTTGAATCAATCGTCGATCCCTCGTTGCATACCTCGCACTCATTCATTTGTAAGCTCCGCTTAGATTTTCTTTGAGAGGATACGATCATGCCATCGGGCAGTGTAGAAAACGCGTTTGAGTCGCTAGTCGCCCACTTTCAAGACGTCGCAAAACTTACTTCGATTGGAGCCCTGCTGGGCTGGGACGAACGCACGATGCTCCCCTCACAGGGCGGGGCCTACCGAGCCGAACAGTCCGCGCTGCTCGCTGGAATCGTGCACCAGCGATCGACATCCGCCCACGTTGGCGAGTGGTTGGACCTGCTCGCCGATAGCGACCTGACGCGTGATCCCTATTCCCCGCAGGGCGCCACCATTCGCGAACTGCATCGGCAGTACGAGAAGCAACGCCGAGTTCCGCAGTCGCTAGTCGAGAACCTTTCACGAGCGACCGTACTTGGCCAACAAGCCTGGGTCGAAGCCCGAAAGAAGGATGACTTTGAGCATTTCAAACCCAAGCTTGAAACGATTCTCAATTTGACGCGAGAGAAGGCCGAGGCGATCGGGTACGAGGATTCTATTTATGATCCTTTGCTTGATGACTATGAACCGGGCGAAAGCACATCCCGAGTCGCCGAAGTGCTCGGCGCACTACGCGATGAACTGGCGCCCCTCGTCGCCCAAATTGCCGAATGCGGCGTCAAAGCGCCGAACGAGATTATCCATCGAGACTTTTGCATCGACGCGCAAGCTCGCCTTGGACGCGTTGCGGCAAAACAGATTGGATTCGATTTCGAATCCGGCAGGTTGGATGTGACTGCCCATCCCTTCTGCACGACGCTCGGTCCCGCCGATTGCCGAATCCTAACTCGATACGAACCGACTTTCTTTTCCTGCGCGTTCTTTGGCACTTTGCATGAGGCGGGCCACGGGATCTACGAACAAGGCCTGCCGAGTGACCAATTTGGATTGCCTCCAGGCGACTACTGCTCCCTCGGAGTGCATGAATCGCAATCGCGGTTGTGGGAGAACCTGGTCGGCCGCGGTCGCGCCTTTTGGCGTTATTTCTACCCGCAAACACAGACGGCGTTTCCCGGTTCGCTGGCCGACGTTGCCGAGGACGATTTCTTTTTCGCCATCAACCATGTCGAACCTTCGTTAATCCGAGTCGAAGCGGATGAAGCTACCTATAACTTGCACATCATTATTCGTTTTGAGCTTGAGCAAGCGCTGCTCGAAGGAACCTTGAGCGTAGACGATCTACCAGGTGCTTGGGACGAGCAGTATCAAAAGGTGCTGGGGGTGCGATCGCCCACTGCGGCGAATGGCGTCCTACAAGATGTCCACTGGAGCGCCGGTTTGTTTGGCTATTTCGCCACCTACTCGCTTGGTAATCTCTACGCCTCGCAACTTTTTGAAGCCGCAACCGACGATTTGGGCGATCTGGATCCCTCCTTTGCGCGGGGCGATTTTACGGGGTTGAGGAGTTGGCTGCAGGAGAGAATCTACTCGCAGGGCCGCTGCAAACCGGCCGCCGAATTGGTGCGAGGGGCGACCGGGCAAGAACTGGGCCACGACGCCCTGATGAGGCACCTTCGGTCCAAGTACGGTTCCCTCTACGGCTTTGACTAGCATCGGCAGCCCGTCTGCTCGATACTCGCACGGCTTGGGGCGGAAAGGGCACAGGCTTTGCCGAGGCCCTGGAAGTCGAAAACCAACACGACGACGAGTTGGTCAGACCAAAGCCGTATGGGGCTGAGGTCCGCAATTGGGGAACGGCCCGATGCCTGTTAACATGGGTAGAGAAGATTAGATCGCAACGGCCCAACGAAGGAGCCCTTGATGCCGACTGTTCATTGTCCGTCATGCCGGGACGAGGTGACCGCGCCTGACAACACGCCGGGTGACGCCGTCGTGCGATGCCCTCTGTGCAGCGACGAATTCGAGTTGTCTGTCGTGCTCGATAGCGTGCCGCCCTCGCTGATTATCGTCAGCGGCGGAGGCGCTGTGGCGGCGACTGTCGATGAGAACGATGACAGGCCCGCTTTTGAATTCTCAGAGCAAGCGGCGCCTTCCGCCCAAGTTGTCAAAACCAGTTCGTCCTCCGCCCCAAGCAGTTCGCGAACATCACGTCGTCCTCGCCGTAAACAGGCAAACCCAATTTGGGAAGTTGTCAAGGTCGGCGGTGGCGGTATCATCGGACTCTCGATCGGCCAGGTGATTCTTTGGTGGGCTTTTCATCGAGATCCAGTGAAGCTCGCTCCCAAGATACCAACCGCCATGCAGTGGATTCTGCCATCCGCTTTGCGGACAGGCGCCGCCGCCGATGACCTCCCCGAGGAGGAGGGGGCAAGCAATGTCGGTTCGTTCCCTCTCGGAAGTACGGGCGAGTTTCCAGCGTCCGGCGATACTGCAGGCGGGACTGCACGACAACAACGCCCGCCTGAGCCTCTCAGGGCAACTCCTCCCCGCAATGCCGCCCAAGGCAAGGCTGCGCCTGGCGGGCAACCGAGTCGGCCGCGCGTGGGACGGAACGGACAGAACTCAGCCAACTCCGCTAAGAACCAGGCGCAAGCTACGATAGCTCGTCCCCCCATAGTCTCCGTTCGTAACTCTCCGACGTTTTCGCCGGATAAACTCTCCGCCGCTATCGACGACGCGGAATCGGCGCTCGACGCTTGGCGCGATGCTAAAGGGTCCGGAAGAAATACAACAGCTGCATCAAAGAAACTCTACACCGACTTCGCCCAACTCGCCCACACCGTCACGTTTGTTGACCCTCAAGTTGCTCTGAACCGGCAGTTGGCAGATAAGGCGAAACGCATCGCCGAATCGCTCCCAGAGGATGCCCTCAACATGTTTGGCGCCGCTACCGATAGCTGGATCCGAAAACGGACCAACGACGGCGTCGCGCTCTTCGGTTTGGTCACCAGCATTCAGAAGCAAGGACAACTCTTCGAAACGATCGTCAAGCTGAACGACAGCAATCAACGTCGAGTCAGCATTATTAGCGGCGCCGACCCAGAACAGGAAATCCAAGTAGGCGACCGAGTCCTCGTGCTCGGAGAGATTATCGAGGACCCCACTCAACGCGTTGAGGGCTACGACGGACTCGCTCCGATGGTGATTCTGGGCGGTCTTCCCGTCAAGTTCTCGGCTCCGCGAAACACCGCAAAGCTGCCAGCCGTGAAGAAGCCGAAAAAGTCCGATACAGCCAAGCCGGGAACAACAGGAAAGGCCGAGACGGAAGCAAGAACGCCGAGCCCGCCAGAACCAGAGAACCCGAGCCCGCCGGTAGCGGATCCGAGCCCGCCGGAAGAGAAGCCGGGCCCACCGGAAACGGAGAAGCCAGAGCCGAGCCCGCCAGAGGCAGAGAAGCCAGAAGCGGAGACGCCAGAGGCAGAGAAGCCAGAAGCGGAGACCCCGAGGCCGAGTGCGCCGAAGCCGCCAGAGAGTGATTCATAGGTTGGAGTGCTGAAGAGATGACCCGGCGCCTTTCTGGGCTTGGCCATGGCTACCAGGCGTTTCGCAAGCTGGCTTCCAAGTAGATGGAGCGGGGCGAAAACGGGTTGATTTCAATTCTGTCGCGTCCGGCTCAAAATCGAAGGAAGGCGCAATCGGGCGGCAAGCGATCCGAGCGGTCTGTTTCTCCAAATCCCGTTTCTCCAAAGGCAGGCGCGATATGACGGATGAGTCGAGGGACTGCAAGAGCGGCGAGTCGCCGGAATCGAATGAGTCCGCGCCGGAGGCCAACTCCGTCTTGAACTACATGTTGTACGGACTCTCGCTGCCCGAGCGGGCCTTGCGATCCACCTCGGCGATGGTGGGCGGCGCGCTGCACGAATCAGCGGTAATGTTAGTCCCCAACGCGTTCAAGTCCTCCAAGTCTTACACTTTGTTCGTTCAGCAGATGTTGGACTTCATGGCGAATGACATCGGCGGCGTTGAGCGCGGTGCGAAGGAAGAGGCCTCAACTACGGAGGTCGAGGGGTACGTCGCCAGGAAGACCGTGAGTACGTTTATTGATTTGGCTGGCATGGCGACGTTTCACCTTTCGCCAATGACGGTGCTCGCGCTGATCAGCGACATTGCTTATGGGTCGCAGGAGTACCTCACGGAACTGAGCCAGGAACTCAAAGCGCAAGGCGTGATCGACGAGAATTCCACCATCGACAACGCCGCGGACCTGCTCAGCGCGATCAAGAATGCAACCGGTGCGTCGGCCCAAGCATTTGACTTGCCGCCACTCTCCATCGAGGGGCTTGCGCAGACGATTCAAGAGACCCGAGACCAAGTCAATTCGGTCGACCCGGGCGGCCTGATGCCCGAGGCGGAATTGAAACGCATGTGGAACGACATGCACGAAATCGCCACAAAAGAAAACGTAAACGTGATGAGCGTCGCAAGCACCATGTCGCTCTACTCGCTTCGCAAAGTGGGCAATGCGGGGATCGGCGCACTCTCCACGGTCAAGGTCGCCGGAAACATGTTCGATCGGCATTTGATCCAGCATTACCGCGAGGGCATCACGACCATTTGCGACCGCGGCCTCTACACGACGCTCGCCGAGTCGAGCGGGCCTTATATCAGCGCGGTCTGGAGCAATTTCTCGTCGGACAAAGACACCGTGACCGAGGACTTGTTGACCGGCAAATTGGCCGGCCGAGCGTGGGAGGGAATTCGCTGTTGGCTCGGCGCCAGCGCCGACGAGACGGACGCGGAGCCGAAGTCGATCGAGTCGCATGAGTCGGACGAGAGTGCAGAGGGCGACGAGAAGGCCGCTGACGACGGTCCGTCGTCTTGATGTCTGACGCGGTCTCGCCCGAAATAGCGCCCAGGCCAATTGCAACAGTTACTCGACTCGCGCGGTGGCTCGGCAGGAGACGGTTACGCCGTCGCCGAAATCGGTTTCGATCTTGATCTGCTCATCGATCTCGGCGCTCTCTCCGCCAGTGAAGACAACCGGAATCACGTGCACTTTCTTCGAATCACTCGATGCGGTGAATTTGAAGCAACCATCACCGCAACCGACCTTCACGATCTTGAAAGGCTTCTTGCCCCGCACGACGATTTGCTTCTTCTCGGACGCGCCTGGCTTGACGACGAAGCTGAGGAGTTGCGGATAGACGGTGACAGCTGGAATAATCTTGCCTTCGACGGGCAGCGGAATACGCCCATTGTTTGCATCGTCCGTCACCAAAGTCAGCTGGTCGGCGAAGAAACCGGCAGAGCCCGTTCCCTTAAGGCGAACGATCATGTCATACGCAACGCGTCCTCCCACCCGCTGCACCTCCTTTAGTCGAACTTCGAAGTCTTTGTTGGTGCTCCGCACATCCTTGATTCGCCAATTGGCTCGGCCTGCATAAGTCACTCGGACGCTTTTTTCCGACTTCTCTCCGGCCTCAATTTCTCCGAAGTTGACCGACCCCGGCTCAAAGACGACATCGCCGCGAATGAACCCACTAACATTCAACTGAACTTCGGCGTAGTAGGGTCTGTCGATCGTGACCGTCAGCGTGGCGCTCTTGTGACCCAAGAACGAACGCGTGTTGTAGGTCGCGATGATGGAACATTTTTCCCACGTCTTGAGATTCTGCTTGCTTATTCGAGGCGAAGTGCAACCACAACTTGATCGCACGCTGGCGATGTGGACATCTTCTTCGTACGAGTTTTGGAGTTCGAAGCGAAATTCTTGTTTCGAGCCTCGAGCCACGGCGCCAAAATCGTGCTTGTGGACCTTGAACATCTTGGTCGCCCATTGCTGAGCCTCGGCGCTCGCCGAGCCCAGCGCGACCAACAAGAGCGTTCCCGACAGTGTGGCGAATTTCACAATCTCATCTCCCATTTGGCGTAAGCCGCTCCGCCGCGCAAATAACCATGTATGACGGTTATTCGGCGTTTGTGAATCGAGCAGGCAAGCGATTCTGAGAATCGAGTTGTCCAAATAGGAAGCATAGAGTAATTGGGACGTGGTTGCGCGGAAGAGGTACTGGTAAAAATGGCTGGGATATGTGCGGGCGATAGGCGAAATGCATTGCCAGAGGCGAATGTGAGGCCTAGGGTGGCTGTTTTGGCAATTCACCTGAGGCCGAAAACCCGTTACGATGTCGCTTTATCAGTCCGCCTGAGTGTCGCGTGGGCGTCTCCCGGGAACCCTTCCACCGCGTCTGGAAATCAATGATGACTCCTCTGCGCCTGCAATTGTGCCTGTTTTCCGCAGCTGTGCTCGTAACGTTCGGAGGCTGCCAGAACGCCTCTGACGACGTGCTTGCCGCCAACGCCTCAGCCAAGACGAATTATCAGCCAGCCGATGACGAGCCTGCCGAAACCGCACCAGCGGCAACGACGCCCGC
>CAZWOU010000108.1:5476-13374 GCA_964635375.1 uncultured Pirellulaceae bacterium | reverse complement strand
ATCAGCCAGCCGATGACGAGCCTGCCGAAACCGCACCAGCGGCAACGACGCCCGCTAAAACGACGCCCGCTAAAACGACGCCCGCTAAAACGACGCCCGCTAAAACGACGCCTACAGGACCAACTGCAGGCAACGCCGACAACTCACAGGACGGGGGCCAGGCGGACGGGGGCCAGGCGAAACGGGATGGGGATCAGCCGGGTGGCGCTGAAAAGCTGCCGGAGTCGCCCTATCCGCGTCGCGTGAAGATGCCCGAGCTTCCCCGCAACGCCGACTGGATTAACACCCGGCCGCTGAAGATGGCGGACCTCAAGGGAAAGTTCGTGGTCTTCGATTTCTGGACCTATTGCTGCATTAACTGCATCCACATTTTGCCTGAGCTAAAGAAGCTGGAGCATAAGTATCCTAATGAGGTCGTAGTGATCGGTGTTCATGCGGCGAAGTTTGACACCGAGAAAGACCGAGACAACATCGCTGAGGCGGTTTTGCGTTACGAAATTGAACACCCGGTGTTGGTTGATTCGCAACATGATTTTTGGAACAAGATCGGCGTCAGCAGTTGGCCCACTGTGCTGGTCGTGGACCCAGAAGGCCAATTGGTTTACGGGAAGCCAGGCGAGATCACGTTCGAGGAGTTGAACGAAGTCATTCAGCATGGTATCGCACACTATCGCGACAACAAGTTGCTAGACGAAACGCCGATTCGGTTTGAGCTCTTGGCCTACAACCAAAAGCCGACTCCACTGCGTTTTCCTGGGAAAGTCTTGGCCGATGAGGCGGGCAATCGCTTGTTCGTTACCGACAGTAATCACAATCGCATTGTGATTTCGGACCTCTCAGGGAAAGTTCAGGATGTGATTGGCAGCGGGAAGATCGGCGATACCAACGGCAGCTTTAGTGATTGCTCGTTTGACCACCCGCAAGGCGTGGCGCTTGACGGTGAAACGCTCTATGTGGCCGACACCGAGAATCACATGCTTCGCAAAGTCGACTTGAAAGCGAAGACGGTCACCACGATTGCTGGGATCGGCAAACAGTCGCGGGGCCCATGGCCTGGGCTCGAGGGAGTGACCACCGTCGACGCGTTGCCGGATCGATTCGTCGCTAAGCCGGGGACGACGGCGCTTAACAGCCCTTGGGCGCTTTGGGTTCACGAAGATTCGCTTTACATTGCCATGGCTGGCCCTCATCAGATTTGGAAGATGACTTTGGACGAAAAGGAGATCGGCCCGTTCGCCGGCAACGGCCGGGAAGATATTGTGGACGGCGAGTTGCTCCCGACGCGACCCTATGGCACCCGAGGCGTCAACGGCGGCTCTGTCTCGTCTTTTGCCCAGCCAAGCGGCCTAGCGTCCGATGGCAAGCTGTTGTTTGTCGCTGACAGCGAAGGCAGTTCTATCCGCGCGGTTCCTTTTGACCCCGCGGGCAAGGTCAGCACCGTCATTGGCACGGTCGGTCTACCGGCCGGCCGATTGTTCGCATTCGGCGACGTCGACGGGCCAAAGAGCAGAGCCAAGCTGCAGCACTGTCTTGGCGTCACGTATGCCGATGGCAAAATCTACGCCGTTGACACTTACAACAACAAGGTCAAAGTCATTGACGCGAAGACGGGCGAGTCGAAGACGCTTGCCGGCGACGGAAAGCCAGGTTCCGGCGACAATCCGCCTCAGTTTGACGAACCGGCTGGCATTGCGCTTGCCAACGGCGTGTTATACGTGGCGGATACCAACAACCACCTCATCCGCACCGTCGATATCAAGACAGGCAAAGTCGGCACGATGAACTTTACCGGACTTGCGCCGCCAAAACAGGGCGGCGCCGAGAAGCCGGATCTCGCCGCGGCGGATCGCGTCGACGTCGAATTGACGTCAGTTGCGGCCGTCGATGGAAAACTCAATGTTCGCGTCGCTCTGGCTCTGCCCATTGGCTGGAAGATCAACGAATTAGCCCCGATGCGGGCCTGGTTGCAGGGCGCCGGCGATGGGCCGATCGCCAACGATCAACTCGGCTATGTCGATGTCGACAAGCCTCAGGCCGAACTTTCATTTTCCGTTCCCGTGAATAAGGACGGGCGGGACGTGTTGACTCTCTTCCTTCCCTATTACTACTGCCAAGCTGACGGTACCGGGTTATGCAAGGCAGGTGAAGTGCTTTGGAGCATTCCAGTGAATGTCTCCAAGGACGCCACGTCCAAATCGATCGAACTCAGCCATCGAATCGAATCGCGATAGGAAGGCCTGCCGCTCAGGATAGACGGAACGCTGGGCGGCTCGCAGCGGGGTGACTCCCAGCCGGATGGCTCGCACCTCGCAAGGGTCTATTCGTACTCGATCAAGCTGAACGTTGGGAACGGAGCGATGCGTTGCTCGCCGCCGAGCGCTTTCAGGTTGATCAAGAAGGCGCATTCGATCACTTCCGCCCCGCACTTTTCCAACAGTTGGCAGCAGGCATCGACGGTGCCTCCGGTGGCCAAGAGGTCGTCGAGCACCAGCACTCGGCTGCCATTCTTCACTCCGTCGATATGCATCTCAAGCGTGTCCGTGCCGTACTCAAGTTCGTAGTCGAACGAATGGGTGTCGTAGGGCAGTTTTCCTGGCTTGCGGATCGGCACAAAACTGGCGTTTAGTTCGATCGCCAACGGCGCCGCAAAAATAAAGCCTCGAGCCTCAGCGGCCACGATCACGTCGACTTTCGCGTCGCGGTATCGATCCGCGAACCGTCGGATCGACTCTTGAAACACGGGCGGTTCCGACAGCAACGGCGTAATATCGCGGAAGAGAATTCCTTGTTTGGGAAAGTCGGGAACGTCGCGTATGAATTCTTTCAAGTCCCAATCGCATGGGTCAGGCATGGTAGTCTCTCGCCATTAAGTGGTTTGCCGTATTCGTGAGCCGCGCGGCGTAGCCATCGCGATCTCTCACCTCGCCGTACATCTACCGCCAATCCGCTCCCCAGTCACGCGTGTGATATTGACTGCGAATGCGCCATTCCCGCAGGACGGCAAGCAGCTGTCGCTTTATTTCCCGATGATCAGCCGAGTCCCAGAGATTGTCTACCTCGTCCGGATCCTTGGTCAGGTCGAACAGCTGCCCAAATGACTCATCGAGAAAATGGACCAGCTTCCAGTCCTTGTTCCGCACCATCGTCATGAATTCCGTTGTTTGCAGGATCCCATCTTTCGCTTGCTCGGCGAAGACGAAGTCGCGCCCCTGCCACTCCTCGCCTTCCAACGCCGGCAACATCGAGACGGCTTCCATCATCTCAGGCGGTTCAACTCCCGCGAGCTGTAGGATTGTCGGCCCGATGTCCATTTGCTGGCAAAGGCCTTCGATGCTGCGCCCGCCAGCAAAACGTTTCGGCGCCCAGACCACAATTGGGACGCGGGTAACTTGATCGTACATGGTCCATTTTTGACTGTGGCCGTGGTCGGTCAAGCACTCGCCGTGATCGGATGTGAAGATCACAATCGAGTTGTCCAAGTAGCCATTGCGATCCAAAGCATCGATGATCTCACCGACTTTTTCATCGATCATCGTCACGTTGGCCAGGTAATAGGCTCGTTGCCGATGCCGCTGTTCTTCGGTCGGCTCGAGCAAGTGAACGACCGAGTCATGGTCGACCCGATTGTTGTGGATTCGCATCTCCTGAAACGGCGGCGGCTGATTCACCAACTCTTCGTCGGTGACTGCCAGCAGGGGCAGTTCCTTCTGCAGATAGGGGTCGGCGTACCGAGGGATCGGGTCGTAGGGCGGATGCGGTCCGGGAAAGCCGATTTGTAAGAACAGCCGCTCGGGGCGCGGATGGGCGTCCAACCACCAGGTCGCCATGTCGCCGACGAAAACATCCGGGTGCGTGTCCTCGGGAAGATTCCATTCAAAGGCGCCAAGCCGTTCTGGATAGTCGTCTAGTTGTCGATACTGTTCGCGCTGCTGTTTGACAAGCCCGCGAAACCGCAAGGCCTTGTCCCATTCGTCAAAATAGTACCTTCCTTCCAGGTAACGGTCCTTGTTCTCGACAACGTAACGCTCGTCAAAACCGAGCGGAATCTCAAAGGGCCAAGAGTGCATCTTGCCGATGTTCGTGCAATGGTAACCCGCGTCGTTAAGCAATTCGATCCAAGATCGCTTCCAGGAATCGGCGTTCTTGAGGATTCCCGTCGTGTGTGGAAAGAACCCCTTAAACAGGCTCGCTCGAGCCGGTGCGCACGAAGCCGCCGCCACATGGCATTGTTCGAAGCTCACGCCCTCCGCGACGAGCCGGTCTAGATTCGGCGTATCCATATAGTCATAACCGAGCGCACGAATCGTGTCGTAACGCTGTTGATCGGTGATGATGAAGATGATGTTGGGGCGATCGTCCGCCATACCGTGTCTCGTTCTAGGCTTGCGGGAAAACGTGAAACAGCCGGCAATTTGAGAGCGGACAATATATCCGATCGGCGACGATTCGGTAATGTCGTGCGCCCACAAAGCGGCATCTCGGCAACCGTGGTCGCATCTTCGCTTCGCCGCCCTCCGAGCCTACGCTCCCCGTAGTTCACCGAAGAAGACGCGTTCCGCCGTGCCGCTCATCAGGTGGGTGCGGTCGCCCTTGCTAAGGAAGTCCAAGCCGTCTCGCATGAACTGTACGGAGGCTGGATAGCTATTGCCATTTTGCATTTGATAGGGGGCGTCGCTGGCCCACATCAAACGTTCCGCACCGTAGGCATCCAGGAGTCGACGAATCATGGGCGTCAGGTAGTCATAGGGCGGTTTCTTTTTGCCCAACGCATAAAAGGCGGAGAGCTTGACGGTGACGTTCTTATGTTTCGCCAGCCCGGCCAGTTTGGCGAGATCGGCTTCGCGGATAACTCCATCGACGCCAATCCTGGCAAAATGGTCGATCACGACAGACGTGCCTGGATGTCGAGTACACATCTCGCCAAGAGAATCCAGGTATTGGGCGTCTATCAAGCAGCAAATGGACTGCCCGGTCTGCGCCGCGCAGGTCCACATCAATTCCATGCCGGGGCCGGCAAGCCACTTCTCTTTTCGGCGCGCGGTGATTCGGAACCCGCTGACTTCCTTCTTCGCCAAGCCCAGCATGGCCCTGTCCACATGTGGCTTGAGATCATCAACCATCCCAACCACGCGGAACACGCCAGGATGCTCTCCTGCCGCGTCGGTCATGTACTTGTTGTCCGTTCCGTAAAACACGCTGTGGGCGATCAGCACGACTCGGCCAACGCCCTGGGGCCGACACGTTGAGAGCAATTCCTCGGTCGTGAAACTCGGCGGGTTGAGATCGTCGAGCGTCGCGTTCTTCGCCAATGGATACGACTTGATATCACGCGTCCATATGTGGGAATGGGCGTCGATATAGGGAAGCTTCTTTCCCTCGGCAGCGTCGCCAAGAGCGTATCTTTCAGTCAAGGCGGTTCCTCCCGCGGCTAGGCTTACCGTCGCAGCCAGTTTGAGCGCCTCTCGGCGTCCAATCTCGTGCGATTTCTCCAGGGACGTCATTGTTCTCGACAAACGTCTCTCACTCATGGTCAAACTCTTTGCCTGGATGCAGGTCAGAAGATGTCCCGGCGTATTGCTGCGTTTCGGGGTAATGCTGCGTTTCGGGGTAAAGCTGCGTTTCGTCCTGACGGCCCAGTCGCAGCCACAGCGAGCTTGCGCGGCGGTTTACCCTCTCGAAGCAAGTGGATAATCGAAGCTTACCAGGGCGCCAAACCGGAAACAAGCGAAAGCGGCATCGCGGCCGCCTTGCTGCCTGGCGCATTGACTAGCACGCTGCGCAGTCGATTTTCGCCGAGTGGCCCTAGAGTGAACGCATGGGAGAACGCATGGGGGTCAACACAAGGTGAACATGCCCTGGCAATCGCCATCGACAAAGTCAGCCGAGTTTCCAGTCCTGTGCGGATTCGACTTGATGAATCGAAGACCACCGCCCAGGTTAGCATCGTCAACGGCAAGTAAGCGTAAGCGAGGTAGAAGAGTCGGCTGTTGATTTGCGATCGACCTTGACCCAGTGGAGCGGGCTTGATACTTACCTTGGCGTAATCGGTAAGTATCGGTCGACGCTCGTATGGATCTTGAGACGTGAATCAGAAATTACAACATTTCTTGCCCGCTTGCATGCTAGCAGCCCTCATCGCCTCCACGGCTGTGGGCCAGTCCCGTGTTCGCTTTGGCCGAAGCGACATTGCGCCGGGATACCCCGCGAGTCCGACCGGCTACGGAACTCAGCCCCCATTGGACCCGTACGCCTTACCTTCTCGCGGAGGTTTGTTCGGAAACTCGCCGATTCAGCAACAACCGGCGCCGCCGACGGGATTTGGCGATCCGGCCTTCACGCCTGGTCCCTCCGCCCAGTACCCCAAGGGTTTCGGACCTGTCACAGGATCGGGTTGGGGCCTTCCAGATGGGCTTGTGTTCCAGGAGCCTTTGCGCCGGGTTCAGGGTCCGCGACTGAGGCACGCATGGTTGATTGGAAATGACGGCCGCGAGTTGGACATCAATGAAACTGATGTTTCCGTGGCGGTCGCCTTCCCAAACTTCTTCGGCACAACGCAGCCGCTCTATGTCTTACCGAGCTTTTCCCTGCAGTTGTGGGACGGGCCAAAAGGCGCTCCTCAGCCCACAACGGCCGACCTCCCCGGGCAAACCTATAGTGCTTTCATTGATGCGGGATGGGAATCCGATCGCATCCAAATGATCGGCATGGAATTGGGGGCTCGCGTCGGCGTCTTTTCGGACTTTGACACGATGAATAGCGACAGCCTGAGGGTGCAGGGCAAGGGGCTCGTGCGCTACCGAATCACTCCGGCGCTCTCGCTGCGGGTCGGCGTGTTGTACGTCGATCGTTTGCGGGTCAAGCTTCTTCCCGCGGGCGGCCTGCTTTGGGAGCCGAATTCGCAAACTCGATTTGATATTTATTTCCCCAATCCCAAGGCGTCTCACTACTGGATGACGCTGGGCAATTCCGACGTGTGGTGGTACTGTAGCGGCGAATACGGCGGAGGGAGTTGGACCATCGAACGCGCAGTCGATGGGCTTTCCGACCGGATTGACTACAACGATATCCGCCTCGCTTTGGGGCTGGAGTGGGGGGCGTCAGAGCTGATTCGCGAGGGGCGGCGATTCGGGTTTGCGGAGGTTGCCTGGGTTCTTGATCGCGAAGTTATCTATAACCGCCGATCCGCCGACAACTTCCGGGCAACGGATACGGTGATGATTCGGGCCGGGTTTGGCTACTAAAATGACCAACGCGAAAGTGCCGACTTCAACTGGCCGAGCTGCCTGCTTCGGTTTTGCAGTTCTCTATGTGGCCGCGTGCCTGGTCACAAGCCCGGTCTGCGGACAGGTTGGCGGTTCTCCATTGGGGTTCGATCCGCCTCAGGTTCGCTCGGCCGTGCTACCGACTCGGGCTCTCGGCGGCGGCGTTCCGACTCCGCCTCCGGTCGATCGCCCCTTCACTGCGTTTCCTCATTCGAGACGATCTCAGCCCTCGGTTTTCACTCCGCCGATCGCGCATCCGTCGTATCTAACCGACGCGTATCAATCGGCGTTGGCGCCACAACGGGCGGCCGTTGGACCTTACGTGAGTGAGCGTTTTGTCTCGCCTGAGCAGGCGCCGCCTTTGGTTCCGGAGGACCGACTTACCGAGCCGGCCTGGGGGAGCGACGTTTTTCAGCCAGTCACGCCGTACAAAGAGACTTTCTTTCAGAGGTTGCAATATTCAGGGACTTTGATTGGCCGCGGCGACGCGTTTGATTTTGGTTTGACCGAATCCAAGTTGCTCGCGACGTTCGTTCTGCCTATGCCGACGAAGAACCAACCGCTGCTCATCACGCCGGGATACAACGAGCGATATTTTTCCGGTCCTCTGGCTCCTGATCTTCCAGAGCGAGTTAT
>CAZWOU010000108.1:1584-5466 GCA_964635375.1 uncultured Pirellulaceae bacterium | reverse complement strand
TATTGACGCCTATGTGGAGTTCATGTGGTTGCCAAAGCTGAATGATCGCTGGACCGGCATCGTATCGATCAAGCCGGGCGTTTACGGAGACATGGAAGACGGCGATGACGACTCGTTTCGGGTCACGGGCAAGGCGCTGGCGAAATGGGACTGGGTCCCTTCACGGTGGCAGCTCATTTTCGGACTGCTTTACTTGGGCCGCAACGACATCGCCGTGATGCCGGCGGGCGGCCTGGTTTGGACTCCCAACGAGTGGACTCGCTGGGACTTCATGTTTCCGACACCCAAAGCCGCCTGGCGCATTGGCGGCCAAAGTGGAGTGTTCGAAGACTGGGTCTATTTGGCGGGCGAGTTCGGCGGAGACCAATGGTCGGTCACGCGGGCGGGCGGGCAAGACACAATCATCATGCGGGACTTCCGCCTGATGACTGGGCTTCACCGCAAGTGGAACGGCGGCCGGGGCATTCAGTTTGAGGGCGGCATTGTGACCGGTCGGGTGATCGAGTTCGAATCGGCCACGCCAGATTACGAGAGTGATCCTGCGGGGATGGTCCGCGTGATTCTGACTCGTTGACGACGCTTATCCGCTCGAGAGCCGTTTACTTGCGGCTGTCGATGGCTCGCTTCATGGCGGCGCCCAGGTCGGCGGGCGTTTGGGCAATCTCGATGCCGGCGTCCTCGAGTGCCAAGATCTTCTCTGCGGCGGTCCCTTTGCCGCCCGCGATGATGGCGCCAGCGTGGCCCATTCGTTTGCCGGGCGGCGCGGTGCGTCCAGCGATAAATGCGGCCATCGGTTTGCTGACGTTGTTCTTAGCGAATGCGGCCGCTTCCTCCTCGGCCGAACCGCCAATCTCCCCGATCATCATGATCGCTTCAGTTTCGCCATCGGCTTCGAAGAGCTTCAAGAGGTCGATGAACGAAGTCCCCACAATCGGGTCCCCGCCGAGACCGACGCAGGTGGTTTGGCCAAGCCCCAGAGATGAAGTTTGCCAGACCGCTTCGTAGGTCAGCGTCCCGCTGCGGCTCATCACACCCACACATCCCTTCTCGTGAATGTAGCCAGGCATGATGCCGATCTTGCACTCTTCGGCAGTGATCACGCCGGGGCAATTGGGGCCGATCAGGGTCACGTCTTCACGTCGAGCAATCTCGTAGACTCGCACCATATCGACGACGGGCACGCCTTCTGTGATGGCGATAACGGTCTTCAGACCGGCGTCAATCGCCTCCAGGATTGCATCCGCGGTAAACGCGGCGGGGACAAAGATCATCGTCGCCTCCGCGCCAGTTTCGCGGACTGCCTCAAAGACCGTGTCGAAGACCGGCAGTCCGGCGACTTCTTCGCCGCCCTTGCCGGGCGTTACGCCGCCCACCATTTGAGTCCCGTATTCCAAGCAGCCACGAGTGTGAAACTCGCCGCTCTTGCCGGTGATTCCTTGACAGATGACTCGGGTGTCTTTGTTAACGAGAATGCTCATCGAACGCTCGTGAATAAGTGTGTGCTATTGGAATGCGCTTGCCGGGGTCAGTTTACAAGGGCGGCCGTGGCATCGACTGCCAAGGTCTAGCCTGCCGCGGCGGCGACAACTTTTCGGGCCGCATCGTCCAAGTCTTCTGCGGTGAGGATGTCGACATCACTTTCGGCCAGAATTCGCCGTCCTTGTTCGACTTCCGTGCCTTCAAGCCGGACGACAAGTGGAACATTGAAGCCAACGGTCTTGTACGCTTCGAGTAGAGCGGAGGCAATCGTCGTGCATTGCATGATGCCTCCAAAAATGTTGACCAAGACCGCCTCCACGTTGGGGTCCGAGAGCAGAATCCGAAAGGCCTCGGTGACTTCCTCGGTTTGAGCTCCACCGCCCACGTCGAGAAAATTCGCGGGCTCGCCGCCGTGGTACTTAATGATGTCCATTGTGCTCATCGCCAAGCCGGCGCCATTCACCAGGCAAGCGATGTTGCCCTCGAGTTTGACGTAGCTCAAACCCGCCTTCCCCGCGCGAACTTCCGCGGGATCCTCCTCCGAGAGATCGCGGTATTCCAACACGTCCTTATGGCGGAACATCGCATTGTCGTCGAAGGTGATCTTGGCGTCCAAGGCGATCATCTCACCCGACTTGGTGATCACCAGCGGATTGATTTCGGCGAGACTGCAGTCGTATTTGACAAAGAAGTTGCACAGAGCCGACATGAACTTCGTGGCGCTGCGAACGATCGGTCCGCTCAGCCCGAGTTTCGCACACAACTTGCGAACTTGGTAAGGTTGTATGCCGGCCGCCGGGTCAAAATGTTCCTTGTGAATCAGCTCCGGAGTTTCTGCAGCCACCTTCTCGATTTCGACTCCGCCTTCCGTCGAGACCATCAGCACCGGCTTTGAAGCGGCGCGATCGATCACGATTCCAAGGTAGAGCTCGCGATCGATGTCGCAGCCTTCCTCGACGAAAACTTGATTGACGGTCTGACCAGCCGGGCCAGTTTGAATGGTCTCAAGTTTGTGCCCCAACAAGCCACTCGCCGCCTGGCTCGCCTGTTCCGCACTGCGAGCGAGCACCACCCCTTTTTGATCGGGATTGCCAATCACCGACCCCTTGCCGCGGCCGCCGGCATGGATCTGAGCTTTGACGACAGCCAGACCGCCTTTGTTCAACGTTTCATAGGCCGAAACCGCCTCTTCTGGCGTGCGGGCGACTTGCCCTTGGAGCACGGGCACGCCCGCCTTTCGAAACAGCTCTTTTGCTTGGTATTCGTGGATCTTCATGAGCGGCACACCATGGATGCGGTTGAATTAATAATTCACTCGTAGCACCGAACGCTGGCCAAACCAAGGCAACCGAGTCGCAAGAATCGTTCGCCGCTATTCGCCACTGCCATGTATGCGGCGGGTGAAGGCTTGGGCTAACGATTCCGGCAGGAGATCTCCCGCCCGAGCGCAGCGTTCACGCGATGGGTCAGCCTATCGAAATTCCCCTGCAGTGGGGAGTGGGGGCAGGGAATCGCAGCCACTTGCCGATCATCGGTTTCCGCGAGGGCTCTGGGCGCTGAAAGAACCGCAGGAACTCTGGCAGGCTGGGCAAGATCTCGCCGAGTTGGCTTATTGCATCAAGTGCAATTCACCTTGAGTTTCGGCTGGGCCCCAGATCAGTACTGAATCATGGTTGATTCGAATGCTTGCCTGGGGTCTTCCAGGTTCAGTCGCTTCATCTTCTTGTAGAGCGTTGTGCGATTGATCCCCAGCATGTCCGCCGTGACGTTGCGGGTCCAATTATTGGCTTGCAGAACTTCCAGGATAATCTGTCGTTCCGGCCCTTCCAGCGCTTCCTTGAGAGTTCGTCCGGCGCCGGACGAGACGGCGGCGCGCGATTCGGTGGTTAACAGGTGTGAGGGCAGATCGTCCGTGAGGATAGCGTCCCCCTTGCCCAGTAGTACAGCCCGCTCAATCACGTTTTGCAATTCGCGCACGTTGCCAGGCCAGTGATAGGCCTGCAACGCTTTGATCGCCTCGTCGCTGAATCGGCCGACATCTTTGCCTGCATCCTCGCACACCGACTCAAGGAAACTCTGAGCCAGCAAGGGGATGTCAGAGATGCGGTCGCGGAGGTTCGGCAATTCAACGTTGATCACATTGATTCGATAGAACAGGTCTTGGCGAAAGGTGCCGTCGGCGACCAGAGCCGCAAGGTTCTCGTTCGTCGCCAGCACCACCCGGGCGTCAACTCGATGAGTTTCATTGCCGCCAACCTGCTCGAATTCAAATTCCTGAAGGACCCGCAACAACTTTACTTGCATGGCAGGGGACGCGGTGCCAATCTCATCCAGAAAGATTGTCCCGCTGTTGGCTTGCATGAACTTGCCAATCTTGTTGGCCGTGGCGCCCGTAAAGGAGCC
>CAZWOU010000108.1:0-1574 GCA_964635375.1 uncultured Pirellulaceae bacterium | reverse complement strand
GAGCCGGCAACATGGCCGAACAGTTCGCTTTCGAGCAGTGATTCGGGCAACGCCCCGCAAGCGACTTCGATGAATGGATTGTCGCGTCGACCGCTGCGGCGGTGAATTGCTCTGGCAATCAGCGATTTTCCCGTGCCGCTCTCGCCCGTGATCAGAATGGTTGCCTTGGTGTCGGCAACACTGTCGATCATGTCGAAGACCTTCAGCATACGATGGTCGTTGCCGACGATGTTCTCCATTCCGAAGCGAAGGTCCAATTGGGCCTTGAGGTTTTGGTTCTCTTCAATGACTTTGCGTTGGGACGTGGCTCGGCCAATGGCCAGTTCAGGGGCTTCGTTAGCAGGTCAAAGGCGCCTTCCCGAAGTGCATCGATGCCGGTGTCGACGGTGCCGTAACCAGTCAACAGAATCACATCCAGACCAGGCCGGTTCTCGCGGCAATGGGCGAGCACCTGGAAGCCATCGCCGTCTTGAAGCCGGACGTCGGAGATGACCAGGTCGAAGTCGGCTTCCTCGAGACGCTCGATCGCCGTGGAAACGCCGGTCGCTTCCTGGACATCATAGCCCTGAACCCTCAGCCAGCTGGCCATTGAGTCCAGCAAATGGCGGTCGTCGTCCACCAGCAACAGCGATATTGGCTTCATGGCTCTCTACCTGCTCAAACAATCTTCACGCGGATTCTGAACCGGGGCAGCGGTCTCCCTGCCAGTCTGCAGAAATCCCATCGATTCAAGGTGTCGTTGATTATCTACGTCACGCCCAAGCCCTGGTCAAAAAAGCGACACTGTTGCATTTGCGCGACTAGTTCAGCAAGTCTGGATTCGTGCCGCCTACGCCGATTGTGGCGGTCGCAGGGCTTCCCGCAGGCCTTAAAAGCCAATGTCTGGACTCGATCCGGCAACCTCGTTAAGATTGAGGAGAGTTGCCTGGGCTCAGGTGGAAGTGATCACTCCCCCCTCGCCGCGCAGCCCCTTTTCGATTGTGTCGGAGGCGCTCAACTCGTTCGAGTTGGACACATCAGCGGTCGTCAGTCGGGTGTGGGTACCTTTCACCGGCAACTAGTTAGTTGCACTTTCACGAGGTCAAGGACCCTTTTTCATGTCAATCAAGCTCCTCGTCGCCGACGACCATGAGGTGGTTCGTCTGGGACTATCCTGCCTACTACGCGAAACTGACATCGACATCGTGGGCGAGGCGACTGACGGCGAGCAGGCGATCGAAAAGGCGCTTGCCTTGGACCTGGACTTGGTCCTGCTGGACGTCCGTCTGCCTCTGATCGACGGCTTGACCGCGCTCGTTGAGATCCGCGAGGCACGGCCCGACATTCCGGTCGTGATGATGTCGACTTATGACAACCCCACCTATGTCGCTCGCAGCGTGGCCCTGGGCGCGGCGGACTACGTCCTCAAAGGCGATTCGCGGGAAGACTTGGTGGAGGCGATAAGCAACGCCGCTCAGGGCGAACCGCCAGCGGACGATAGCGTCTGGCAACGCGTTCACTCGTCGATGGCTAAGCGACGCGAACGCACCGACGGCACGACGCTTACCAATCGCGAATTTCAAGTTCTCCGCCAC
>CAZWOU010000107.1:8518-24296 GCA_964635375.1 uncultured Pirellulaceae bacterium | reverse complement strand
CCTATACGGCGCCGCACTATCCGCTGCATGCGTGGCCGGAGGATATTGCAAAGTACGAGGGCTTGTACGACGCGGGCTACAATGCGATTCGCGCCGCACGCTATAAACGGCAGCTTGAAATGGGGCTGTTCGCAGAGGAAACCGCTCCACTTTCCGAAGCGACGCCCAAGGTCCCGTGCAAACAAATGCACAAATGGGCTCTGCACAAATGGGCTCAGGCGTAGTAAGGAGTAAATACGTCAAACTGGGCAATGATCGATTCTCGTTTCCGAGACGATTTCGGATGGCGGCGAGTCGACATTGGCTTTCCCGAAATGGACTTGTTTTGGCTCATTGAATCATATTGGGAACGGAATGCCGATTGGCGAGGCCGAGGACGTTGGCGATGTCTTGGTGGGTTGAATAACGGCTCACCGCCACAGATATTGTTCGTTTTCGATGATGATGCGGCAGCGACTCCCCGCTCACTTTCTGAAATGGCAATCGGCGCCGACCGCGAACGAATCTCGACCTTCAATAGTTCGAGACCTTACCCAGCTTCACGAGTTTACTCCTTACTACGCCTGAGCGCATTTCTGCATTTCTGGCGCATTTCTGGCGTAAAACGCTGCCAATAAACGACGAAGAGGCGATCTCGACATGACGCGAACACCTTTGTTGGGTCTGGCTGTTCTTGTGGTTCTGGCCGTTCACAGTCCGGCGAGCGACGTCTGGGCAAGTGAGGTCATGTTGCTCAATGTTCGTGAAAGCCAGATCCCCAACGACACGGGGCAGAATGACAAGACGAAATTTTCGCTGGAAACAAGCGGGCCCTTGGGCGGTCGAGCGCTAAAAGTGGTCTTCGCCAGGGGCGACAGTTTCGGCATGAGTCGGTCGGGCGTTTTTCGAGATTGGGGGAGATTCGCAACGATCGAATTCGAGGCTCTGAACCCGTCAGACAAAAGCGTGCGACTGGAGCTGGCCGTCAAACATCGTCGAAGCACGAGCTACCAGACTCAAATTCGCCATCCTCTCGTGCTAAAGCCGGGCAAGAATTCCGTCCGTATCGGCATCGATGGACTATCTGATGTCAATGGCGGCGCCCCCGATCTCGCGGTCGTGCGCCAGTGGTACTTTGCGGATGTGGAAAAGGCTGCGCCAACTCTGTATTTTGGCAACATCCGCCTGACGGGCCATGACGCGAACGCTCCAACCGTTGCGCGAACTGGAGCATTGCCCAGCAAACGCACGATCAAGACCGATCCTGCTCGCACGAAGCGAATTCGCAACGCCAAGATGCCCAAGATTGTCGAACCCGTAAGGTTCGACACGCCGGAAGCCGACGCGATTCTCTCGGCCTTGGAGATCTTTCCGCCAGATCATCCGATCAACGAGTTGATTACCGACTGGCCCCTGCATCCGCATTCTCGCGCCATTATTGAATCGGTCGGCGCGAGGAAGAAACTGCGATACAACGCCGACATGGCTTTTGTCATCGTGCCGCCCAGCCAGAAGAGAATCGCAGTCGAGATCACCCACTATCCCGGCGAATCCGACAAGGGGCCCTTTCCCATACCAGACGCGATGCCAATTGAGGGCTGGCCGGCGACTTTCCGCCGCGGTCAGACGCATCGCGACATGACCCTCCGCGAGTTGCAGGAAGACTTCCACAAGATTGGCGGAGACCGGCACGCCCTGGTCGTCGATCCGACCAACCGTATGCTCTACGAGTTCTACATTGCGAGGCGCGGCAAGACCGCTTGGCAAGCCGCCCAGGCGTCGGTCTTTGACCTAAAGACGAACAGGATGAGGCCCGACGGTTGGACCTCGACCGACGCTGCCGGGTTGCCAGTATTCCCCACCGTTGTGCGCTACGATGAACTCCGCCGCGGTATCGTGGAACACGCCATGCGGGTGACTATTCGCAACACGCGCCGGGCCTATGTCTTTCCCGCTCGACACCACGCCAGTCGGCATGAGAACGAGACGTACCCGAGAATGGGCGAGCGATTTCGGCTCAAACCAGATTTTGACATTGGCAGTTTCTCCCCCGAAGTGAAGGCCATACTGCGAGGCCTGAAGCGGTACGGCATGCTGGTGGCGGACAACGGCATCGAGTGGGCGATTTCCGTCACACCAGACCCGCGGATTCCCAGCTTGCACGAAGAGCTGAGCAAGATCCGAGGATCCGACTTCGAGGTCGTGATCGCTCCTCCAGTAGGGGAGTCTCGAGAGGATTGAGACGAGGGGGATCGGGTTCAGATTGTCGATGTTGCCCTGGGAATTGACCTGGATATTCAGACGATGAACAATGGGATGGATCTGGTTTCCGTTCCTCGCTGTCAAGGGGCGACGTTGCCGATGGTCGCCCCTGGCCCGCTCGGTTCTTTTAGCGCACGAAGACCGATGGACGGCGAGAGAGAAACGAGTGCCGCGCACGCTCCGATTGAAAGAGAGAACCCAACATGTTCCGACACCATGCCGCGACGCGATCGAGCTGCTGCCGTTTGTTCACGCAACATTGGTTGAGCAGATTCACTACGCTGGCCTCGATCGTTAGTGTGGCGATCATTTCACAACTCGGTCCCACGAGAACAGCCAAGGCGCAAGCAGCCAAGGCCGAATCCAGTTCGCGTCCGAACATTCTGTTCATCATGTCGGACGATCACGGTTACCAAGCCATGAGTTGTTATGGAAGCCGGGTGAACAAGACGCCGAACCTGGACCGGATTGCCAAAGACGGAATGCGCTTTGATCGTTGCTTTGTGACAAACTCGATTTGCGGCCCGTCACGCGCCGTGATACTGACGGGAAAGTACAGCCATATCAACGGTTTTGTGCGCAACGGCAACACGTTCAATGGCGAGCAACAAAATGTCGCCAAATTGTTGCAGGCGGCTGGTTACCAGACCGCGGTGTTGGGCAAATGGCACCTGCGCAGCGCGCCAACCGGATTCGACTACCACCACATCTTGATCGGCCAAGGGCCCTACTACAATCCGACCATGCGCACCGCCGATGGCAATGTTTCGCACACGGGCTACACGACGGAAATAATTACCGACTTGGCGTTGGACTGGCTGAAGACGAAACGCGACGCCGAAAAACCGTTCTTCATGATCTATCAACACAAAGCGCCTCACCGCAATTGGCAGCCCGGCCCCGACTACCTCGACCATTACGATGGGCAGTCGATCCCCGAACCGGAAACGCTGTTCGACGACTACGAGGGAAGAGGGTCGGCGGCGAAGACGCAGCAGATGACGATCGAGCGACACCTGAACCCAAACGACCTGAAGCTGACCAAGCCGCGAGGGCTGACGGAAGAACAACTTGAGAAATGGAACGCCGCCTACCAACCGAAGAACGACGCCTTCGCCTCGGCCAAGTTAGAGGGCGACGAACTGGTCCGCTGGAAGTATCAACGCTATGTGAAGGACTACCTGCGATGCGTGGACGCCGTCGATGACAACGTTGGACGCGTGCTCGACTACCTCGACCAAACCGGATTGGCGGACAACACCGTTGTCTTCTACACCAGCGACCAGGGTTGGTACCTGGGCGAGCACGGTTGGTTCGACAAGCGTTGGATGTATGAGGAGTCGTTTCGTACTCCGCTGCTGATCCGTTGGCCCGGCAAGACCAAGGCGGGCAGCGTTAACCGCGATCTGGTCATGAACCTTGACTTTGCGGAGACGTTCCTGGACATCGCGGGATTGAAGACGCCCGACGACATGCAGGGCCGCAGCCTCAAACCGATCTTGGAAGGCAAGACCCCTGACGATTGGCGAAAGTCCGTTTATTATCGGTATTATGAATACCCGGGCGCCCACTCCGTTCGCCAACACTACGGCGTACGCAATGAACGTTACAAGTTGATCTACTTCAACAACTTGGACGAATGGGAGTTCTACGATCTGGCCAACGATCCCTACGAGTTGAAGAGCGGGTATGGCGATCCGGCTAACGAGTCGGTTATTGCCGAGATGAAGATCGAACTTCAGCGCCTTCGCGACATGTACAAAGACGACGACAGCGTTGCCAACGCTGCGCTCAAGCGAGCCAAGAATGTCAAACTGGAACAAGTGATTCAACTGGATCTGGAGAAGCAAGGCGACGAACTCAAGGGCAAGATCGTCGACGGCCTGAAGGGATCAGCTATCTCGGTCGATAGCGCCCCTGTGCTCACCCGCCCAACCTCCAAGGAACTCGACCCCTCCTACAAGCCGATGACCATCGGAGCATGGTGCAAGCCGAGCGGCGAGAACGGCGTCATCGTCGCCCACGGCGGAGAGAGCCATGGGTATTCGCTCTATCTGGACAAGGGCGCGCCGGTCTTCGCTGTGCGGGCGTCGGGACAACTGCGCAAGACCCGAGGCCGAAAAGCCGTCAAGCTTAACGAATGGAATCACATTGCGGTTCGGCTCGACGTCGAGGGCAAGGTCCAGATCATCGTCAATGGCGCGCCGATGCGGCGAGCTCGCAAGTCTGGGTTCGTGATCGACGCGCCCTCCGATGGATTCTCGATCGGAGCTGACTCAGGTTCGTTCGTGGGCGAGTACGAAGCGGACAACGCCTTTCGCGGTTTGCTGGAAGACGTCCGCGTCTACTGGGGCGCGCTGGGGGACGACGCGCTTGCCGACTGGGCCCGACGCGGATCGAAATAGTTCAGTCGCAACCGTCTTCGGCAGACGTTGGGCGAAGGCGCACGGCGACGGACATCGCTCCTGAATGCGGGGATCAGGCCGCTTTGGACTGGACCGGGCGGGCTGAGTCGAGTTTTCGGACGACGGCAATGACGGACAGACCGAACGGTGAGGGCACTCGCCCGAGCAGCCATTTTTCTGCGCCGAAGAGTGCCGCCAAAGCGGTGTTGAGAGGTTTGGCGGGTGCCTGCAAGTCGCCAGGTTCTTCTTCGCCGCCAACGTATTTGCTCCACAGCCGAGCGCCGGCTGCGGCGGGAAACAGGAACGTATTGTAGTAGCTCAACAACTCAACTCGCGCATCCTCAAGATCGAATAAGCTGGCAAACTGCCGCTTGCCGTAACGGCGAAAATGCTGATGGTGCTTGTCCCTGGGCGAATAGAGCCACTGGTAGGCTGGCGCCGTGGCGATGAGGATGCCGCCGGGGCGCAACAGCGAAACGGCTGTCTTGGCGGCCCCGCTATCGTCCTCGACATGCTCAAACACATCTGTTGAGAGGACGACATCAAACGTGTCTCTGGGCAAATCGATATCGTCGGGAAGCGAACCGTACTTGGCGCGCGCGCCCAACCGCTTGCGGGCGTACTCCAATGCTCGCTCGCTCGCGTCAACTCCGATCACGTCATGCTGGTCCGCCAGACCTTCGAGATTTCCGCCTGCGCCACAGCCGACATCGCAGATTCGCCAACGGTCCTGGTTGGCCGGACTGGCGAAACGGGACATCAGATTGCGTACGACCGCACGACGGCCGACGAACCACCAATGGTGCTTCTCGGTTCGGTACATTTCCGAGTACAGCGAATCATCCATGAAAATCTCCTGTCGTCGCCAGCATCTATCTCAGCTTGCTCGTGCCCGACGTTCTCGGTTGCCTCTCGGCAAGTCGCCCGTTTGGGTCTCGCACGACTTTGGCCAAGATGACTATTCGATTCGACCGGTTCTTTCTGCGGTCGAGCGAGATGCGGTCAACCTCAACCCACTCAAACGGTAGGTGGGCGGGTCCTCTTCCCCACGTTCTGCCACGACCAACCATGCGGTATTCATCGGTGTCGCCAGGATGTTCGGCAAGGAAGAAATACTCAAGATCGTCAGGCGTCTCAGCGGTTGTCTTGGGCCAGGGCCGTTGGGAGATCTGCTCCTTGTAGTAATAGCAGAAACGAAAGTCGATCGGTCCGAAGCTCGACATCCCCTCGGTGTGGGGCAGGTGCGAGCGGAGAATCGTCACATTCTCACGAGGATTGTTCCAACCGTTGTTTTGAGCATTCATGACCACACCCGTGTAGGCGAGCCCGATGAAGGCGGCTGTGACCACCGTCGCAATTTGAATTGAGCGAGAAGAAATATTGAGAGCGCATCGAGTCAGGATCGCTGCGGCGACGAGGCCGGCGATCAGGAATACGATCGCGAACGCCATCGGTTGCTTCGCGGTGGGGGCCCACTCGTCGGGCAACACATTGCCGCTGAGTAGAGCGATGAAGACGCCGCCAACAACCGCGGCGACAGCGACGCCGATAAAGAAGTTGCGGAGACTCATTCGAGCGAATGACCCAACCGCTGCGGCAGCGACGCTTCGCTCGACGATCACACCCAACAGGACGGCAATGCATGGGTACATCGGCATGAAATACCTGCCCCGCGCGTGGGAGGCGAACAACACCGACGGATAGGTGACGAGGAGGGCGACTGCGAGAAAGCCTACCAGCGGCCAGATGTCGGACAGGCTGACGCGAAACCGTTTCGATGCCAAAGCAAACAGCAACGGCGACCAGGGTAACAGGCAGACGAACGTCTCCAACGGATAGGAGGCCACGTGTTTGAGCAAGCCGGTGAGCTGAAACCGATCGCCGGCCAATCCGCCCCATGTCGCTCGAACCGCGTCGGCGTCGGTCATCAGGTAGTAGGGCGCCTGCCAAGCCAATAGCAGCGAAGCCGCGACCAGGATGCCAACCCCGTGCGCCGGCCTTAACAGGTATCTCCAATCCCGCTTGATCAGCAGCAAGTAGGCGCCTATTACCGCGACGAAATAGACCGGAGCTTGCGGGCCCTTGACCAAAGCGGCCAGAGCCATGAACAGGTAGCCGAGCGACCACACCAAAGTCGCTCGCCATTTCTTTTCATAGCCGTAATGCCAAGCCAATAGCGAAGCGGTGACGAATAGCGTGAACAGGGCCTCGGATTCGCCATGCCTTCCGATCTGAAGGACTTGGCCGAACGTCGCGTAGGCGAGCGAAGCGGCGGTGGCGGCCAGGCGGCCGAGGAATCCGCGCGTGTAGGCGTAGACCAAAATCGAGGTCAGCATGATCGCCAACACGCTTGGCAAACGCGCGGCAGTCGGATCGACCTCGCCGCGGACCAAGCCGACCAAAGCCATCGCCCAACTAGACATCGGGGGTCGCTCTGGAAACGGAATCAACTGCTGTCGCGCGACAACCCAGTCTCCCGTCTCCACCATTTGCACAGCGCCTCGCGCCCATCGAGCCTCTTCGCCGACCATGGGCAGGAAATCGAGACGGAGAAAATAGATGAACAAGACCAAGCCGACCACCACCATCCATTGGGGCTCGCGCCACCATGTAGAATTAGCGTCGTCGGCGTTGTCTGATTGAATTTGATCGGTCACCGATTGCTTCCTTGCAAGTTTGGCCCAAACCCCTCAGGGGATTGTGCTGAGTATCTGCGACTGAGCTCCGGCATCAAGCAGCTCGGCGGTCACGACCAGCCACATCTTTCGAACCGGTTTTTGCCTCTCGGCGTTCGAACAGGTGTGCCGCCGGAATGATCGCGTCGGGCATCCAGTCGTCGTTCCGCCTTCCCACGCGATACGTTCGATAGATTCCCAACAACTCAAATGCGGCTTTGACAAAATCGCGTCCCTTGAGCTTTGAGCCGTCGACATCCACCCAACTTTGAAGCGGGAGTTCGGCAACAGACTCCTCGATTGGCGGAAGGAATCTCGCCTGGCCGAGTTGAATGAGCCGGGCCATGATTTCAACATCAAAAATCCACTTCGATCGAAACGGCTTCTCGAACAGCGCTTCGATTGGTGAGGAGACACGGAACAGCTTGGCGCCGCACTGTGTATCGTAGACGCCCAGGCCCAACATCATCGAGGCGACGGTAGCGAAAGCTCGCCCGATCAAGTGTCGAGATCCCTTGCGGTCAATTCTTCGACCAAGCAATTTGATTCGGCTGCCCATCACAAGCGACAGATGGTCATTCTGATCCAAGACACGCTCGAACTCTGCGATCGCATCGAGCGGCGTCGCCAGGTCCGCGTCCCAATAGCCGATATAGTGTTCGTCCCCAGTCTGCTTCCTCGACGCTTGAAGCATCCCCGAACGAACCGCTTCGGCTTTACCGCCATTGCTGGGTTGGTCAAGCACAGAGATCTTCGCGGGCAATGCCTGCTGCATCTGGTTGAGCAATTCCAGCGTGCGATCCGTGCTGCCGTCATTCACGAATAGCAGCTGTAAATGATCGGAACCGCCGGCAAAATCCAGGAATTGAGGCAAGTCGAGCCGCTGGGCCTCGTTGTAACAAGGAATCACAATTGTTGTGCGAGTCACAGTGTTATCCGCGTGGTGAGTGCTAGCATACCGGTCCCAGAGAAAACGTGTTGGAGAGTGGTACCCCAAACCCGTTTTTCGCGTCAAGAGGAATGGTCGAGAGGGACGTAGCCAACTCGTCGTCCCGGCCCACCCGCATCTTTGCCCCTTTGGGGCGGGAAAAGGTTCCTTGGCACAGCGCCGCCCACATCTGCCGCGTAAGCAACACCAACGATTGTGGCATCGCGGAAGACAACCGGATCGATGCAGCTTTCGCCGCGGACTTTGAATTCGCCGCGTCCCGCGTCCCGCACTTGGCCAGCTGACGATATAATGGTCCACTCGACGGATTGGCCCCGAGCCTCCAACCCGAGCTGTGGAAGAGTTGCATGGTCAATCACGCTGTTTTCACGCCCCGATACTTGGTCTCTTTCCACCCCAAGCACATTCCGCACTTTTTCGCCGACGTTCTCGTGATCGGCAGTGGTTTGGCCGGAATGCGGGCGGCCAACGCGGTGGCGGACGACCAGACTGTGTTGTTGGTGACCAAGGATCGTCTGGAGAACTCCAACAGCCACTACGCCCAGGGCGGCGTCGCGGGCGTGCTCGATCCGCAAGACTCGTTTGCCGGTCATGCGGAGGACACGATTGCTGCTGGCGGAGGTTTATGCGATGCGGGTGTCGTCGAGCGAGTGGTTCGGGAGGCGCCGGACCAGATCGACGAGTTGATTCGCTGGGGAACCAATTTCGACCGCAAACATGGCGAACTGATTCTGACTCGTGAAGGCGGTCACAGCCACAATCGAATCGTTCACGCTTTGGGAGACGCGACTGGCCGAGAGGTGATTCGAGTCATGGCCGAGTGGACTCGCAAACAGCGCCACATCGAAATCTGCGAATGGACGTTCACGATCGACCTGTTAACGAGCGACGGTGAATGCCGTGGGGCGTTGGTGCACAACGCGGCAAAGGGCATGATGATGGTATGGGCGAAGCAGACGATTCTCTGCACGGGCGGCGCCGGCAAGCTCTATCGCGAGTCGACCAAACCGGACGTGCCGACTGCGGATGGGCATGCGCTTGCCTTCCGAGCTGGCGCTGAATTGCGCGATATGGAGTTTATGCAGTTCCACCCAACGGTTCTCTATATCGCGGGGAGCAGCCGCAGTTTGATCACCGAGGCGATGCGAGGCGAAGGGGGGAGGCTGGTCGATCGAGCCGGCAACCGTTTCATGACGGAGTACGATCCGCGGGGCGAGTTGGCGCCGCGAGATGTCGTCTCCCAGGCCATCGTGACGCAGATGGAGAAGACAAGACATCCAAGCGTCTACTTGGACATGAGCCATTTAGATCCCGAATTCGTCCGCAACCGTTTTCCCGGTATCACCTCGGCCTGCGCCGAGTTTGGTATCGATATCACCACGGACCCGATCCCCGTTCGCCCCGGCGCCCACTACATGATCGGTGGAATGACAGTCGATGAGCAAGGGCAGACGACATTGCCTGGTCTCTTGGCGGCTGGCGAAGTGACCTCGACCGGGCTGCATGGCGCCAATCGTCTCGCTTCCAACAGCCTGCTCGAAGCGATGGTGTTCGGCAAGATTACCGGCGAAACGGCGTCGCGCAAGGCGGCGGCGATCAAGGACACCTATCAGGCCATTCCGATCCAGAATGAGATCCATGAGCGACCGCCGGACGACAGGGAGTCGCTCGACCTGTCCGACATTCGCAATTCACTGAGCAGCTTGATGTGGCGATCGGTCGGTGTTCGCCGAACGATCGATGAGATGCTCGAGGCTCGCTCGACCATGGGGCGGTGGGGGCGCTATGTGCTCAAGCGGCAATTCGGGGACTCCCACGGCTGGGAGCTGCAGAACATGTTGACGGTGTCCGAGTTGGTGACGACGGCCGCGATTCTGCGGGACGAGTCGCGAGGCGTCCATCTTCGCACCGACTATCCGGCTCCCCGCGATGCTTGGATCCGTCGAATTCCGTTGCGACGGGCGGATGACGGGCGGCTGGAGGTAGGCGAAACGCCTTGAGCGAACCGACTGGCGAAGCCCACCAGGGAGGAATTCCGGCAAACGCCGTGATTTCCCCGAACCTTGATTTCCCCGAACCTTTCATCCAGCGAGTTCGTAATTCCGTAGTGTTTTTGAGGAATTGCGTCCGGATAGGCCCTGCAGATCGGGCTCAGTGATAGGGCGCTGCAGATCGGGCTCAGCGTCGAGCATGGCTGCTATTGGGCTTCCCGACGCCCCATTGTCTATCGGCATCGCCGGTATTTACCCGCCTCAATGGCGTCTGGCCGTTGAGGCTCGCGGGCATTTCCCTATATTGGAGCGTTTGCGACGAGACTCGATACAGCGGTCCTTCCTAGGGGTCCGCTGCCAAGGCATCATTTGCCGTTACGACGCTGGTTGGTCGCGGACCATTCAGAAGCGGCTCCCCCACAAGCCTCCCCCGCGCGAGGCCACGGTCGCCAGACCGGCTGATTCCCAGAACTGATTTCGAACCAAGAGTTACCGGAGAAGCCATGCCCAAGTCCAAGAAGGTCGACGAGACGCCGATGATCGAGGCGGACGGCCTTTCCAAATTCTATGGCTTGTTTGCTGCCAGCCGCGATGTTTCCTTCAAGGTGTTCAAGGGCGAAGTGGTCGCCTTCCTGGGTCCCAACGGCGCGGGCAAGAGTACGACGATGAAGCTCTTGACGGGCTATTTGTCGCCTTCGGAAGGCGTTGCTCGAATCGCCGGGCACGACATGAACACAGATCGGATTGCCGGCTCAGAACACTTGGGTTATTTGCCCGAGAATGGGCCGCTCTATCCAGACATGACGCCCCTCAGTTTGCTCGACTTCTTCGCTGAAGCGCGGGGGCTCGAGCGGAGCCGCAAAGCTGAGCGGATCGAGGCAGTGGTCGATATCTGTCAACTGCACAGTGTCTTGCAGAAGTCGATCAGCAAGTTGTCCAAGGGTTATCGACAGCGCGTGGGAATGGCTCAATCGCTGCTCCATGAACCCGACGTGTTGATCATGGACGAGCCAACGGCTGGTCTGGACCCCAATCAGATTCGCGAAGTGCGTCAAACGATGCGCCGTCTGGGTGAAGAGAAGACCATTCTGCTCTCCACGCATATTCTTCAGGAAGTCGAAGCGATGGCGAGCCGCGTCATTATGATCCACGAAGGGCGTTTGGTTTTCGACGGGGCGGTGGAAGATCTCGACCAAGGCCAAGGCCTGGAAGCGGCGTTCCACGAATTAACTGGCGCAAGCGCCTAGATCGACACGATCCAAGACGCTCCGCCAAACTAGCATCGGCCTATTACTTGCACTGAGAAAAGAGCGAACTTCAATGCCTGAACTTATTGAATTCATGCAACTGCTGCTCTACGACGCGGTTTTCGTCGGAGTCTATATCGCCGCACTGCTCCCTTTGGCGGTTTACCGCCGGGCGGCGTTCGCGGTGCTGAAACGTAACTTCTTTGGTTATTTCTCAAACCCAACAGGTTACGTGTTTCTCTGCATCTTTGTGTTGATGACTTCCTTCTTTGCCTTCTGGCCTCACGAATTCTTTAATGCCAATCTTGCGAATCTCGATCAACTCAACGCAGTTATTCCACTCGTGATGCTGATCTTCGTTCCAGCGATCACGATGAGTATTTGGTCGGAAGAACGGCGTCAAGGAACCGACGAATTGCTTTTGACGCTGCCCGCGGGCGACTTTGACATTGTCGTGGGCAAGTTCCTGGCGGCGGCCTCTATCTTCTCGGTCTCGCTGGTGTTCTCCCAGTTCGCGAATTACATGGTTTTGGCCAGACTCAGCTACGGCAACTTGGACACCGGCTTGTTTTTCTCGACCTACATCGGCTACTGGATGATGGGTTTGAGCATGTTGGCCTTGGGGATGATGGCCTCGTTCCTGACGGGCAACCTGACAGTCGGTTTTATCTTGGGCGTGCTGTTCAACGTACCGCTCGCGCTGGCTTCAAGCGCCGACTTGATGTTTACCGACGCGGACATTGCTCGAACCGTTCAGTCCTGGAGTTTCGGCACCCACTTTGACGATTATGGTCGCGGAGTTATCAGTCTTTCTTCCACGGTCTATTTTCTCTTGATCGCTGCGATGGGCCTCTATGTCAGCATGGTCTTGATCGGCAAGCGGCATTGGTCCGGCGGCCGAGATGGCGACTCGATGCTTGTGCACTATATCGTCCGCTCGATCGCCTTGATTTTTGTGGTCTGCGGAGTGACCTACCTGTTTGGTAACTGGGAGGCAGTGCGATTCCGCTACGACGCGACAGAAAACAAGAGCGCGTCTCTGTCGCCCCAAACCCGAGACATCATCGCTAAACTCGATCCCGCCCATCCGATTCACATCGAAGCCTTCATCAGCAACAACATTCCGGAGTTGTACGTACAGACCAAGTACGACTTGATCTCCCTGCTGAAGGAGTTCGACCAATCGGGCGGAAACAATGTCCAAGTTGTTCTCCACGACAATCTTGAGCTTTCCACAAAAGAAGCGGTCTCCGCAGAAGACCGCTTCGGCATCACCCCGCGCACGATCCAAACCAGGTCGCGCGGAGCGATGCGGGAAGAACAGATCATCATGGGCGCCGTCTTCCAAAGCGGCCTGCAAAAAGTCGTCGTGCCTTTCTTCGATCACGGCATCCCGGTGGAGTACGAGATTGTTCGATCAGTCGACACCGTCGCCAAGAAGAAAAAGATGAAGATCGGCATCGTTCGCACGGACGCCCAAATGTTCGGCGGATTTTCCATGGCTGGCGGACAGCCGCGTCAAATCCCTCAACAGGGAATTGTGCGGGAAATGGCGAAACAGTACGACGTCGAGGAAATCGACCCGAGCACCCAGATCGCGACCGATCTTTACGACGCCATGTTGGTCGTCCAACCCTCTTCGCTCGACCCACCCGGTATGGAAAACGTGATTGAGGCCATTGCAAAGGGCATCCCCACCGCGATCTTTGAGGATCCGCGGCCCAGTTTCATGAGACACGTGCCGGGCACCGGTGATCCCAAGCAATCGGGTGGCGGCGGAATGATGGGTATGATGGGCGGCCAGCAACGCAATGTGCCCAAAGGCGACATCCAAAAACTGTGGCGAACGCTAGGATTGCAGATCGACGGCAATACCGGCTTCGACCGCCAGTTCCGACCAAATCTGGTTTGGCAACAATACAATCCTTACCGAAAGATACAGGTCCCCATTCCGGACCAGTGGATCTTCGCCTCTGAATTAGCGCCGGGCGGCGCCGGGTCGGTCAGTAGCGAAAGCCAAGTCACATCCGGCCTGGTTGAAGTGCTGTTCCCAATCCCGGGATACATCAGCAAACGAGCCGACAGCAAGTTCGAGTTTCTGCCGTTGATCAAGAGCGGAACGATTCAGTCTGGAACGATTTCCGATGAAGCCTACCGCCGCGCCATGCAAACGGCTGGGCGGGACCCCAACGCGATAAGAGCCGAACAAGGGGCGGCAACCGAAACGGACTATATCTTGGCGGCCCATATTCGAGGCGGAGCCGCCTCGAAGGATGACGGCGAAGACAAGAAGGACGATGGAGCTGACGACAGTGCTAAAGAGGGAAAAAGTGCTGAAGACCGAAAACTCAACGTCATCTATGTCGCGGATATCGACGTCATGTCCGAAGCGTTTCTTACCCTCAGAGCTCGGCCGGATCAGGGCATGGAAGTCAAGTGGAACTTCGAGAACGTCACGTTCCTGCTCAACATCTTTGACGAGCTGACAGGCGATACAGACTATATCGCGATTCGAAAACGGAAACCGAGCCACTACACTCTTCGAGTCGTCGAATTCCGCGCGGAAAAAGCACGAGAGGACGAACTGACCGAACGCGATCAGTTTCAGAAAGAGTTTCAGGACGAACTCGACAAGAAGCGAGACGAGATCAACCAAATTGTCGAAAAGTTGCAAACGGAACTCGACGAATTGCGCAAAGATCCAAATGCGGATCCCGCGCAGATGCAATACATCCTGCAACGTCACTTGGCTGAGCAGGAGCGCGCCAATCGCCGAGTCGGCGTGTTGCAAGAGCAGCTGGAGCTCGACCGCGATCGGAAGATTCGGAACATTCGCCGCGAAGCGGATGCGAAGATCTCCGCGATTCAAAACAGCTTCAAACTATGGGCGATCTTGCTGCCGCCAATCCCGCCGTTGTTCCTAGGCGTTCTGGTCTTCGTTATTCGTCTGCTGCGTGAACGCGAAGGCGTCGCCAAGTCCCGTTTGCGCTAACCATCCTTGGCCGATGCCGATCAATGCGATGGGCCGGCAAACTCCACTTAAAATTCTCCGATACGTTTCAAACGTCGCTGGGAAGAGTCCAATGAAAGAACTCCGAAAAACGTTGATCTATTGCATTTGTGCGCTCGTCGCCATCGCGGCCGGGGCATTGGCGCGACCTAGAATCGTGACCGTTGATGCAGAGATCGAAAGTAAGATTGGCAAGCCGCTGTTCGAAGGCTTCGACGAGCCAGCCAAGGCAACCAGCTTGGAGATCGTGGAGTTTGATGAGGCCGTCGCAGAAAAATCGACCTTTAAGGTCGCTCGCGACCGACGTTCGAAGGCCTGGACCATTCCCTCCCACCACAAGTATCCGGCCGATGCCGGTGAGCAAATGCGTGACGCAGCTCTCGCTTTGATCGACTTGAACGTCATCGACGTTGCCTCGCGCGTTGCCAGCGATCATGAGCTCTACGGAGTCATCTCCCCGGATACTGACTTGAAAGCGAGCACGCAGGGCGTGGGGAAGATGGCTATCGTCAAGGACGCCAAGGATGTCGCGCTGGCCGAAATCATTATCGGCAAGAGCGTCAAAGGCAGTGACGGACAGCGGTTCGTAAGGCGACGCGGCGAAGAGCCCGTCTACGTGGTTAGGATTGACCCGACGAAACTGCCAACCGAATTTGATCGCTGGATCGAAAAAGACCTGCTCAAGCTGACCGCTTTTGATGTGGAGACGCTCAGCCTCCGCGATTACTCGGTGATTCCCCGGGGCAATCAGTTCCTTATCGATCAACGGCTTCAAATCGACGCCCGCTTCGAGACGACGGGCGGCAAGTGGGAATTGGATAAGATGTTTACCTTCGATCGGCGGGGCGGTACGATTCCCGCGCAGCTGCTCGACGAAGAGGAACTCAACACCACCCAACTGAACGATGTCAAGACGGCGCTGGATGAATTGGAAATCGTCGATGTGGGCCGCAAGCCCGAAGGACTCGGCGCCGACCTGAGGGCCAGTAAGGAGTTCATGGAGGACCGAGCCAACCGCGAGGACCTGATGAAACGCGGCTTCTATGTCTTGCCAATCGGCGCCAACCAAGAAAACATGCTCACCTCCGCCAACGGTGAGATTCATGTAACGACTCGGGACGGCATTCGCTACATCCTTCGGTTTGGCAGCACCACGGGCACACAGGACAAAGAGGGCCAGCTCAACCGGTTCCTTTTTGTAACCGCTGAGATCGATCACAGCAAAATCCCCAAACCGATTCTCGCGCCGCTTCCCATTGG
>CAZWOU010000107.1:0-8508 GCA_964635375.1 uncultured Pirellulaceae bacterium | reverse complement strand
AACCGACAGAGGACGGTAAGGATGCCGGCAAAGAAACGGAAGCCAAAGAGCCCGGGAAAGACGATCCGGCCAAAGCGGAGAACGAGACCAAGGCGCCTGAAGGAACCATAACCGAAGGCGACGCGCCGAAGATCTCCAACCCGGACGAATTAGTGGCGGAACGCGAGCGGGTAACTCAAGAGAACAGCCGCAAGATGGATGAATACAACGAGAAACTAAAGAACGCGGAAACGGAAGTTCGCACTCTGCAGAATCGCTTCGGGGATTGGTACTACATTATCTCGAACGACGTCTATAAGAAGATCCATCTTGGTCGGGCCGACATCATTCAAGAGCGGACTGGCGACGCGGTCGAAAGCTTCGGCGTCGACGCGCTGCGGACGTTGCAAGAGCAAGGTTTGAAGGGCGGAAAGTAAACCGAGTACTGTCAATCAGCCCTGAACCCCTCAGCCCTGAACCCCAAGGTTCAACAGCAACTCAATCGTGTAGATGCCCGAGTTGTGTCCGTCGCTGAATTCGATCGCGTAGGCGTAATTGCCCATCGGTTGCATTTGTTTGACTTGCAGCGCGCCAATCTCGTTCGGGGCGAGAATTGGCAACTCAACAGGCGCCGCGCGGCGTTTTTCGCCGCACGTCGCGCAGGGGCAAGCGTCCCGCAGTTCGCGAGGCGCGTAGGTGCGGATGGAATCATCGTCCCACTGAATGACGATCCGACCTTCTTCGTCACGGCGCAACGTCTGGGGAACCGGCATTAGCTGATCTCGTCGAGGGCGGTTAGCAGACGCTGCACTTCGTCGCTGGTGTTGTAGTGAACGATCCCGATCCGCAGCATCCCATGGGGCTCCAGGCCCAACGATTCGGTCAGGTTCAGCGCGTAGTAGTTGCCATCCCAGGTAAACAAGCCGCGACCGCCTAGTCGCTCTGCCAAGTCGGCTGCATTGATCGTGTCGTGCGTTATCGCAATGGTCGGAGCCCGTTCGTCGACGCGATTCTTGTCGGCGATCCCCCAAAGCCGATACCGCGGCAAGTCGCCAAGGCCCTCTAGCAACTCCAGCAACAGACCGCGTTCGTAATCGGCAATCGCTCGATAAGCCAGACTCAGCGCGTCGCGAAGCGTTCCCGCGAAGGACTCAGCCCCGCTCACTCGCCGGCCGATGTCAGCAAGATAATTCACGGCGGCAAGTGAGCCGGCGATGCCTTCATGATTCTGAGTTCCAGTCATCCACTTGCCTGGCGAAGAGGCGGGTGCAGGACGGACTTTGTAGGCTGTCAATTCTTCCAACAGGTCCCGCTTGCCCCAGAGCACGCCGACATGCGGCCCAAAGAACTTGTAGACGGAACAGGCGAGGAAATCGCAGCCAATGTCGGAGACATCAATTTGGGCGTGCGGCGCCATGTGGACAGCATCTACAAACACCAACGCTCCCGCCTCGCGAGCCCAGGCCGCAATCTGCTTGACGGGATTGATCGAGCCAACCGCGTTGGATGCACACCCAACAGCGACAAGTTTCGTCTTTGAATTTAGCTTGCTACGCAAATCATCCAGATCCAGCGTACAATCCTGCTCGTTGATCTCGACGATCCTGACGACCGCACCGGCATCTTGTGCGGCCAACAACCATGGCGAAAAGTTGGCGTCGTGGTCCAATCGCGTCAGCAAAATCTCATCACCCGGCGCCCACGTCTTCGCCAGACTTCGAGAAAGCGCGAAGGTAAGCGTCGTCATGTTAGCGCCGAACACGATTTCATCCTCGTCGCTCGCGCCCAGAAACTCCGCAAACGCCCGATGGGCGTCATGCAACAACACATCGCTTTCTCGGCTCGTGGCGAATCGCCCCTCGTGGTTGGCGTTGGTGGCGCCCAGATATTGGCCGATAGCGTCGATCACACATTGTGGAGTTTGAGTTCCACCGGGCCCGTCGAAGAACGCTGCAGGTTGCCCCTCGACTTGGCGTCGAAACGCCGGGTACTGGCCGCGTATCGCTTCGATGTGATGTCGCAAATCAGCGGCGCTTGTTTTGGTTTCCACCGTGTAGTCGTTCCCTTTCTTGGCTGCTTTCTAGCCGCCCAAATGCCGATCACTCGATGACCAACCGTCTAGCTCGGCTTGTGCTCGCGGAGATCAACAAACTGGTTCGCCCGGCCTTCAAAACGCGGCAAGGTCCCAAACGCTGCGCCCACGACGTTGACTCGCAGGCCAAGTCGCAGGCGAAGTTCCCTAGCGATTCGCTCGACGTCGTTCATACGATCCTCGACTTCGACGTTCAATTGGTCTAAGTCGCCGTCTCGACTAACGGAGACCCGATACTCGAGCACCTCAGGAAAGCTACGCAGAATCTGATCGACAGACGAGGGAAAAATATTCACGCCGCGAATGATCACCATGTCGTCTGAGCGACCGAGCACTCCGCCTTTAAGCAGCACGAAGCGGATTTCGCCCTCCGCGTTCCAGGTCGGTCGGACCAGGTCACCCGTTCGATAGCGGAGGACGGGACTTCCAACTCGCCCCAACGTCGTAAACACAAGCTCCGACAACTCGCCTTCGGCGGCGGGTTTTCCCGTTTCCACCGAAAGGAATTCCGCCACGAATTCGCTTTCGATCACATGCAAGCCTCGGCCGTTTGGATCTGAAAAACCCCAGGGACCGACTTCACTGGCACTGGCATGGTCAATCACCTTCGCATTCCAGGCAGTTTCAATTCGCTGGCGAACCGCCGGCGCCGATCCCCCCGATTCACCCGCCAAGACGATCCGGCGGACCTCCAATGAGGCGGTCTCCATCTGATTGTCCGCGGCGGTCTTGGCTAGGTGAAGCGCGTAACTGGGTGTGCAGAACAAGACCGTCACGCGGCTTGACCGGATAAGCTCAAGTCGGGCCAATGTGTCGAGACCGCCGCCGGGAATCACCAGCGCGCCTCGAGCAACAACCGCGTCGTGGGCGCTCCAAGAGCCGATGTGGGGCCCGAAGGAAGAAGCCATCAGCACGCGGTCCTCCGCGCCCAACTCGGCCGCGTCCAGAACGAATTGCCAAGTCTCCGTCCACCATTTCCAGTCGTCGGCCGTGTCCAGCACCATCATCGGCCGGCCCCGCGTGCCCGACGTGCGGTGAAATCGCACGTATTGATGGGGGGGATACGTTAGATTCGAGGCAAAGTCACCGCCTTGCGGGTTGTTGGCCAAGTCGTCCTTAAAGGTGAACGGAAGCTCACTCAAGGCATCCAATGATTGTAAAGGAAACGACACATCCGACAGCCGATCGGCGTAGAACCGATTGTGCGGAAGCGTGGCCCCCAACAACGCATTCAACTTGCCCAACTGGTGCTCAGCCAACTCCTGAGGAGCCATCCGCTCCAACCGACGTCTCTGATCAAAGGTCGCGTTCATGCCGTCATGATACTCGGTGTCTCAGTCGAAATCCTGTCTGCGCCCGAGGAAATTGGAGGCCAAATCGACAATCACGCGCCCGCCCTTGTCGGCGCCGGTACGACTCCTCTCCTCGTCCGTCGGGCGAACGGGGTCGGCCAGTGTTTCCAGTTTGCCGACGCCGCCATCCGCCGCGGCCTGCGTGAGGGTCCCGGATCGCAGTTACGCGCCGGAAGAGAATCCAGCGTCTCCATCGGCAAAGTCGCCTGCGCACGAGGTAATAACCGACGGGAAATAGTAAACAACCAAGTGCTGAAACGACGCTCTACATCGAACTGGTCGATGTGAAGATACACGCGAAGAAACGTCTCCTGAACTGCGTCCTCCACATCCCAGCCGTTGGCGCCGTGGGCACGGAGAAAACAGTGCAGCTTCGCCTCGTACTTCGCAATCAACTTCTCAAACGCATCCAAGTCGCCGCGTTGTGCAAGCCGAGCAAGCTGAGCGTCTTCCTGGGAACTTGGCATCTCAGAATCCATTCTGATGATCAAAACCGATTGTCGCCGACTGACAGTCGCCGCCTAGCGACGTGTAGCATTCTGGTTCTTTGACGCGAGATGCTTGGCCTTCGAGGAAAACAGCTGAAGATGAACACTAATGTCATCGCGGTTATTCTCCGACTCGAACTTCACGTCCCAACTCCCCGGGTAGGCGCTCGCCGTGACCTTTAGTCGTCCGTTCTTGAACGTCGGTTTTACAACCTTCGACAACAGTGCCCCGATCTCGCTGGCGAACTTGTCCACGTCCTCGATGTCGCTGTCCGAGCCGCCTTTTCCGTCCAGCATGATGCCGAAAGAGAATGAACCGTGCTGGTTGTCCGAATCGGATGCGGACTCCTCCTGGCTGTCTGCATCACCCGTCTTCTTACCTGCAACGATTGCCTGAGTCGCGGCGCGGCCCAATTGCTCAGCGTTGTTCAGAATGCCGAGGAGACCGGCCCCAATGGCTTTCTCTGTTTCGTTCCGACAAGTCGTTTCGGCGGTCAACGTGACTCGGCCGTCGCTCTCTTGCCACAGCCGAGCGATGATGTTGCTTGGAAAGTCGCCTGAGTGGTCGTACATGACACAGAGCCACGACGGACGGTCCCCGACCCATGCCTTGTAACGCGCTTTCGACATGGCATCATTTTGGCCACGATGCCGATCCAGTGTCTTTAGCATCAATGGAAGCGACTGTGTCACGACGAGTGCGCCCGGCTCAGGAAAAGCCAGATAAGAGACTTGCGAAGCGTCCTTTTTCTTGGGCGATTTCTTCCTGGGGCCTAGCAGTGTTTCCCGTATCGCCTCAACGTTTGGACGCCAATGGTGAACCGCAACGCCGCGGTGGGAAATCTGAGCGTAGTCGCGACCGAGTCGCAACAGGCCCACTAGCTTTTCCTCATCAATCGATAGGCGAGCAAGCAAGACCGGCTCGTCTGTGTTGCCCTCCAACTGAGCTTTCGACCAAGTGAGAACAGTCACGTCCTTGACTTCTGTTTGCGTCAGGAATGACAGCGATTCTGGAATCGTCTTGAACAGCTCTTTCACCCGCGGTAACTCGGCCGCCTTGGCGAGCAACTGCGGACCGAAGGAACCCGTTTGCAGCTGCTCCAAATCTACGTGCACCACGGTCGAAACATCCGCCGGCAAGCCCTCGCGGCGCGGCGGCGCAGCGAACAAGGACGTGGGAAGAATAATCAAGAAAGCGAGAATAGACTGTCTCATGTTTGATTCCTTTCAAATAATGCAGCCGGAATAACATAGCCGGGACCATGCCTTGCCCGCGTCGCCCAGATCAACAGCTTCCGTTTGGGCATCGATCGGCAGCAAGGCCCTTCGCCGTTGGGGCTTGGCTTCAAATCCTAATGACTTATAGAGATTGAAGAACCCGAAGGTGACACAAATCCTCGAAATCCAATCGACTTTTCCTCGCGGCGCGCCCAGAGGCGTTGGCCGCAACCGGAGGCGATGCTAGCTTGCTACCTGGGTTTGGCCGGCCGCGGGAGACTGCGGGAATTCAACACGACTGAAGATCAAATGTCCGAAGCGGAGCTCGAAACAGATTTGCACACGCTGATTGCAACCTGTGCATTTGGACTCGAGGCGATTGTCCGCCGTGAATTGGAGCAGCTTGGCTATCAAGGCAAAGTGGTCGGACCGGGCCAAATCGAGTTCCTCGGAGACGAGCGGGCGATTTGCCGAGCGAATCTTTGGTTGCGGACGGCGGATCGCGTGCTGCTTCGGATGGCATCTTTTGAGGCGACCGATTTTGACGCCTTGTTCTTTGGCACGCGTGACTTGGACTGGGCGAGATGGATTCCGGCCAACGGCGCCTTTCCCGTCATCGGGCGTTCTCTCGATTCGCAGTTATCGAGCGTTCCGGCGTGCCAGCGAGCTGTGAAGAAGGCGGTGGTTGAGAGTCTGCTTGCTTCGCACTCAGTCGAAACGCTCGACGAGGACGGCGGGCTCTTTCGGATCGAGATCGCTCTGCATAAGAACCAAGCGCGACTGACGATCGACACGACCGGACCCAGCTTGCACAAGCGAGGCTACCGACTGCAATCGACGGGCGCTCCGCTCAAAGAGACGCTTGCCGCCGCATTGGTGTTACTCAGTTTTTGGAATCGCGAGCGGCCGTTGATCGACCCGTTCTGCGGCAGCGGCACGATCCCCATCGAGGCGGCCTTGATCGGGCAAGACGTGGCGCCAGGATCGATGCGGGAGTTTCCATCGCAAGACTGGCCGATCATCCCCGCGACGGATTGGGAGGAGGCCAAGACTGAATCGCTTGACCTCATCAAGCCAGGTCTGGATGAGCGAATCATCGGAGGGGATATCGACAGCCGAGCTTTGTGGTTTGCCAGAAACAACGCTGAGCGAGCGGGAGTGGAGGAGCTGATTCACTTTCAGCAACAGGCCTTTGAGGACTTGTCGAGCAAACGCAAGTACGGCTGTGTGATCACGAACCCGCCCTATGGCGCTCGGTTGGGCGAGCAACATGAGTTGGAGCCGCTGTACGCCGAGATTCCACGAGTGCTGAGAGGTTTGCCAACCTGGTCGCATTTCATTCTGACGGCCTATCCGCGCTTTGAAGCACTTGTGCAGAAGAAGGCCAATCGACGCCGGAAGCTGTACAACGGCCGCATTGAGTGCACCTATTTTCAATTCCATGGACCCAAAGCGGCCCGAGCCACAGCGCCCGTTGCCGATGCTCCCAGTCCGCAAGCCATCGCGCCCGATGTCGAAGTCCCCGCGTCAAACTCGACCTCGACCGCCAATGTCTCGGCGTCCGAGTCAGACTCAAAGCAGACGCGCAAATCGTTCTCGCCCAAGCCGGTGTTCGGAGGCTTGAGCGAGAAGGCGTACGAACAAGCCGAGTTATTCAAGTCTCGGTTGCTCAAGCGAGCTCGGCATCTTCGTCGTTGGCCCACCAGGCAGGGCATCACTTGCTACCGCCTTTACGAACGCGACATTCCCGAGATTCCGCTCATCGTCGATCGCTACGATGACCATCTGCACATTACGGAGTACGAGCGGCCGCACGACAGAGACTTGGCCGAGCATGTCGACTGGCTGGACTTGATGGCTCGCACGGCCGCGGAGGCGTTGGAGGTCGAGCGAAAAAAGGTCATGCTCAAGAGTCGGCTGCGGCAACGCGGTTCGACCCAGCATGACAAGCTCGCCGATGAACGCAATGAGATCGTTGTTCACGAAGGCGGCTTGAAATTTGTCGTCAACCTGACCGACTATGTCGATACGGGGTTGTTCCTTGACCATCGAATCACGCGGTCCATGGTGCGAGACCGTTCTGCGGGCGTCAAGTTTCTCAATCTCTTTGGCTACACCGGAAGCTTCACGGTCTACGCAGCATCGGGCGGTGCCGCGGCTACGACAACGGTCGATTGGAATCGAGGCTATCTGCGTTGGGCGGAGCGCAACATGCAACTGAATGAGTTCGTCGGCCCTCAACACGATTTCATCCGGAGCGACGCGCGTACGTTTCTCAGGCAGCAACGCGAGAGCAACATCTACGATTTAGCCGTGGTCGACCCTCCAACTTTTTCCAACAGCAAGCGAGCTGAGATTGATTGGCAAGTTCAAGACGACCACGTCGAGATGTTGAACCAAGTCTTGGCGTTGATGAAGCCCGCTGGCGTCGTCCTCTTCTCAACCAACTTTCGGCGATTCAAGCTAGACGCGCCGGCCATTCGGGCGGAAGAGATCCGCGAGATCAGTTCCCAGACGGTCCCGGACGACTTTCGCAATCAGCGCATCCACCGCTGCTGGCGCCTAGTTCGCTGACCAAAAGGTCTCGCCGTTCGATGACGCGTCGAGCCACAACGGAACATTCGCCTTAAGGCGCCGGGATGGAACCGGGGTTGATGATTTCAATTTGGTTTCCGGCGCCAAGGATATTGACGACCGGGGCGCCGCCGCCCGTCGTGTTGCCCTCGTTTGCGATGTTGCCATTGTCGTCGTTGAAGAAACCACCCAGTCCGAGGCTGCCCGCCAATCGCAGGAATCCGTTTGCGTCTCGCTGCAACTGGAATCCGAGCGAGTCTTCGTTGCCGGTGATGTGGGCGTTCAGAATGGCGCCGGCGTTGGCGCCAAACAAGAATCCGCTCTGAGCTCCATTGCCAGTGAATACATTGTTCCTCACCGTCGCGTTGACAACATTCACTCCCGTAACCTGAAGTTGCAAGCCAGCTCCTGCAGCGCCTTGCACGGCGACGTTCTCGATCAGCACGTTGCCAACGTCTTGGCCAAAGACACCGACGCCGCCTGCTGACTGAATATTGAATTGGGATACGGTCGATCCGGACCCAAGCGTGATCGCGTCGCCTGGCGAGTTCATGATGACAGGTGCATTCAGGCCGCCGGTGGCCGATGGCAGCGCAACGAGGCCCAGTTGATCGGTCGCGACAACTTGAGGAATGGCTGATTCGCCAAGGAACTTCTGCCCAGCTGCGACGGTAAACTGTTCCCCATTAAAGACCGTGTTGGCGTGGACCAAGACGATGTCCGCCGGATCACCGGCCGCATCGTTCAACGTGCCGTAGGGGTTATTGAATTGCCCGGTTCCGCCAGGTCCCGCGTCGTTGACGTG
>CAZWOU010000106.1:9638-24465 GCA_964635375.1 uncultured Pirellulaceae bacterium | reverse complement strand
ATCGCAGTTAAGTTGCCGAGCGAAATCGGCGATCTCTTTCATCTCTTGCGTTCGTGCGGCCCGCGTCTCGGGTGGCACGAGGCCGACGGTGCGAGAAACCGTGGGTATGTCAGCGTAACTCTCACCTTCAAACCCGCCGAAAACCGCTGTGAGCTCGATTCCCAGACCGCCAATCCGGTCGAGGAACGCTCGAGCGTTTTCCGGGGTGCGAGATTCCTTAGCGGGCGCGTGTAACTGAATCGTGGGGATGTTTAGTTCCTGTGCGACCTCAAGCTTAACGCCCAAACCCGCATCGATACTCGTAAACACGCCGATCGGCCATTTTTCCACGTCCATCTCCATTCCAAACGAAAGAGGTCTTCGCTGCGATAGGGTGTGTTTCCTCGTCGATTCGCGAAGGCAAATTCTCGTTTCGCCTCCCCGCTGAGACCAAGTTGCCACAAGACGCAGCCGGTTGCTTCATGGGGGCAATGTAAAATGTCCGAAGTGCCGCGGCAAGTAGCAGGCAAGAAAGCAAAGCTGGAAACGAACACCCAGTGGCGGCTTGTTCCGCACGAACCCCCTCGACCTCAATTGATTGGACCACAATGGGCTTTTCGACCGGCGGCCCTCAAACCGCAGCCAAGCCGCAAGCCACTGCCAAGCCTCGAACCGCGAACGTGCAATACGGCGCCCCAGTCGCCCAATACATCCGAACCAACACCCATTCCCTGGCCATTGGCTATATCGCATGGATCTTTGGCGTTTTCGGCGCCCACCGTTACTACTACGGGAGACCGATTTCCGCCACGCTCTGGCTCTGTACGGGCGGTCTCTTGGGTATCGGCTGGATCGTCGACCTATTTCTGATCCCGAGCATGGACGACGCGGCGAATCGGCAGTACGTGGGGGGCCAAGTCGACTACACAATCGCCTGGCTGCTGCACCTTTTCCTCGGCGGCTTGGGCATGCACCGTTTCTACATGGGCAAATTCGTCACCGGAATCATCTGGCTGCTGACCGGCGGCCTCCTGGGCATCGGCTGGCTGTACGACCTGTTCACGCTTAACGACCAAGTCGACGATGTGAACCGCGAAGGCCTGATTACCTACGCCTGACGCCTGATCGTCCACGGTTGAACGCACGCGCCCGGTAAGGCATCAGCCCAGCAGTGATTTCAGTTCGGCTTGGACATCGCTGCCATCGGGAGTGGCGTCATTGTCGATGTCGTACCACGCTTCGTCGAACTTCACATAGCCAGCTTTGCCGGCATTGTTCGCTTTGATTGCAACATTGGTCGTGAGCGCGATGACCGCGTCTCCGAGCGCGACCTTAGGATTACAGCGAGGTTTGTTCTCGGGTGATTGGTTTCGAACGCACCAGGCCCAATGCTCGAGTTCTTCCGTGTAGCCGCGACTGACAGGACCCTCAGCGACTTTCGCAACCGGAGCGGTATCGCCACTGGCTTGGGTGTCCAACGTCGGCCCGCCGGCGCCGGTCTTGACGCCCATTCGAGCCGTGCTGTCTTTCTTGAACAACATGACTTCTTTCTCGCGTTCGAGAATCAGCGTGCCTTTGGTGCCCATCACGATTTCGCCGTAGCCGCCGTGGCCATTGCCGTTGATCGACGAGTAGGTGACCACGATCTTCTTGTCCTTGTTTTCTTCGCTGTAGCCCGGAATGCCTGACTCGGGGTTGGGGAAATTCTGGACTTGATCTACGTACCCCGCGTCAAAACCAGGCTCATATCCTGGGGCGGGAAACTCGAACATGCAATAAACATGGTCTTCCGCTTCGCGATCATTCGGAAAGATGTGCCGGCCTCCGACGGCGTGAACGTTCAGGGGGTGAGCTTTCTCGCCGTCCTTGCCTAGGGCGGAAATGAAGATACTGGCCGCATCGAGTTGATGGCTGCCGAGTTCGGCCATCAGGCCGCCGCCGGTGCGAGCCCACAAACGCCAACGAATCAGTTCCTCCAGAGCTGAGCGCTCTCGGTTCCCCGGCAAGGTGATCGACTCATAGCCGTGGGCTGCGGCGTCAACGGTCTTGTCCGAATCCCAAGCAGTCCATTGAGCCACCTTCTTTCGCAGCAACTCAGCCTCCTCGGGGGATGGCGGCTTCTCCAGTTTCCGAGTCAAGCTCCTCAGCTGATCTCCGATCTTGTCATACGTCTTCTGCGAGCCTCGCATGAGCTCACCGCCGGGCAACGGTTGTTGCCAGCTATCTCGACCCGGCAAATTGCCACGGTGCCATTGGGCTCGAATGTGGTGGATTTCGCCCAGGATTCCCCAGCGGATCAAGTTGACGGCGTTATCGTAAAGCACGCTGTAGTGACGCTGATGCCCGACAGCCAAATACAGATCCTGCTCGGTGGCAATCCGCCCCATGGCCTTACATTGGGCCACGTTGTGGGCCATCAGTTTTTCAGTGAGAACGTGCTTTCCAGCTTTCATCGCGTCGGCAGTCGCCTTGGCGTGCAGGTGCAAGGGCAGGGCGATGACGATCGCTTCGACGTCCTTGTTCTTAAGCAGTTCCTCGTATCCGCCGTTCTTGGCGTCATAGACCTGGACATGCTTGCGAGCCTCATCTTCGGTCTTCCAACCGTAGACCTCCATCAGACCGCGTCGCGCCGCGATGGCGGCAGGGCTGGCCCAGTCGCCGTGGAATGCTCGATGGATACTCGACGGCCGAATGTCGGCGATAGCGACAACCTGATGGTAGTTCGGGTTCATGGCGCTGATCAGCACGTTGCCCTCGTCGCCGGTGCCAATCACACCAATCCGGACAGGCTTATCGACCGCGGCGTAGCCGAAATAGGCGGCGCCCAAGCCGGTGGCGCCAACGGCCCCAGTCGCAATCGTCTTTTGAAAAAAGTCGCGACGATTCAATCCAATCGCCTCGTAGTAATTCTCGCGACCGTCTGCTTTTTCTTCCGGTGTGAGATTCATGCGTTACTTCCTGTCTTTTTCTTACCAGCCAATAACCGTCGAAAAAACGGGGCGGTGAATAGGTCGAGACCAGCAAATTGTCCAGCGGCGGTCGCCGCGAGCACAAACAGGGCAACCATTTCAATGGCCTGAGGCCAAGTTGCCACAGCGCCTGTCGCGCCGGGAAATTGCGACAGCACGACGGAGCCTAAAAAGAGAGCGCCGATGACGGACGCCATGCGAGTGAGCAGGCCGAACATCAACAGCAGCCCGATCACGATGTCAAAAACCGGAATGAATGAGTCCATGGTGACTGAATCAACAGTCCGTCGCCCAGGCTCTGCAACCGTTAACAACCCACGGCGTCTTTGAGTTTCGTTGGCCACGTCGTAGATCGCCATCTCGAAACCAGATCGAAGCGTCTCGGCTGTGGCAATCAACGGCGCGCCGTTTCCCTTCAATTTCGATTCCCACTTCTTGGTCTGACCACGAAGCGATTCCACACCTTGCATGGCGGGATCCTCCCGGTTGCGATCACGCCGACGGACGCCCTGAAAATACTCGATCAACTCCGGCTCAAATTCCGCAGCAAACGTCTCCAGCAACTTTTGCCAACGACTATGGACACTTCTCGCCTCCGCCTTCTGCTTGTCGTCGAATCCATAAAACGCCTCAGCGCGAGCGACATGTTTTTCCCACATTAGCACCGCCCGTTCCGTGCTGACGCCCGGCGATCCATCCGGCTTCACCGCGTAGTTCAGTCGCGCCAGGCCGTCCGGGTCCCAAACCAAGTCGCGGTAGGCCGGGGCCAAGGCGCCTTTGGCGTTGGAGAAGAAGGGAGCCGAGAAAGGCTTCCCGTCTCGAATCTTGACAGCGCCTTCGCTGAAGAAATGAAATCCAATCAGAAACCGCAGCGCCACCAAGGTCACGATGGCCGCTGTGCCGTATTGAGTCTTTGTGATTGACAAGGGGAACGTCTCCCGATCGGAAACGAGTATCCAGATCCGCTGGGAAGCGGAGCAGGGGGGAGGGATGATGTTTGAAGTTGGATGCCATTGGGAGGTGAATAATCCCGGTCAAGAAAACCGGTGAAAATCCCAGCATCCAAAAATCCCAGCATCCAAAGCGGGATCGAGAGCATGCTCCGCGCACCCGCCAAAAAACATTATTGTCTAGTCAGGCGCTTTCGCCAACCACTTTGGAACACCTCCCACACGAATAGTCCCTACCAATGCGAATTGTGCTCTGTTATCCCGTCGAATCTCGCCACTGCGAACAGCTAGCCGAGGCGGCGCCGCAGGCCGAAATCGTCAACGCCGGGCAAGAGCGAGTCGCGGAGGAGATCGTGACAGCCGATATCTTCATCGGCCACGCGAAAGTCCCCACGCCCTGGGCCCAAGTCGTCGAAAATGGCCGATTGCGCTGGATTCAGTCCTCGGCAGCCGGATTGGACCACTGCCTCACACCCGAGGTGATCGATTCCGAAATCGTCGTGACGAGCGCCTCCGGACTGTTCGCCAATCAGGTCGCCGAGCAGACGATGTGCCTCACGCTGGGACTCATCCGCAGCGCCCCAAGATTCTTCCGGGCTCAATTGGCCAGCGAATTTATTCGCCGCCCGACTCGCGACCTGCATGGCTGCACGGTGGGAATTGTTGGATTCGGCGGCAACGGCAGGCGAATCGCCGAGGTTATCGCTCCGTTTCAGGTCAAGATTCTCGCTACGGATGTCTTCCCGGTGGACAAGCCGGAACACGTCGAGGCGCTTTGGCCAGCCGAACGGCTGCCTGATTTGCTGGCCGAGTCCGATGTTGTGATTCTCTGCATCCCGTTGAATCGGCAAACCGAACAGATTATTGATGCGACCGCCTTTGACACGATGAAGAACTCGGCTCTGCTGATCAATGTCGCACGCGGCCAAGTCGTCAGCGAGTCGGATCTTGTCCATGCTTTGCGGGCCGGACAGATTGCCGGTGCCGGTTTAGACGTGACAGAGGTCGAACCTTTGCCGGCTTCGAGCCCACTATGGAGTATGCCCAACGTTGTGATCACCCCCCATGTCGGGGCGCAATCCGCTCAACGAGTCAACTCCACTACCGATTTTGCCTGCGAGAACCTGAGGCGATTCCAAAATGGCGAGAAACTACTGAATCTCGTTGACAAACAACTCGGTTTTCCTCGCCGCCAGTGATTCCCTCGGCTTCGTTCCCACGACGATCGCTCGGGAAGCCGCGGGTGAGGCGGTTGCCTAAAGGGAAGATTCGGACACAGTTCCCTGGCTAAGGGACTGGAATTCCACGCCGTAATTTCGTGAGATTCTTCGCTAGGCGCAAAATTCGGTCTGGGCATAGAATACGGTAAGGCGGCTCCGCCCTAATGGCACCCGCTCTGATCGCACCCCACCTACCCATTGACTTCGCCCACCGATTGACCTCGCCACCCCATTGACCTCTGGGCAGACCCCATGCTGACCACGACTTACCTGGACGAAAGACTGACGATCGCCCAAGGCGACAAGGTCGAAAAGCCGGACGCTTCCGCTGACGATCTTATTCAGCGATACCTGACGCTGCTCGACGACAAGCGGCTTGCCTGGACGACCCACCACAAATTCAAGAAGCGACTTGGGTCGGGTGGGCAGGGCGTAGTGTTCCTTACAGAACGACGCGGTGCAGACGGCTTTACACTGCCGGTCGCGGTGAAAATCTTCTCCCCAGAACGATTTGAATCGGCGGCCGACTACGACGCATCGATGTTGACGAACGCCCAGATCGCCGCTCGCGTGGCCCAGATCCAGCAGCATAATCTTCTCGACGTACAGAATTTCGTCGATCGAAATCGAGTGCGGATGATGGTGATGGAGTGGATTGAAGGCTACGATCTCCGTCGCCTGCTCGTCCCCAAGATGCTCGAGCGAATCCGGGCTCGGGTGAGCCAGAAGCGATGGGAAACGATCAACCGCGTCGTGGTCACTGCGGGACCGTCTCAACCTCGCATCAAGCCGGGAGTCGCCGTGGCGATTGTCCGCGATTGTCTCGCAGCCCTTGCCGCCTTGCACCGTGAAGGCATCGTTCATGGCGATATCAAGCCCTCGAACATCATGCTCAAATGCACGGGCAGCGCCAAAATCATCGATTTCGGCTCCGCCTTTGAAATGGGAGCCCCGCCCGCCAAGCGAAGTTGCACACCTGCTTTTGCAGCTCCCGAAGTGCTCGAAGGAAACGAGACCACGCCCCGCAGCGATCTCGCATCACTCGGTTACGTGCTGATTGAAATGCTCTCGGGCCGCCCGGTCTTCCAGAACATCGCAAATTTCCGCACGTTGCTCGAAGCGAAACGCCAATTACTTCATGATCTCGACTCGATTCTCCCTGACGAAGTGACCTGCAATGCACTGCTGATGAACTTCTGTCGCGGACTCATCGCCACGGACCCGATGCGCAGGTTCCCCAGCGCCGAAGCGGCCAACATGCGAAAGGGAGGCGCTGCGGCGTTCCACCGACAGCTTGTGCTGAGCGACCTCGCGAGCGAATACGATAACGAGATCTTGCACTGGCTTCAGGAACTTCGCGAACTCGACGCCGCGAACGACGAGACGGCCTAGCGGCCCAATCACGACAAGAACGTTGAGAAGAGAAGTCTTATCGACGTGACCAAACTGGCTGGAAACGGGAAACCCGGTCCGTGCTAGAATCGCGAATGTCAGGAGAATTCGAGCTCAATGCGTTGACCAGTTTCAGAGCTTCGGCGAGCCTCCAGTACCGTCCGAACCGCCCGATAGGCGTCCTCTAGATCACTCGTTTTGCGAACCAAACTCGTCACCGCGCGGTGAAACTGATTGAGCATTTGCTCACCCACGGGCCGTTCGCTCTCCAACGATTCTCGATGTTGCCCGGCCTCGTCAAACCAAACCAGGTTGTGTGGCAGATCGACAAACGCCACGCCCCGCTCACAGCAGACCTGAAGTTCGGCAGGCGGACGAAAAGAAACCGCCTCCTGCCAATCCTCTGGCAAATAACGGCCGGTGCTGATATGGGCCAAAGGTCCCTGCCCGCACCGCTGTGCCGAATTCGAGAAATCCAGACTCATCATTTGATAGTCATCGTGATCGCCCGACTCCGCGTGGTGCCGGACGCCGATCACGCTACTCGGATCATCATCAACGACATAGCGGCACCAGTCGACCATTTCCATGAGGTTCTTAGCGGCCGTGCGCGCTGCATCGGAACGACCGCCGCCCTCTGCTTGGACTAAGCTCCGAGCGTGGCAGAACAACAATCGCGGCGAGCCCAAACGGGTCGCAATTAGCTCCTTCAGACGCAACGTGGCCGGCGAATTGCGCCGAGGAAACTCGGCCATGAACGCGACTCCCGACTCCTCCACTCGGCGCTTCATTTCGCGCGCGCTGTCCAAGTCAAATTCGAGCGGCGCCGCGCAGTAGACCGCCTTGCCTCGTTCGGCCGCGGCAAAGATCGGCAGAGGTCCGAACGGTTCTGGCGAGAGCATGAGCACGGCGTCGATATCAGGCCGCTGGGTGAGCGCTCGAAATCCGTCCACCGTGCAGGCGCCAAATTCGCTCGCCGCCTGCTCGCCCAAAACGCTCACATTCGTGCAGATCGCCCGCACTTCATACCGATCCGAAAGCGCGCGCAGGGCCGAGCGGTGACAGCCCTCCCAACCTGCCCCCAGTCCCACCAGTCCCACTCGCAACTTCATGCGGCACCCATTTCCATGACGGATTCCATGCTGAACGTCCTACCTTACCATTCAGAGCTGTTCTCCCACCAAACAGAGAGGCGGCCCTCTTCACCGCTCAGCGGCGCCGCGGCGGTTTCGCCCCCTGGGTCTGCAACTCATATCGGCGGATCTTTCTGTCCAACGTCGATCTCTCAATCCCTAAGATCGCCGCCGCTCGACTCTTGTTCCAATCCGTCGATTCCAAGGTCGCGGCGATGTGGGCCTTCTCAACATCAGCCAGGCTGCTCGGGGAGTAAGCAGAGGAAGCCAACACAATCTCGCCCGTGTCGCCACTGGTCGCCAAGTTGCTCAAGCTCAAATCTTCCACGTCAATGACGTCGCCTTGGGCTAAGACCACCGCTCTTTCGATGACATTCTTCAGCTCTCGCACGTTTCCAGGCCAGCGGTAGCGGCGCAATTGGTCCATCGCGCCGGCCGAGAAGCCAACCAGGCGACGCCCAGTCTCCTCGCGAAACCGAACCAAGAAGTGATTCGCCAATTCGATCACATCGTTCCCGCGTTTTCTCAGCGGCGGAATGGCGATCTCAACCACGCGCAGCCGAAAATAGAGATCGCGGCGAAACTTGTTGGCTTCAACCGCCTTTTCCAAATCACGATTCGTGGCCGCGATCACACGCACATCCGCGTCGATTGCCTTGTTCCCACCGACCCTCTCAAAAGGATGGCCTTCCAGCACTCGCAGAAACTTGGCTTGAACGGCTGAACTCATCTCGCCAATCTCGTCGAGCATCAGCGTGCCCTTGTTAGCCGATTCAAACTTGCCCATCTTGCGATCGGTGGCGCCCGTGAAGGCCCCTCGCTCATGGCCAAACAACTCGCTCTCGAGCAAGGTCTCGGACAGCGCAGCGCAGTTCAGGCAGACGAATGGTCCCTTCCGCCGGGGACTGGCAAAATGAACCGCCCGAGCCACCAACTCCTTGCCGACTCCGCTCTCCCCTCGAATCAACACGGTGGCCCGACTCGGTGCCGCTTGCATGACCTGTTGCTGTACGCGAGCCAAAACGCTACTGGCGCCCACAAGCTCGCTCTCGGCTCCCAGTCGTTTTCGCAGCTCGACGATCTCATCTCGCGACTGTGAAACCTCTGCCGCCATCGCTTTCTGCTGCCCCAGACGCATCAGGGCCATCGCCATGTTGTCCGCGACGTACAAAGTGAACTCTAAGTCGTTGGCATCCGGTGTCCTGGCAAGATCCGTGGAGTAAATGTGCACCAACCCAATAATCTGCGAACCCGAACGGATCGGAGCGCAAATCACGCCCGTCGAGTGGATCATTCCCTGGCTGTCGCGACTGGCAAGCGTGCTGTCATCCGAAACATTGCGAGCCAGCACGGCTTCGCCTCCACGCAACACCGTATTGGCCACGAACTCGGACAGGCGGTAATAGCTGGGCAAGAGATCGCTGCGGCTAGCGACCACGGCAAAATCATCAATTGTCTCTGGAGTCTCAATTCCCGACTTGGGCAAAAGCACCCCCCCGCTGTCGACTTGAGTCCCCTCGAATAGGCCATTGAGAGCCAAGTGGGCCAGCGCGGGCTCATCCTGCAGATTCGCCATTTCAAACGCCAGCTTGCACAACTTCGTCGCGGCGCGGTCCAGGCGGTCGACGACTTGGTCCGTTTCGTCGTCGTCACTTAGGTCTAAGAATCGAGTTTCGCGGCGACGGTGGGTGATGCTCGTCGGTTCCACAGCGGATTCGCAGATCTCCACGGCACGGCCAATCACCGTTTCGTCGCCCGGCTCGCGACTCGGCGGCGGATTGAATGCCGCTGGCCTGCCGTTGCCCGCATCGTTGAACGCCTCAGACAGGTCATGCACGAACGCCAGCTGGAAGTGGGCAATGCGCACGACTTCGCCGGACGTCAGAACATGGTCCGAACGCACCTGCGAATCGCCGACAAACGTGCCATTGCGGCTGTCCAGGTCTCGCAGAGTCCATTCACCATTGGTGAAGAAGACCTCGGCGTGCCCGCGGCTGCAACGCTCGTCCTTAACGACAATCTCATTGGTCGAAGCGCGTCCAATTGTGACAGTGCGTCCCGGCTCCAAGCGGAACACATCCGTCCATTTCGCGCCTTCGCGAATGACCAGATAGGCAAACATGATTGTCCCTCAACTGAGACATCCAGCCTAGCTGGAACCAATCACCGACAACAACCCACTATCGGCGACAATTCTGATCACCCAACCCGACTGGCACGGCCCGAGGTCAGACCCAGTCGGCTCGGCGCGCCTAATGCTACACACCCCCCCACTAGGGCTACTTCCATCTCGACCGATCGATGCCGATTCCGTTTTGCAGGCGTTACCTGAGTAATCTTTCTCGACAACCAGGGACTCGATAGTTAGTCTGGAGTTATTGGCCTGAGGTACAACAAAGTTAAGTACCAGAAGGTAGATGAGTAATGATCACGCACGGGTGCTTGGTCCATCGGCTGGGAACGGAAGAAGAGGCCGGTGACATGCAATCCACGCGGACGCCCCATGCTTAGGAGTCTGGATATGTCACGTAGGTCTATTGCCTCTCTTTTCCTGGGAATAGCGGTCATCGCATTCAGCGCGCCAGCCTGGGCTGGTGGTCGTTTTGGCGGTGGCAGCGCCGTTGGCGGCGTTGTAATTGACGCCGAGGGCGTCCTTCGCGACATCGACAGCAAGACACTCAGCGAGGCCCTTAAGCGGCTGCGAGAGTCGATGGACGATGTTTCACCGGCAATCGATGGGCCTGTGAAACTCCGCAAGATTTCCCTTCGCAAATTGCAAGCGGCCATTTCCGACGCGATCAGCAAGGGAAAGAGCGACTTGCCCGATGAAATCAAGTATTTGGCTGGCATCCAGCGAATCCAGTACGTCTTCGTCTACCCGGAATCGAATGACATCGTCATCGCGGGTCCCGGCGAGGGCTGGAAAGTATCTAAGAGCGGCGATGTTGTGGGCAAGACGACCGGCAAACCGGTAATTCGCCTTGACGACTTGCTCGTGGCCATGCGGTACGTTCACTCAGCTCGCACGGATGGCATCAGTTGCTCGATCGACCCCACGGAAGAGGGCAGCCGGAAGTTGCAGCAACTGCTCAATGCAGAGGGCTCGAAGCGGAGCTCGCGAAGAAACATCCCAGCTCTGGAAGTCGCCATGAAGCGCGCCTTCGGGCCTCAACAGGTCAAGTTTACAGGCGTTCCAACGTCGAGCCATTTTGCTCGAGTTCTGCTGGCCGCTGATTACCGAATGAAGCGTTACGGAATGAACCTTGAGCCCGCGCCCGTTGCTGGTCTTCCCAGCTACGTGCAGATGATGAGCCGGGGCAGTGGAAGTTCTCCCAATCCGCGTTGGTGGATGGCCTGCAATTATGACGCCGTGGCTCGATCCAAAGACGATTTGGCTTGGGAGATTCGCAACCCAGGCGTCAAGGTCATGACGGAAGACGAGTTCGTCGATGCCGACGGAAAGGTATCTGCGACCGGAAAGGCCAGCCCCTTGGCCAAACAGTGGGCGGACAGATTCACCGAAAAGTACGCAGAGCTATCCCAGAAAGACCCCGTTTTTGCTGAGTTGCAGAACATCATGGACTTGTGCGTGATGGCGGCAATCATTGAAAACAACGACCTGCTGGGACTGGCCAGTTTGGACTTGGACCTGATCCGCACCAATGAGGGTGCGTTGGCGATCGAAAGCTACAACTCTCCCCGGACGATTTCCCCCCACTGCAGCTTCTTGCGAACAAAGAAAGGCTTGGTCGTCACCGCATCGGGCGGCGTTCAAGTTGAATCATGGCAAGTCGCGAATAACACCACGACGGAGCCGAAAATAGCTCTCAAGCGCGAGTCGCTTGGCGCTGGCCCGAAGAACGCGTGGTGGTGGAACTAGGAGCGTTTGCGCGAACAAGCACCCGTCGCCTTGCCAATGAAGGCGGTGACTATCTTTGAGCGGCCCTTCATTTAGAGGGGCTGCTTTTTTAATGGGCAATTGGGCCAACTCGCTCTCGACGTGACGAATTTTCTCTCTCCGCGTCCCAGCAATTCCGGGCATTTATTACAATGCAGGCGCAGCTACAACTGAGCCCGGTTGGGCCGCGACAATTTGCCGCGTTTCCTTTGCCTGACCTGGGCATAGACTCATAGAGAGCGATTCCGATGGAAGGCCAACAAGGGCGGCCGTTCGATACGGCTCGTCGAGACGAATCCGGCTCGACAAACCCGCAGAAGCACAGCTTCCGGTCCATTCTGTTGGTGGATGACAGTTACGCATTTCGCGAGCGACTGGCCCAGGCTTTTCGCGAACGAGGGTTCTTGGTTCGCACGGCGTCCTGCTTTGACGAGGCGATGCAGGAGGTGAAACGCGAGCCGCCAGAAGTGGCTGTCGTCGATTTACGAATGCCGGGACGATCGGGTTTGGATTTGGTCCGCGAGATCAAGTCGGTGGACAAGGCGATTCGCATTCTTGTCCTATCGGGTTTCGGCAGCATCGCGACGGCGATCGATGCGATCCGCCTTGGAGCAGTTAACTTCCTACCGAAACCTGCGGACGCGGACGATGTCTTGGCCGTGTTGCAGCGATCGGACGGCGGCACAACGCTGGAAGTGGAAACTGCGCCAGAGACGCCTTCCTTGGCGCGAGCCGAATGGGAGCACATCCACCGCGTTCTGACCGATTGCGGCGGCAATGTTTCGGAAGCGGCTCGGCGGCTGGGAATCCACCGTCGTTCACTTCAACGTAAACTGCGAAAACGCGCCCCCTAGGAGCGATCGCCGCTCAAGCAGCGACGATGCCTCTACGCCGCCAATCGCAACGCCGTAGGAGGCGAAACCTTGTGCCGTCCAACGAACCCGCCATCTCCAAAGCAAATGGCTCGAACGCGAACAGGGCCCTCCCCGGCTCCGTCCGGACCTGCGAAAGAGACGCCCCAGCAACGCGCTGACAGGTTGCTGCGAACTGAGATTCCGTTCATCAACAGTCCGGTATTTGAGCGCTGGCGAATCCACCCGCTGCAGCAATTCGATATCAGCTTGCAGCGACTCGAAAGCACGACTTGGCTTGATCGCCGAGAAGAACTGCTCTGGTTTCGTTTGATGAACTACAAGAAGTTTCGCGCCAACCAATGGCGGGGCCGACTGTCACTTGACGACGCCAACGTTGAAGCCATGGACCGCCTCGAATGTCTGCTCGCCGACGCCAACGAGATTCGCAACCGATTACTGACGGTCTACGTCAAGCTGGGCGCCTCACTCGCGGCTCGCTTTGCCAACTCAGTTTTCGCCATGGACGAGCTGAGCAGCGAGGCCAATAGCGTTCTTATCCGCTGCATCGAGAAGTTCGACGCCGATCGAGGATTCCGCTTCAGCACCTACGCCACCCATTCCGTGCGACAGCGCCTCGGGCGCTACGTCAAGGGCCGCTCGCAGCGAGCGGTCTGCATGCCCCAAAACTTGCTGGAAGCTATAGCCAACGACGAAGAACGATGGACTTATGATCGCGAGCGAGAAGTCACTAACTGCTTTCGGGAAATCGAACGCCTGATGGGCCAGCTCAACGAACGCGAGGAACGAATCGTACGCGCTCGCTATGGGCTCGCCAGTCAACTCAAACCCCAAACGTTACAGTCCCTTGCCGCGGAGCTCGGCGTCTCGCGCGAGCGAGTCCGGCAGCTCGAACAGCGGGCGCTCGGCAAACTGGCTCGAATGGCCAAAGAGGCCAGACTAGACGCCTGACTCGTCGCCTGAAGAATTCTGTCCGCTCTGCATTTTGCAGATCCCAAGGACGGCTATTTTCGCCGAGCCTGCACGACGCGAAAGACATTGGGCGGAGGCGGGAAGGCCACCTCGTGCACAATCACCTCAAACCCGCAACGCTCCAAATCCTTGGCGATCTCGGGGAGCAAGAAAGTCAGATAAAACATGATGAACGGCGGACGAATGAGTAGGTTTCGAAGATGCATGGCCCCGTTGAACCCGCGCGCCAACAGATGCCGCAAACTCCACCAGGGCGGATGTGCCGTGGTGACAAAATAGAGACTGCCGCCAACTCGCAAAAGACCATGAACTTTTGCAAGAAACTGATCCTGTTGCGAAGGCAAAATGTGGCCTAGTGCGCCCAGGCAAACTGCCACATCAAACGAGTCGCCGAGTTCGCTTGGGGGATTCAAAGCGTCGCCCAGGACGAAATGCAGGGTCCCATCCCCCTCCCAGTCTTGCGAGTTTTTTCGCGCGACGTCCAGCATCCCGCGGCTCATGTCCAGACCAACGACCTCGGCTGACAATGGGCGAAGCGTTTGCATTCCGGCGCCGGTACCGCAACAAATGTCTAGAGAGCGCTGGCAATTCGCCCCCTGTTGGATCACGCGACCCACCGCATCCAACACGAACTGAGGGGTTCGAAATGGAGTGTAGTCGAACTTAGGGGCGAGCAGGTCATACCCTCGTGTCGTTGAAGACAGAGCTTGGCGGGCGAGTTCGAGACATGAAGGTCCTTTTGGATGAAACACAATATCATGAGCCATCGCTGATGTGTCGACGAACAGACGACCCAATCCGCCTGACACGATGGTCAATTCGTCCTATACTGGGGCTAAAGACAGGCGATGGAAAACAGACTCACTCCACTCGCCGACCTCACCGTGAAAAACCACCACGTTCCCTTCGCTTCGCCGTTCTATCGTCGTAGATTCGCAGCCGCTGAAATGGACAGCGGCTCAAATAGACAGCGGCTCAAATAGACAACGGCTGAGAACAGCCAACGCGTGAAGCGTCCATCACGACCTAAAGGAACTCCATGTCTGCACGCTCACTCGCCGCCGTAGTACTTTGCGCCACTGCCTTTATCGTAACACAGCCCGCCCCCGGCAACGAAAACAAGGCCCAGAAAAAAGAGAGCCGGCAGATCACATTGGGTGATCCCGAACTGACCGCCGGAGTACCGGGCAAAGGGAAACTCACCCCGAAACAACTTAAGCGATGGTTGAACAACGCGCGGAACCACGAGCCGTGCCAAGTGGCGTTGCCGCAAGGCCTGAACCTCGGTAAGGCGCAAGTCTACATCCCCAAAGACAATCCCATCACGCGGGCCAAGATCGAATTGGGCCGGCAACTCTATTTTGATCGACGTCTCTCCTCGGACAACACCGTGAGCTGCGCTGATTGCCACCACCCCAACGAGGGCTACGCGCGGCATACGC
>CAZWOU010000106.1:1776-9538 GCA_964635375.1 uncultured Pirellulaceae bacterium | reverse complement strand
ATTTGGACGAATTGAAGAAAGACGATCCAGATCTCTACAAGGACTACACGACCAAGCTCAAGGCGAGCAAGGCACACCCCATGTCGAAGAGCGCCAGCCGGGGTCGCGAGTTGTTCTTCTCACAAAAGACCAGTTGCACAGCATGTCATGTTGGCGCGAACTTCACTGACGAGAAATACCATAATCTAGGCGTCGGGATGGACGCCAAGGAACCAGACCTGGGTCGTTACGCCGTCACCAAGGACGACAAAGATCGCGGAGCGTTCAAGACGCCGACCATTCGAAACGTGGCTCTCTCAGCGCCATACATGCACGATGGAAGCCAGAAGACATTGGCGGAGGTCGTCGAATGGTACGATCGAGGCGGGCACAAGAACCCGCACCTCAGCAAAGATGTTCGCAGCTTGAAACTTAGCCAACAAGACAAGGCGGATTTGGTGGCGTTCATGAATGCCTGCACCGGGGAATTCCCGCGTGTCGAGCAGGGCCGCCTGCCCTAAGGCGTCTCGAACCGCGTCGACTGCAAGGGAATACGGATCTCGACCGTGGTCCCCTTTGTCGGGGTCGAGCTGAGCCGGAGAGTTCCGTCGAACCGCTCGATCACGTTGCGCGCGAGGAAAAGCCCAAGCCCCATTCCCTTGCCTGGCTCCTTAGTCGTGAAGAACGGCTCACCCGCCCGAGCGAGCGTTGCGGGGTCCATTCCGTCTCCTTGGTCGCGAATGACCATCTGGACATAACCAGCAGAGGCGGAATTCGACCAGCGAACGCTCCCTTCGGGCAGAGACGCGTCGAGAGCGTTTTGGACGAGCCCTCGAATTGCTTGAGCCAAGCCCTCAAGAGGCGCCCGGATCATCAGGGCCGAAACGGACTCACTTAGCTCGACCGACACCAAGTCGCGAGTTCGTACGCCGCTCATGACCTGCTCGACGACATCGCCGATTTCGACCTCCGCAATCTCCTCGGCAAGTTCGTGGCCGGCGTGCGACGACATTCGGTGGAGGATCGAGCGGCAGTGATCTAGCTCCTGCCGGATCAGCAAGACATCATCGCGCACGCTCTGCCGAACCTCTGCGCCTTCTAGATGCCGCGACAGATCATTGGCAATCACGGCAATAGTCGATAGCGGCGACGCCAATTCGTGACCAGCGCCTGCAGCCAGAGTGGCCAGCGATTCAAGCCGCTCTCCCGCAGCTCGATTCTTCTCCGCCAAACGCAACTCAGACTCACGCTGCTTCAGCTCGTTCACGACGCGTCTGATGAAATAGACCACCACACAAGCACAGCCGTAGAAGGCCAGCAACAAACTCAATTGCCCTAGCGGATTGCTTTCGCCAGGACCGGGTCCCCAGCCGGGCAAAGTGCGATGGAAGTTGAACACGGCGCACATCGCAGCCACTGCAACCGCCGTCAACAGCCAATGCGAGCGAGGCGGAAGCAGCACTGCGGAAAGGGAGAGATTGACAAAATAGAAGACGGCAAACGGGTTGCTGAATCCGCCCGTCAACGAGAGCAACGCTGAAAGTGCGATCATGTCGACGCCCATCACAGCCGCTAGCCAGCCCTCGCCTTGTGATTCGAACAAAGGGCCGCATTTGGTCTGAATCTGCCGTTTCCAAGCAAACCAGAGCACGGCGTTCGTCGCCAACGTGAACCCAACAATCGACAGTAGCGGGCCAACTGGCAAGGCAACGCCAAGACCGAACCGAGCCCCCAGGATTGTCACCAGTTGCCCGAACGCAGCGACCCAGCGCCAGCGAAGCAGCCAGCGAGCGTTGACTGCTAACCGATGTCGTTGCCGCCGGTTTAAGTCGTCTAGCGTATGAGGCACAATCGGTTGGCGTATTGAAGGTGAATGGCTCAAACGAACCGCCGCGAACGCCTAGGCTTGTCGCGGGTTCCGTTGGTGGTGACAGACCGACTTCTCGGTGGCAATATTGTCCATGCGAACGGCGTGGCGTTCCAGGGGGAATAGGCGATAAAGCCGCCCCTCCAAGGTGAGTGCCACAGGAGCAGACACCGTGAAGCGAAGAAGCGTGAGGATCTCGTGACAAACCCGCCTCACTCGCTATTATTGCGAAAGCACATCTGTGCCCAACAGGTCGACAGCTCGGACGCTGAGATCTTTTGCTGCGAGTGGAAAACTGGCGTCAACATAGTTTGCTCGAGACCAGTCACGCCAATCCGGCGAGAGCGGAGGAGGTGCCGATTTCCACAAAACGAGTTCATCGGCGCCGAGCAGTTGGGCGATCCTTGCCGCGATCGAGTCGGTTGTGACGGCCCAGCTATGTTCGAGGATCGGCTGCCCTAGTTTGGGCTCGATTTCTCGCAGAAACGCACCGCAACGAAAAATAGTCGTCACCGTCGAGTTCCGCGTGGTCTCTTCAAGTTGCCGCCAGTTATCGACGGAAGGAATGTCTAGCAATTCAGCCGCGAGTTGTGACGTCTGCTCCAACAGGTCGACACAAAGCCAGTGACAAAACGACTCGCTCAGCGAAAAGCGATGAAATGCGTCTCGGACTCCGTCCGCCCAGAGGCCGCCGCCAACCACTAACACGTTCGACTTCGACGGTTGGCGATCGAGCCAGCGCCGCGCGAGGCGGGGAAATCTGGCGTCGCCGAGCAGACTGCCTCCCAGTTTGACGACCCGGACGCTGCCAGTCATAGGCGTAAGGCCTCGCTGGCAAGTACGGCCAAGGCGTGAGCTGGACCGCATCTTGCAGGCAGCCGCCCAACTAATGAAGCCAAGGAAACGGCCTCGCAGCTGATCGCCGCCTTCTGCAGGACTCTCTCCGCAAGGAAGTCGCCATGGCCCGAGACGACGACTTTCAGCAGAGGCGAGGGCAGGCGAGAGATCACCCGTTTCGTCGCTTCGACAACGAGGTCGACCTGATGATCGATCGCCTCCAACGCGACGCCGACGGCATCTCGGTGATTGAAATCGGCCGGCGCTCCGAGCAACCGGGAGACCCGCAAGCGGGCGGCGGCTTTGGTGGCCGCGCGGCCGTCAGCCGTCTGATTGTTAATCGTGCTCTCGCGAATATCGTTGCACAACACATATGCGTCCAAGGTGGTCGCAAAATGCTCTGCGGCGACCATGCACCGGCTGCCGCGATAGGGAGCAGTTCGAATCAGCGCGCAGATCGGAGTGCGTTCCACACCGGTATAGACGAGTTCGCCTGCAATCAACCGCGAAGTGTCATCGGTGGCCGCGTTGCACAATTTGCCGTCCGCGACCGGCAACAGATCAACTGTCGTCGAACCGATATCAACGATCAAACCGGCGCCGTTAGGAATGAACCGCGCCGCGTAAGTGCCCAGCGCGTGCCAATTGGAAGCCGCCGCATCCAGCGGCCGCTGCATCGCGACCTGAGGCGAGACCAATTTGCCATCGTTCAGGTAGACTCGCGCGTGACGCCCGTCGGCTGCCAGCTGCAAAGATTCCACAATAAATTGAACCCCGGCCTCTTTGGATTCGAAGCAATCGGCCAACTCTCCCGTCATCGTAACCGCCAGGTGATCGGCCTGAGGACCTTCCGTCAGCAGCGTCCGCAGTTCACGAGCCAATTGATCCGAGTCCCGCCAAAGCGCGAACGGGTAGGAAATCGCAAACCCTCGACCGTCGGCCATCTTGAGGTTTGCGCCGCCAATGTCTAATGCCAACCAATTCACTTGCTACGACTCCCCAGACTAGCCTGCTCCACGGGTTTCAACTCGGGATCAACCGATTCAATCTGCTCGACACGGCCATCCGACGAGAACGTGACAGCCGTTTTCTTGACTCGCAATTCAACGGAGCGCCCGACAGCTACCTTCAGCATAACGTCAGCTAGATTGTTGTCGATTAGTTTCCGAAGCCCGACATACGAAGTCGTCACCCGCGGATTCAATTCGATCACCGCGTCGTCCGCGGGCGTCGATCCGAGCACCATGTCGACGCCCAGGCAGCCCGCCCCGGCGGGCAGGGCTCTGGCGACCATTGCGGAAAGAACTCGGGCGCGACGGGCCAGCAAGATCGGAATAGGCGCCGAACCGCCGAGGTAGGTAAAACGGCCGTCTTCGCTCAAGTGTTGTTTCGTCGGCGGCAGCAAAACTGCGCCGTTCGGACCACGCACCAAGATCTGGCTGACAGGCTGGCCAGCAACGAACGGTTGGACACAAATGGCGTCATCGGCCCGCGGGGCGGGAAACGAGTCAAACGAATCGACTCGTCGGACGCCTAACGAACCAGCGCCTAGCCTAGGTTTGACGACGACTGGAAAACGAAGGTCTGCGCCCGCCGCGGCAATCAAACTGCTCGGCGGCGTGGGAATCTGCTGGCGTCTTAGGAAACGTGAACAGGCGAACTTGTCGCTGCACATCCTGACGGTCTCAGACGAGGGACCAAGTAGGCGTCCAATCCCCTCAGCTTCCTTGCACAGCTCACCCAAGCGACCGTCGATTTCAGGCGCGATAACGACGGTCCAGTCGGCGGCCGATGACTCGCGCAGGAACGCCTCGCGGCTGTCCCCGCAAGAAACGTCGACCACGGTCACAGTCGTCGGAAAGATCGGCGAGGCAAGACGGGTGTCGCGAAACACAACGACCTCTGCTCCCTCCAGAGCCCCAAAGTCCTCCGCAACCGCGGAGATCATTGCCGAACCTTCGCTCAACAGCGAGCCGCACGGACGCTCACTGCTTCCGCCACCCGTCGTGTCTTCGTAGAGAAAAACCCGCAAACGACACACCTTAGAAAATGCCCAATTGGTCTCGTGCCTCATCCGTCATCTTCTCGGGCGTCCAGGGCGGATCCATCACCACGCGGACCTCCACTTCGCCCACGCCCTCAACGCCGGCGACAACCTGCTTGCTCTGGGCAACCAATTGCGGCGCCGCAGGACACATTGGACTGGTCATCGTCATCTCGATCAAGACGTTGGTCTGCTCATCAACCTCCTCCAAGCTGACCGTGTAGATCAACCCCAAGTCGACGATGTTGACAAACAGTTCGGGGTCGACAACTTGCTTCAATTCTTCGCGAATACCGCCTTCAGAAATCGTCATTTACCAGCTCCTCAATTATCGCAACGGTCGAACCAAACCGCCGAGGCAATTGCGCCGACGCGAACGGTCGCACGCGCCGACTATTCCGAATTCAAACGGACCATGATCGCTCCATCTTCAACTCGAACATCATGTGCTATCGTCGCCTCTGTCGCGGGCATCGTCAACGCTGCGCCGTCGGTAACTTGAAACTTTGCTCCATGCCTTGGGCAGACCAGGCAGTTGCCGATCAAACACCCCTCTCCGAGCGGCCCGCCATCGTGGGTACAGACATCGTCAACACAGTAGAACTCGCCGTCAACTTGGATGACAACGACAAGCCGATCGCCTACCTCAAACAGTTGTTTCCCGGGATTCGGGAAGGACTCGGTCTCGGCAACTTTGATGAACTGCGACATAGCACACTTGCCTTCAACGGTCGTTAGGAGCAATCAGAAAGCGGGCTGCACAGCGAGTCGTGTTTCCGCCTAAGAGTCACGACATTCGGTCAACCAGAATCCACTCTCCGCTCATATGGACAGCGCCTCGTTGTCATTTCCGTTGACCGCTGCCAACGCACGCAAGGTCGTCGCGGGATGGCTTACAGCACTGCTCTACTCATATTCCCGCACGCGTTTGGCGATCGCGTCGCCGAGGGATTCGCGAACGGACTCAATTGAAATTCGGTCAAGAATCTGCTGAAAAAAGCCTGTGACAACCGCGCGGATCGCTTCCTGCCGAGTGAAGCCGCGACACTGGGCGTAGAAGATCAACTCTTCATCCACTCTTCCGGTAGTCGATCCATGGGTGCAGCGAACATCATCGGCCTCGATCTCCAAGCCGGGAATCGAATCGGCTCGGGCCGAGTTAGAGAGCAGCAAGTTATCGTTGCGCTGGTAGCCATCGGTCCGCTGACCCGCAGCGTCGACCTTGATCATTCCCCGCCACACGGTGCGCGATTTATCTTGCAACGCGGCCTTGTAGAGAAAGTCGCTCGTGCAGCCTGGCGCTTCATGATGTTGCAACGTGTGATAGGACAAGTGTTGGGCGGATTCGGTAAACAACACGCCATTGACTTGGCATCGAGCACCTTCCCCAACCAGACCGACATGCTGGTTTACCTTGGCGAGTCGCGAACCGAGAGCTGCGATCGTCCACTGCAGGGAAGCGTCTCGATCGACGAGAGCTTTCTGATGGGCGAAGTGCCACACCTTGCCGCCCCAATTCTGCAAGTTGACGAACCGCAACACGGCGCCCGGTGAGACCAGCAACTCAGTTGAGCCGCAATGCATGCCCGCGGATTGCTCATCCAAGCTTGCCGTTTCGTACAAGAACGTTGCTTCCGCGCCATCTTCCAAGACAATCAGCGTGCGGCCCAGATCAACTCCGCCCGGCGCCAACAAGGAATGGGCGTGAAACGGTTGGTCGACGACAACGCCTCGCGGCACGTACAGCACGTGCCCGCCCGACCAGAACGCAGCTTGCAGCAGCGAGAAGCGATCTTGCTCCGGACAGACCGCTCGGTGGAGGTGTGGTTTGAGCAGGTCGCCATGTTCGCGCACGAGCTGATCGAGACTGCCGAAGAGGACGCCCTTGTCGGCCCATCGTCGAGCGAGCTCAGCCAGCCGTGACGATCCACTAATCGATCGAGACCGCCCGGCAAGCTCGACTCCTTCCGCCAAGCGAGGCCTGAGTTGATCGCTGTCAAGCGAGTCGAACTCGCATTGAAATCGGTCTAGGTTGAATAGCCGCAAGTCTGTCCGCAGCCACTCTTCCTGCGTGCGGTTGGGCCATTCGCTGCCCGCAAACGAATCCCAAGCCTCACGCCGTTGACGCGTAACCCAGGCAGGCTCGTCTCGAGAGGTAAGAAAGGCCTCAAAGCCCTCTTGATCAAAGGTGTACGACTTCGTAGCGGCGCCGCTCATGTTTGCGCAATTCAAGTGTTTGAGAAAAATGCGTGGGAACTCGACCTCTCCGCTCTCAGCCAACCGACCCTTCCATTTGCAGTTGGATCAGGCGGTTCATTTCAACCGCGTATTCCATCGGCAGTTCTTTCACTAGCGGCTCAATGAAGCCATTGACGATCATCGTGCTCGCTTCCGCCTCGGTCATGCCCCGGCTGGTGAGGTAGAACATCTGCTCCTCGCCGATTCGCGACACGCTTGCTTCGTGCCCCATCGTCACATCTTTTTCCAAGATCTCGATATAGGGATACGTGTCGCTTCGGCTTTCGGCATCGAGGATCAAGGCGTCGCAAACCACTTTGCATTTCGCATTCGTGGCGCCTTTTTCCGCGCGAACCAAGCCGCGATAACTGCTGCGTCCGCCGTTCTTGGAAATCGACTTCGAGATAATCTGGCCCGTGGTGTTCGGCGCACAATGGACAAGCTTGGCTCCCGCGTCCTGATGTTGGCCCTTGCTGGCGAAGGCGATCGAGAGGATTTCACCTCTTGCGCCCGGCTCCATCATGTAGACGGCCGGGTACTTCATCGTCAAGCGACTGCCGAGATTGCCGTCGACCCATTCCATCGTCGCGTCTTGGTAGGCGACCGCTCGCTTGGTCACCAAGTTATAGATATTGTTCGCCCAGTTTTGAATGGTTGTGTAACGAATCCGCGAGCCCTTGAGGCCGATGACTTCCACGACAGCCGAGTGAAGACTCTCGGTCGTGTACATGGGCGCGGTGCAGCCCTCGACGTAGTGTACTTCGGCCCCCTCGTCGGCGATGATCAAGGTACGCTCG
>CAZWOU010000106.1:0-1766 GCA_964635375.1 uncultured Pirellulaceae bacterium | reverse complement strand
GAATTGTCCCATGCTCTCCGCGTTAATACGGAAATAGGCCTGCAACGGAAAATCAATCTTGACGCCTGGCGGCACGTAGATGAACGAACCGCCCGACCACACGGCCGAGTTCAGGGCGGCGAACTTGTTGTCGCCTGGCGGGATCACTGTAGCGAAATACTTCCGTAGCAACTCGGGGTGCTCGCGAACCGCCGTATCGGTGTCGGTGAAGATGACGCCCTTCTCGGCCAGGTCCTCCTTCAGCGATCCGTAAACCACTTCGCTCTCGAATTGAGCTTTCACGCCGGCGAGGTACTTCTTTTCCGCCTCGGGGATTCCCAATTTGTCAAAGGTGTCCTTGATTTCGTCGGGCACGTCGTCCCACGTTCGCCCCTGTTGGTCGACCGGCTTCAAGTAGTAGTAGATATCCTGAAAATCGAGATTGATGCCGCCGCCCCATTTGGGAGTCGGTTTGGATTCAAAAATCTCCAATGCCTCAAGCCGAAACTTGCGCATCCAATCTGGTTCATCCTTGATATCCGAAATCTGCCGGACGATCTCCGCGTCAACGCCCTTGCGGGCCTTGAAGACCGCGTTGGACTTGGTGCGAAAATCGTACTTATTGAATTCGCCGAGATTGTCGTTCGTGACGTCAGTCGCCATGAGTTCACCGCTTGACTATTGAAGTCGAAAGAAACTGTTCACGCTGCTTTTGCGATTCGCCTAGTGAAGAAATAACGTCGCCAACTAGAACGCGCCCTGAGGCTCGCTCTGATCGAGCATCGCTTGATTCTCCGCCTCGGCGTCGGGATGGGCGGCGCGAATCCGCTCGTACCCGTCGCTGTATAATTCTTGAGCCAGTTCGACGCCGCCGCTCTCGACAATCCGGCCGCCCAGCATCACATGGGTGAATTCGGGCGGGTTGTGCTCGAGCAACTTGTCGTGGTGGGTAATGATCAACAGGCCCATCTTCTCGCGACCGATTTCCGCGATGCTCTGGCTCGCCAGACGCACGGCGTCCGCGTCGAGCCCGCTGTCGGTCTCGTCCAAAATGGCAAAGCTAGGCTGCAGCATCGCCAGTTGAAGGATCTCCGCTCGCTTCATTTCGCCGCCCGAGAAGCCGTCGTTTACGTAGCGCCGAGCAAACTCGATGTCGATCTTGAGCTGCTCCATCTTGGCCTTGAGCTCCTTGCGAAACTCACGCATTGGAATCAGGTCTTCCCCTTCATTGCGGTCGGGGTTGCGGACGTTCGTCGTAGCGTGCCGAAGGAAGTCGGCCATCTTCACGCCCGGTATGGCGATCGGCCGCTGAAAAGCGAGGAAGACGCCCTTGCGGCTGCGCTGGTCAGGCGACATCTGCAGAAGATCTTCGCCGTTGAGTTCGATTGTCCCATCCGTCACTTCGTAGTTCGGGTGGCCCATGATGGCTAACCCAAGCGTGCTCTTGCCCGATCCGTTGGGCCCCATCAATGCATGAGTCTGGCCGCGCTTCAAATCTAGATCGACGCCGCGGAGAATGGGCTTGCCATCGACCGCAACATGCAAGTTTTGAATTCGTAAGCTCTCGATCATCGCCTCGCCTTTACAAAATAGAACCAACGATTTGGCTCCCATAATCTCTTCCGTTGCGCCGCGCCCAGCTCACTCTGGTTCACATTGGGCGAACCGCACCACTCATGGTTCGCATCGGCCCACACGCGGCCGCCCCGATCGCGTTTTTCGGTCTCAATGCTCAGAGACGCCAAAAACAGGAAACTCGCCTCCTGGCGCTACCCGGTGATCTTCTG
>CAZWOU010000105.1:0-24558 GCA_964635375.1 uncultured Pirellulaceae bacterium | reverse complement strand
GTCCTTGGCCGGCGTCGAGGGCGCTGTTCAGTAGAGAGGCAACACTGTCGCCCTTGACGGTATTTGGCGAGTTCATCTACATCCTCGAAAAGCAAACGGTGGCGTCCTCTTCTGACCGCAAGAACGAGCTGGGCGGTTCGCGGACTCGATCGGGCGTGCGGAAATGGACAGTTGTGTTGGTGGAGCCAGTTGTGTTGGTAGCCAGCCGAACAGCGGATTGAACTGTTGTCAGCTTCCAAACCTCCCGTTTTATAGCCTGCCCGGGCGGCTGACAAGCGCCACCCAGCGCTGAAGCTGAACAGTCCTCTGCCCAATGACTAACGCCAAACGCCGGGTCCTCCACCGATTCTTGACGAATCGCCATCCCTCAAAACCCAATCCGCAAGATCCCCGGCAGCAAGAACAAGGAGCTTCGCCGGGCCAGCGCCTCGCGACAAAGACAGGCAGAGAAAAAACACCCATGCCGAGCGAAACGCGTTAGGAATGAGGTCGGTCGCGGCGTATCAGCCGGTTTCCGGCAGCGAGCGAACTGTGGGGCGTTGTTTGGCTGCCGTCCTCGCTCTTTGAAAGCTGGCTGTCTGCGGAGACAGGTGCGGAAACAGACTCGTTCGAGCGAGCTGACGCCTGTTCGTCATCCGATTCGTCGGCGTCGCCGTCCACTGCCGCAGTCTCTCCGCCCGAGCGTCGCAATGGCGTGCCTTTAGGGCAGAACAGTTTGCCAACCGGACTAGCCAATATGGCGGGAAGGAAAACCAGATCGCCCACCAGGGCCGCCGAAAGCAAGGTCAGCATCATGACGCCAAAGCGTTGCGTTGGCGTGAAAGTGCTGAACCAAAACACAGAGAGTCCCAGTCCGCCGATCAGCGTGGTTTGAGTCATCGCCGTTGCCACGTGATTATAGGCCAACTCGATCGAATCCAAGCGACCCAGTCCTCGCTTGATTCCCTTGCGGAACCACATCAAGTAGTGGATCGTATCATCGACGGCTACTCCCATCGCAACACTTGCCGTCATCATCGTGCCGATGTCCACTTTTAGCCCGATAAAGCCCATGGCGCCAAAAATCAGAATCACGGGGAACACGTTGGGAAGCATGGACACCAAACCGGCGCTAGGGCTCCAGAGCAGGGTGCACATCACGATGGCGATCAACACAAAGGCCCAACCGATGCTGTCCATCAGGCTGACGAGCAGAGTCCGCTGGGCTTTGTAGACCACAGGAACAACGCCCGTGTAGATGACCTGAATCATGTCGTTTCGCTGGGCCGCCGTCTTTTTCGTGACGTGGCCGTCGAGATCCACTTCGAACTGGTGTTCTCGGGCATCGACAAAGACGATGTCCTCCTTCGTTCGCAAGGCGCTCACATCGTACATCTCAGCATCACCGGCCAAGATAACGCAATCGGCGTCCTCGAGTGCGGCTTCCAGACTTGCGGCGGCGTCACCGGTCGTCGGATCGTGCCAAACCGGAGCAAAGCGGCCATCAAAACCCTTGATCAGCAGCAGATCGCTCAGCGTCGAGAAACAGACAGCCGATTGCAAGGCGGGGGAACGCGAGCCCAAACCATGCTTCGACTCGACGGGATCCTCGGGCTCGCCCAAGCCCAGCACAACGACTCGTTTTCCGACAAATCCTTCCTCTGGATACGCTTCATTTAGGCCAGCCAAGATATCTTCGCGGTATCGATAAGCCGACATCACCGGCTCCACGATGAACTTCAGGTCGTGGGCAAAGCGGCCGTAATCCACATCGTTTAACGCGCCCAGGCGCAAACTGATTCGCCAAAGCTCGCTACCGGCGTAGTCCGTTTCCGTGTCCCGACGAAGGTAGTCCATCGACAGTAGTTCCGAGTAGCTGCTCTCTAATCGTCGGTTCATCAACGAGCGAGTCCGCGCCGCAGCGCTGAAACTGCTCGTCACCGCCACCGGCTCCGGCAACTTAAAAAAGGTCGCCGCCGACATGCCTCGGCCCATCTCGTCGCTGCCAGTCGGTCCGAATTGAGATTCGACAACACGCTGCACGCGGTCGGTCAACTCCAATCGTTCGAGCAAGTTCAGCCGCAGCGACTCGTCGGCTTGCGGATCGGTCTTCCCGTCATCCGTCACCGCAACTGAGCGTTTCGGATCCACGCGAATGACCAATTCCATCGGAACCAGCTTGCCGAGATTCTGCTCCATCCAGCGATAGTCGCCGATGATCTTGGCATTGGGATCGAACAGCTTGAGCAATTGCACTGAAGTATCGATCCTGGTCAACCCCCAGCCCACGCCGATGGTCAACAACAAGCAGACGGTGCCAACCAGCGCGTGGTGGCGGATGACAAGGTCGCCAACGCCTTTCCAGAAACGGCGGACAAGGTTCTCCAGCCAATTGGTATACGAACCGTCGTCGCGGACTCGATCATTGCGTTTGAACCCCGGCGGCCAGGTCACTAGCGCCGATGGCAGATAAGCGAACAGCAGGACCAAGGTCGCCAGCACGCCAAGCGCGGAGAACAGGCCGAATTTGCGAATCGGCACGATGTTGCTGAAGTAGAGCGAGAACAGCCCGATGGCGGTGGTGAAGGCCGCAATCGTGCAGGGCCACCAACCGATCTTGAGCGCCTTCCAAGGCGCGAGATCCTCGCCGAATTCGTCCACCGCATCTCGATAGTAGTTCACAATGTGAACCGCGCCGCTCAAGCCTAGGACGTAAACCACGGCCGGCATCGACATCAGAATCGCGTCCGCCGTCTCGCCGCCGTAGAACACAATAGCCATGCTGATGACCGCACTGACGCCGCCAACCAGGAACACCATGATCGTGACGAGGATGCTGCGGAAGCACATGTAGGAGAGAATGAAGCCGACCAGAGCTGAAAACCCAACCAGATTGACCAGCGTCCGAGTCCCCTCTTCATCGATGGCGACATTGTCCACCGGAGGCCCGCCCAAGCGGAGTTCATGGTTCGGTTCGCGGGTCGAGATCCCACATTGTTCAGCGATCCGCAGTAGCAGGCCAGGCGGCTTACCCAGAATAGGCCGGCCCACGACTCGAGCCATGTCCGACTTCCCCAAGTCGCTGAAGTTGACAATGATGCAAGTCTGCCGCGCCGGCTGATCGATCTCGAGGTAGTCAAACAACTCACCCCACTGGTACTCGCGATCAAAGCCCGTTGCAGCTTGAAGTTTTTCGAGACCGTAGTGTTCGACTTGTTCGTCAAAAACGCCTTCCCAGTCCTCCGGCAATTCGGCTCGCTTGGCGTCGGACAGCAATTCCAAAAAGCTCGCCTTGGTCCAATCGAAACCAATGTGTGGAGCCTTGCCGAACAGCGAGCCAGTCAGGCGATCATAGGCCAGCGCCTTCGCGGCCACATCGACATCCAAGTCATCCTGCAAATTGGATTCGATCGATTGCCGAAGCGGGCCGTCTTCCGCCGTTAGCTGTTCTAACAACTCGGGTCCTGTGAGCACTGAGGAGAAGAGCCGACCGGTCAGCAATTGCGGGTTCTTGTAGTACGGATTGAGCGAACCGGGCGTCGATGGCTGGCCAACGCGGGCGACGATCTCACCGCCCGCTTTCCAATTGGGGTCCCACTCCTGCACCCATAGGATGATCCCGTCAACAAGGCCCGAACCGCCGTCCCACTTGTAGAGTTCGCCCTTCTTGGTGATGAAGTACCATTCGTCGCCATGGCCCTTGAGCCATTTCTCATCATCGTGGTTGCCCGAACCCATACGAGTGTCCCCGGTGAGGAACAAACCGAGGCGATCCCCCATCAGGCGAGCTCGCTCGGCTTCGGTCTGAGGCTCACTGGCCGGCTCACTGGCCGAAATAAGCTCATCGCCAATCGGATGATTGACCTGCGGCGCCAACTTCTTCAGATACATCTGAAAACTTGGATCGTCGGCCCGGCAATCTTTCCAGGTGATGACAGCGAATTTTTCGCTGATGAAATGTTTGGCGAACCACTTCAATTCCACCGTCTCGTCAAAGTCAGCGGGCAGCCAATCGTTGGGGTCGTTCTTGACGTGCTGCAAGGCCATCCGCGCGCCGCGCAAGCCGAACGGGATCAAGAAGAAGATGATGCAGAGAATGACAATCGCGCGACGCCGCGATGGATTGATACTCATGGGGAATCCCGCCGCCATAGGGAATTGAGGCGGCAAAAAATGCTAAGCATTGCTTAGTCGTGATTGCGCGGTTGATCGCTCTAAACTGGTCCTTAACATCCGTTGAGTCGAGTCTCGAAATGGGCGATGGAAACACCCGACTCCCCCAATTGCCGCCGGCATTGGCCAGCACAAGAGAATCGTCACAGCCCATAGGAGCCTAAACTCTCAACTCTCCTTAACTTATCGGCCACGCCCAAACGCGCCTATGGCATATTCTGTCAGATTCGCCCGCGAAACAGCCAGGGGCGGAATGATGGCTTGCTATCGCCCTGCTCGGCCCCCGCGCGAGCTCTATCCCACTTGACTAATCGGTGCGGTTTCCCCAGTCCCCGTGAATTGATAACCTTGGTGAAAACTGAGTTCAAACAACCTACCTCTGTTGGAGAAGAAACCCACTCCAACCACGTCTTCCTATAGTCTTCCTATAGTCTGCCTCTTGCTCCTCCGCGAACCCGGAACACCCTCATGTCGACAACGACCTCCCCGCTTCAGTCACTCGTTCAATCGGGAACAAAATTGTGGCTCGATTCGATTGACCCCGACCTGATTCGCGAAAGCAAGGCCTACGGCGCAACCGGCGCGACGTCCAATCCGGTGATTGTCTCTGATCTCATCGGGACCGGCCGTTTTGACAATCAAATAGGCAAGCTGATTGAGAGCGGAGCCGACGACGATCAGATCGCGTGGACGATGACCGATGCATTGGTGGGCGCGGCACAGGCTGAATTCGAAACAGTTTGGGTACAGAGCAAGGGCGACGATGGTTACGTCAGCTTTGAGCTCGATCCGCTACTCGAAGACGAAGCCGCCGGACTGAGCCACCAAGAACGGGTGGCTCGATACATTGAGTTGGGCTTGAAGTGGTCGCAGGGCCACAAGAATCGGATGATCAAGGTTCCCGCCACGCCAGCCGGCCTCGCCGCCCTTGAGGAGTTGGCCGCAGCGGGGCTGACGCTCAACGTCACTTTGATTTTTTCGGACCGTCAGTATCAAGCGGCCCGCGAAGCCGTCTGGCGAGGCGCTCAGCGGCGAGACCGTCTCGATACATTCAAGAGCGTCTACAGCATCTTCGTTTCTCGAGTCGATGTTTACACCGAGCAACACGTCCCGCAATTACCCGAACCCGCCCAGGGGCAAGTCGGAATCGTCAACGCAAAACGCATTTGGGCGTCCAACCAATCGTACTGGGCCGACAAGGAATTGGCGCTCCGCCAGGAAATTGTCTTCGCCTCGACCGGGGTCAAGAAGGCGAACGATCCGCCCTGGAAGTATGTCGGCGCATTCGCTGGCAGCGACATTGAAACCAACCCGCCGGCGACCAACGAGGCGATCGCCGCTACGGAGCAAGTCTTTGGGCGACGAATTAGCGAGCTTCCGTCCGCAGAACTGCTCGACGAAATCGATCGACTGGTCGACTTTGAGCACATGGAGAAAGTGCTGATGGAAGAAGGGGTCGCCAAGTTCGCCGGCCCGCAAAAAGACTTGCTCAAGCTAATCGCGAGCAAGCGCGGCTGAGCACAGGCCGCCCGTTTCCAAATCCCCTCGTTTCCACATCCCTTTGATAACTGGCGCAAAGCCATGAATCAGCAGCCCTACGGAACGCCGCCGCAATGGTGGGCGCCAAAAATGACGCCCTGGTGGGTCCGGCTCACACGCGGCTATCGCATTCGCCAACTTCGCAAGAATCAGCGAATCGAGCGTGTTCGCGTTGAGAACGCCGAGGTGGTCCGGCGGTGCAAGGAGGAAGGCGCGGGCGTCCTGATCACGCCCAATCACTCAGCCCATTACGATTCAGCCGCCCTCTATCTGGCCGCCGACACGGTCGACTGCCCCCTCTACTTTATGACGGCCTGGCAAGTCTTCGGAATGAGCTCGACGTTCGAGTGTTGGGCGATGCAACATTTGGGTTGCTTCAGCGTCGATCGCGAGGGTTCCGACCGTCAAGCCTTCAAGCAAGCGGTTGGAGTGTTGCGGGACGAGGCGTTTCCATTGGTGATTTTTGCCGAGGGCGACGTTTATCACACGACCGATCGAGTCACGCCATTTCGCGAAGGGGCCGCAGCGATCGCGATCTCCGCTGCAAAGAAAGCCGACCGTCCCATCTACATCATTCCCTGCGGGATCAAATTCTGGTACTTGGACGACCCCACGGAAGAAATGCTGGCCATGGTCGGCGAACTGGAGAATCGGCTCTATCTGCGTCCCGACGCCAGCCGCTCGCTCCGGGACCGGATTCACCGGGTCGCCGAGGCCGCCTTGGCGCTCAAGGAATTGGATTACCTCGGCCACACCCGCGAAGGTCTTCTCCGCGAGCGAGTTGAGTTTCTCCTAAAATCGCTGCTTGCCCGCCTGGAAACACAGCAGCAGCTCAAGCCCAAGGGCGGTCTCCCCGAACGGGCCAAGGCTGTGCGCCAGAGCCTGATCCAGCAAATAGAAGATGAGCAGGTTCAGCACGATCGAGCCAAGTACGCCGAGGTGTGTGCGCGGATGGGCGACGTCTTTTTTGTGATGCAATTGTTCAGCTATCCCGGCGATTATTTGGTCGATGAACCCAGCATAGAACGAATGGCCGAAACGATAGACAAGTTCGAAGAGGACATTTTGCAGCTAGATCTCCCAACCGTTCGCGGCCGACGTGAAGCGATCGTTCGTTTTGGCGAACCGGTGAAGATTGGGGGCGATGGGGACCGACCGTGCCGCGGCCAAGTTGCCGAGTTGACCGAGTCAATTCGCGGCAATGTGCAGAGCCTCGTGGATGGACTGAACGCCGACCGAGCGTAATCCTCTCCCAGACCAGCGAATCGCCAGAACCGGTCTTGTGATGCATCGGTCGTCAAGTTGCAAATCGTCTGATACGATGCAGCTTAGCGATTGGCTGCGCCGCCGGAACTTAGAGGCAGGCGATGCAGCGACTCAGGACTTCATCCAGATGAAAACGGAATATCGCCATGGCGGACAACTATCGGCTATGCCCTTGTGGCAGCGGCAAGAAGGCCAAGTTTTGTTGTAAGGAACTTGCCCCGGAAATTGAGAAGATACTCAAGCTGATCGCTGGTGAGCAACGGGCTGCCGCGATTCAGGCCTTGGACTTGCTTATCAAGAAACGAGGCGACTTGCCGACGCTACTCGACTTGAAAGTGTCGACCTTGGTCGAAATGGAGCGGTTTCAGGACGCGGAAGAAGTTGTGCTCACACTCCTGCAAGCCGATCCCGATTCGTTTCGACCCTACGCTCTGGCCGCCATACTCGATGTCCTCAAGGGCAGCATAGATGACGCCGTGACCCAGCTTCAACGCGCCCTTGAGCGAATTGGGGATGACGGCAACCCGGCGGAAGTTCTCGACGCACTCAGCGTCGTCGCGATCGGACTCTGCAAGGCCAGCGAAGCCTATCCCGCGCGAGCCCATCTGGCCCTTTGGGTCAGTCTATGCGACGACGAATCCGTCAATCGACCTTTGCAGATCTTGCTTGAGCTCGACGAGAACATGCACCCCTTGCTGCAAACGGAAGTCGCACCTCAAGCGCCGGACGAAGATGCGGATTGGGGCGACAAGCACGAGCAATCCCAGCGATTGTTTGAGCGAGGCGCCTGGTTGGGTGCAGCTCGGATTCTCGATGAGTTGGCGAGGGACCACCCCGAGGAGCCGTGGCTGCGTCGACAACATGCCTACACAGTCGGTTTTGCCTCTCCACACACCGAGATGGCGGCATCGCTGCACGATTTTGCCCGCCTGGAGAACGCAGATTTTGACGATGCCGTTGAAGCGGAAGCGTTGGCCCAGCTTCTGGATTCGTCGAGCGACGGCGCTGACGATGTGCTTGACGTCGCTTTGGAAGTCGCGGATCAAGAATCCGCGATGGAGAAAATGCTCTCCCAGGATCGAAGCTACTCGATCGATCCCTCGCAGATTCCGCCCACCGATCAAGAGGGGCCGCCCCCCAAGGGCGTGTTCACGATCCTCTCCAAGAAACCCGAAAACGCCGCGCCGCCCTCCTTGGAAACCACTCCGCTGATCCATGGCCAAGTCTTGCTCTACGGCCGGGAAACAGATCGTCCGGCGCGGGTCAGAGTCATCGCGACAGAGGGCGCTGAATTTGAATCGGTCCTGGCAGTACTTCAGGAGTCCTTGGGCGACGACCTGGGCGAGGAGTGCTCGCGGGAGGTGATTGGGAAGCAAACAGGCCTTCAAAACATCATCTCGCCGCCGCTGTTCCTGCAGCCGGAGCTCTCAGCCGATCAGCAGTATGCGGTGCGCAGTGAGGCGATTCAGGATGCGGTGGCCAATCGTTGGGCCGAGTTGCGCAATTCGCATTTAGGCGGTAAGCGGCCCATCGATGTGGTCGGCGATCCTGAATTGCGAATCCGGCTGGCAGGCTCGCTTTTGCTAGTCGAGCAGACGCAGCTCTTCAACCATCAGAGAGTTGAGACGAATGAGTTGCGCAAGAAACTCGGTTTGCCGGAAATCGATGTCAAGGATGCGACGAACCTGGACGATGTACACGGCACAAAATACTCCTATGTCGACGTCGCCAAGCTCGATGACCAAACGCTGAAACAAGTCCTTAGGGCGGGCGTTTTCCGAGCGCGCCGATTGATCGCGACCGAGGCGATTCAAGAGGCCATCAAGCGAGGACTCGCTGAGACCGACGACTCCATCACATTAGAGTCGCTATACGACCTGCAATTGCAATGGACCGAGGCGCCCGGCAGGCTGTTTGAGATCATCGAGGCGGCGAAAGAGAATGCGAAGGACGATCGTGAGCAACTGGGCGAGTTGTTGCTCAAAGAACTTGTCCTGCGAATGCGGACGCGCGACCAAGATGGCGCTAAGAGTCTCGCCGGGCGGTTGTTGACCGAATATGCCGGTGATGAGCGTATTCAAAACGGGCTAATGCAAATTCTCGGAGGCCCCCAATCGATGCCTCACCCTCCCGCAGACCAACAGCAGACCGCCATCCCGTCGGCTTCGGATGTCGCCCTGTCGATGGCTCAAGAGCAAGGCGACGACAGCGGACTCTGGACGCCGGAGAACGAAGCCCTCGGCGGCGGCGAGGACAAGGAATCGTCCGGCCTTTGGCTTCCCGACTAACGACTCGATCGTTTGGCGTGAACACACGATGACCAAACCCGATTCTGCGTCCGACTCCGATCGACATTGGATGAAGCGCGCCCTGAAGTTGGCGGCTCAAGGCGAAGGATTCGTCGAACCGAATCCGATGGTGGGCTGCGTGCTTGTCCGAGACGGCAGGCAAATTGGCGAAGGGTTTCATACCGCATTCGGTCGCCCACACGCAGAGGCCGAAGCGATTGCCAGCTGTTGCGAAGCGGACTGCGGGGGCGCAACCGCCTATGTCTCGCTCGAACCTTGTTGCCACCAAGGCAAGACGCCACCCTGCAGCCAAGCACTGATCGACGCCGGCGTCTCCCGCGTCGTGATCGCTACGTCCGATCCCTTTGACAGTGTTAACGGCGGCGGCATCGCTCAGCTCGAAGCGGCCGGTGCGCAGGTTGAGGTCGGACTGCTCGAACGCGAAGCACGCGAATTGATATCGCCGTTCTTGCGCCGAATCGTCTCCAAACGCCCTTGGGTGATCGCCAAGTGGGCCATGTCGCTCGATGGTAAGATCGCCACCCGCAGCGGGCAAAGTCGGTGGATTTCCAACGAGGCCTCACGGGCGGAGACCCACCGACTACGAGGTCGCGTGGACGCGATCATTGTCGGCATTGGCACCGCACTTGCCGATGATCCGCTCTTGACCGCGAGACCTTCTGGACCTCGCCTCGCGGCTCGCATTGTCTGTGACAGTCAAGCGAGGCTTCCACTCGACAGCCAACTCTGCCGTACAGCCAGGCAATCCCCGGTGCTCGTTGCCTGCGACCCCGCCGCGTCTTCAACTCGAGTCGCCGCCTTGGAGAAACTTGGTTGTCAAGTTTGGCGCGGAGGCGACGACCACGACCAACGGCTGAACGCCCTGCTGGCCTACCTTGCCGAACAAGGGATGACCAACGTCATGGTCGAGGGCGGGTCAGTTCTGCTGGGCGGATTATGGCGCCAGCGTTTGATTGATGAGACTCACGTCTACCTGGCGTCAAAACTGATCGGCGGTCAATCCGCGCCCAGCCCGATCGGCGGCGAAGGGGCATCCTCCCTGGCCGAGGCGATACAACTCGAGTGCGTCGAAACAAAGAACCATGACGGCGACGTGCAAATCATTTCTCGCGCCGATCCGCCAAAGGCCTAAACGGGCTCGTGCAAGGTTGTATCTGACGGCGCGGGGTATCACAATGGCGTGTTGAACTGATCAAACGCGCCCAAAACCAAAACCGCCGCAAGGAGACAACTGTGTCCCATCGCCGTCGCTTGCTCATCTTTTCACTCCTTGTTCTTCTTGCAATGCCGATCTGTCGGCGTTCCGCTCGTGCAGATGACGCCGTGAAAACCGCGAAGAAGCTGCAGGGCTTGATCATTGCTGGTGGTTGTTGTCACGACTACCCAAACCAAGTGCAGATTGTTGCGCAAGGGATGAGCCAGCGCGCTAACATCGAATGGGACATTGTTCGCGAAGGCGAAGCGCGGGGCACCAAGGTTTCCATCTACTCGAAGCCAAACTGGATCAAGCAGTACGACATCGTCGTACACAACGAGTGCTATGGCGGCGTAGTCGATGTTGAGTTTGTGGAGAGCATCGCCCGTGCCCACGCCGAGTCGGGCGTTCCGGCAATTGTGATTCACTGCTCGATGCACAGCTATCGCAATGCCAAGACGGATGAGTGGCGGAAGTTGCTGGGCGTGACGAGTCGCCGCCATGAGAAGGGCGGAGTGCAGTTGGACGTGACGCGCCGCGTCGACAACGCGATCACCAAAGGCTTGCCCAAAGAGTGGAAAACGCCCAATGGCGAACTCTACGTCATTGAGAAACTCTGGCCAAACACCCAAGTCTTGGCGACGGCCTACGGAGTCGGCACGAAGAAAGATCAGCCGTGCATTTGGACAAACCAATACGGAAAGGCGCGCGTCTTCGGCACAACCTTGGGTCATCACAATGAAACGATGCTGAGTGAAGTTTGGCTGGACACCGTCGCTCGCGGAATGCTGTGGGCGGTCGACAAGCTGGACCAGGACGGTTCAGCCGCGCCTGGTTACGAGGGGAGCGGCATAGCCGCCATCACGCTGAAGAGTCGACCCAAAGGCCCGATGGGCGTGCCAACATTGGCCGACTGGTCGAAGAGCGTCAACTTTCCCAAGAGCGAAAAGAAGACGCCTCTGTTCAATGGCAAGGACTTCACTGGCTGGGAAGGCAACATCGACAAATACTTCTCGGTCGAGAAAGGCGAAATCGTGGCCCGAAACTCGAAAGAGAACTCGCCTACCGTCAGCAACTACTTACTGACGAAAAAGAAGTATCGCAATTTTCGCCTGGTCTTCGAGGGCAAACTGGCCGTCTCCAAGATGCATTCGGGCATCGCGATCTGGGGCCGCAAGTACAACACAGGCGGCGAAGCCAATTCATACCAAGGCCATTTGGTGATGTTTCCCTCCAACTGGGGATTCTGGGATCTCTATCGCCGCAACTCAATTTACCGAGACAACGGCGAGGCCAAGAAGGCCGACAACAAGAAATGGAACCGGATGGAGATCCTGGCGATCGGCGAGCGAATTCGGTTGGCGGTCAATGGCAAGCTAGTCGCCGACTGGAAAGATCCCCGACCTGAATTGTGCGGCGAAGGACCGATCGGCCTACAACTGCATTCCAATCGCGTCGCCCAAGAAGTTCGCTTTCGAGGCCTGATCCTCTCCGAGAATCCGGAGGACCGTATGATCACGGTGGAAGGCAAATAGGCAACGCCTGAATCGTAGAGGCGGGGTGTTGGCTGTGCGGCGTTAGCAGCTTCATCGGCGGCTACCGAACAATAAGACACTCCGTCAGTTCCGATTGCAGGCGTTTCACGCCGTCGTCACTGGCTTGGGTGTTCGTGAGCACCAAACGCCGTAAGCTTCGCAGCTGAGCGAGCATCTTCAGGGTTTGGTCGCCGATGCCCGTGTCGCCCAGGTTCAGTTCCTGGAGGTTTTGCAGCGTCACAAGATACGCGAGCCCCATGTCGGTGATTTCAGTCCCGTTCAGGTTGAGCTGTTCGAGTGAACGAAGACCTCGCAAGTGCCTCATCCCGCTGTCTGTGATTTTCGTGCTTGATAGGTCCAGCCCTCGCAGGCGTTTGAGTTGCTTGAGTCGCTGGAGATCGGCATCGACCACAGCCGAGTTGCTATTGAGGTCGACCGAATCGAGCTGAAGCGGTGGATGGGCAAGGCCTTCGCTTGAACTGGTTTGATGAATCGCCCCGTCGCGCTCGTGGGCGATTCGGCCGCCGATTTCAAGAGCCCATCTAGCCACGGCCAACTCGAGCGACACCGCCACAGTCGGCGCGGCGCTCACAATCGCGACGACATGATTGTCGCCGGAAAGATCATCCGACTCGCCTGCAACCGTATCCGGAGCAGACGTGGCGCTCGGGGTTTTCGATTCGCCCGCCACGACCGTTTTGTGATTGGCTGCATGACTCGGTTTGAAGCTTGCTGGCGTGTTTGTCGCCCGCTCGCTGATGGGAGTCAAGATCGAGATCAATTCAGAAACGGATTGGTAGCGGTCATCTGGATTCTTGGCGGTCATCTTGGCGAGAATCGCATCCAACTCTGCCGGCGCATCATCGCGCTGCTCGCAAACCGAGGGAATCGGAGCGCTCGCGTGGGCGATCAGGACGGAGACAATTCCTTCGCCTGTAAAGGGAGCTGCGCCGACAAGCAAGTAGTACAACGTGCATCCGAGTGAATAGATGTCCGAGCGTTCGTCAGCTCCACGCGTGTCTTGGGCTTGTTCAGGCGGGGCGAACTCTACTGTGCCGAGCATCTGACCGGGAAGAGTCAGCCGAGTGCAGTCGGAAGCGCTGTCGCCAGCCATCTTCGCGGGCTCGCTGCCGGGCAGAAATCTCGCCAAGCCCAAGTCCAGAATCCTCAAGACGCCGTCGTCGCCAAGCAGCAGATTTCCTGGCTTGATGTCGCGATGAATGACGCCTCGTTCGTGGGCGTGCTGAAGACCGCGGGCCGCCTGCAAGATGCAATCGATGGCGGCGCCTAGCGACAACGGACCGCTGGATGCGATGCGTTCCGCCAAATTGCCCCCCTCGATAAATTGCATCACAAAATACTGACGCCCGTCGACTTCACCCGCGGTTTGAGCCGAGACGATATTGAGATGATCCAATCGCGCCGAAGCCTGAACCTCGCGGCGAAATCGACGGATCGCCTGCGGAGAGTCAAAGGACTCCTCGGGAAGAAGCTTGAGAGCCACGGCTCTGGCCATCGGGGCGTGCCAAGCTTTGAACACTTGGCCCATGCCGCCGAAACCGATTTGCTCCATAATCTGATAATCGCCGATCATCAGCAGGTCCGTGTTGCCTCGATAGACTTGTTTCGCTTGATATTCGGTGAGCAACTGGCTGCCCACAAGTTGGCGAGCCAGATCTTCCGCTGTCTCGGCGGGCCGCTCTAGCGACTCGCGAAAGGCCTGCAACTTGGCGTCGCGAATCAAGCGACTGCGGCGCAGGCGGTCGAGAAAATCTTCAAGAGAGAGCGGCATGTAGATCCTGTGCTAATCGGGCCACGGCAACACCCCCCTATTCTATTACGACGATTCCGAGCTGGTCAAACCCAGCGCATCCTAGTCCCGCCTTGCCCACTTCCTAGAATCGGAGCCTATTAACTTCCCTGCCGCATCAGATTCGCAGGTCGCAGGTGCCGTGGGAGTGTGGTTTAATGGGCCCTTTGCTACCTAAGTCGCCACGTACCAGGCTTGGTTTTTCTCGCTTTGGACAACGGGTTAGAGGAGCGCGTGGCCGACCGGGTCGTTTGCCCCATCTCTAATTGAGACAACATGTTTCCTCGTTTTGATGTTGGTCGACTGAAGCTCCGCCCTTTGGGGCAGCGAGTGCACGATCTTTCGCATGCGAGTTACCTGAGGCTGGACGAGCTGCCCGCGCTGGAATCGGCAACCTCCCACGACGCCCTGCGAGTTTTAGGACGGCGGTTGGAGCAAGCCAGATCACGCCGATCCGCCAGACTGATGCTAATGGGGGCTCACGTCATCCGAGCAGGTGTCGCCCGCCAACTGATCGATATGATGGAGCGAGGCTGGATATCGCACGTCGGCATGAACGGCGCCGGTCCCATCCACGACTACGAGATGGCTCGAATCGGCGAAACTTGTGAGAGCGTCGCGAAATACATCCGCTCTGGCGAGTTTGGGCTTTGGAGCGAGACCGGCGAGATCAACGAAATCGTTCGAGACGGAGCGGCGCGCGATTTGGGCTTGGGCGAATCGATCGGCGAGGCTATTCAAGCGAGCGATTTCCCCCACAAGGACACGAGCGTTCTAGCCGCTGGGGTTCGCTTGGGAATCCCTGTGACGGTCCACGTCGGGATTGGATACGACATTATTCATCAACACCCCAACTTCGACGCGGCGGCGTTCGGGTTGGCGAGTTACCGAGACTTTCTTACCGTTTGCGATACGGTGAGCAACCTGCAACATGGAGTCTTCCTTTGCTACGGTTCCGCCGTCATGGGACCCGAAGTCTACTTGAAGGCTCTCTCCATGGCACGCAACGTCGCGCATCAAGAAGGTCGAACGATAACACATTTCACCACCGCCGCTTTTGACTTGGTGCCAATCGACGGCCAGTTCAAGGCGGAAGCCTCCAAGTCGAATCCGCAATACTACTATCGACCTTGGAAAACGGTGCTCGTGAGAACCGTTGCCGACGGCGGCGAGAGCTTCTATGTGTGCGGCGACCATCGGCAAACTCTGCCCCACTTAAGACATTACGCGATCAAAGCAAGCGAAAACGAAGGCTCGCAATGATACCCGCTCTGCCCATTTCGAGTTCCCTGGCAACATGCTAAGCCCGAACCGACTTGATGAGTTGCTCCGTTCATTTGACGGGTTGCGAATTGCCTTGGTCGGCGATCTCTTCCTCGACCGGTATTTGTATATCGAACCAGATGTCGAAGAGCTGTCGATTGAGACGGGCTTAGAGGCGTATCAAGTGACATCGGTCCGCAACTCACCCGGCGCGCTTGGCACGATCATTAACAACCTTGCCGCCATGGGCGTGCGGCAAATTCAGCCCTGCACCGTGATTGGCAATGACGGCCACGCGGAGGATCTGTTGACCGCGTTAGCAGAGCTTTCCGTCGATGCGTCGGGAATCGTCCGCTGCCCCAATCGCCTGACGCCGACCTACACCAAGCCGATGAAACGCGGCCATGATGGTCACTGGCGCGAGCTGAACCGATTCGACTTTCGCGACCGCGGCGAGATCGCCGCCGAAGCTGTCGATCGCCTGCTGAGGGGAATCGAGCGAGTGATCGATGATGTGGACGGCGTAATTATTCTCGACCAGATCGACGAACCCAACTGGGGCGTCATCAACGACACGATTCGCGACTACCTGCGCGACATCGAGGCAAGCCGGCCCAACGTGTTGTTCTTTAGCGATAGCCGGCGATGCTTGAAGCAATTCGACTTCGGCGTCCTCAAATGTAACGCAGCGGAATTGCGGGCCGCCCACGAGAACTCGCCCATCAGAGCAGATCGAGCGTCTCTTGAGCCCGCTTTGCTCGCGGTCGCACGAAGAACCGGCCATGCGGCGTTTTGTACATTGGGATCGGACGGTATTCTCTGCGCATTGGCGAATGGCGAGTGCCAGCTTGCCGCGGGCATTCCGGTCAGTGGCGAAACGGACATCGTCGGCGCCGGCGATTCGGCTTCCAGCGCCATTGTCTGTTCGCTGCTGTGCGGCGCCAGCGAATTCGAAGCCGCCGAGATGGGCAACCTTGCCGCATCAATCACCGTGCAGAAAATCGGCGAAACCGGTGTCGCCTCGGCCGACGAGATTCGGGGGAAACTTCGCGGGAAACCTTTGGGATAAGCCAATCTGCCCGAGCGGGCCAGAGAGCGGATCGCACAATGGAAACCTACCGCTGCGTTCCGCCCGTTGCCTGGGCAACGTCGGCCCTTGATCCGCTCGGACTACTCAGCAGCTTAGCCCAGAGCGCCATGGACAGAATCAACAAGCCAATGCTGACCCACTGAGAGATGGTCAGCGCGGTGCCGAATTGCCCCGGTTCATCGATGCGAATGAGTTCAAGCAAGTAGCGTGTGATGGGATAGAGGGACAGCAGCAGCGCAAGCGTCTCGCCGTCGCGGCGGCGGATTGGATGATAGACCAACAACAGCAGGCAGAGCAGTCCCCCGTTGGCGGCGCTGTACAACTGCGTTGGATGTACGGGGAGGCTCCAATCGGGGAGATCGTTCAATGTCCAAATCGCCCGAGCCCCGCCCGAACTCTTGGCCGTGACCAAAGGCGTGTCGGACCTCGGGTCCAACTGAACCGCTTTCCAGGCGGCGCCTGGCGAAACGACTTCGACGCGTTCCCGCGGTTCGATTCCAGCGCGGTCGGCGACGCTTCCGGGCTCGACTTCCAACACGCGACGAGAGTTCACTCTGGAATCGGGCCGCTGCAATTTCATCCCCAACAACTCGCCATTTTGAACATGGCTGATGTAGGGCTGGCTGGCTTTGGGAAACTGGATGGATGGTCCCTCCAAACAGACTCCGCCATAACAACAACCGTTCATCAAGCATCCCAACCGGCCGATAGCCAGGCCCAAGGCCAAGCTTGGCGCAATCACGTCACCGACGGCCAGCCAAGAAAGTTTGTGCCTGCGGCAAAAAATCATGAAGGCAATCAGGGCGCCGATCAATGAACCGTAGACGACGAGCCCTCCTTCAGTGAACTTGGCGACCGCAATCAGCGTTTGCAAAACCGTTTCACGCTGGAACTGATCCCAGTACTCGATCACAAAGAACGCTCTGGCGCCGCCAATTCCCGCCGCAAACATCCAAAACGCAAGCGAGTATATCGAATCGGGGTTCATTCCGGCTCGGCCACTTCGGTAGGCCGCCAACAGCACGCCCGACAACACAGCGCACAATAGAAACACACCGTAACCACGAATCGGCAAGCCCATTGGGGAACCGTTGACATCCTGAGATTCCAGATTGGGCATGACAAACACGATGGCAGCAGCCACCACCGCCATCACCATGGAGAACCCGGCCACTTCGCGGGAGAATTCGTTGCGGCGCCAGCTTTGCAGCGCCAGGACGGCAAACACGACTGCCCAAACAGCGAGCGCCCAGCCGATCCCAAACAGCGGCAAGCCGAGAATCTCATGGGGAATGTGGAAAAGCGTTTGGCGCACTTCAAATCCTCTGCTTTGCAACCTGTCGTCGCGAAACGGCTCGACTCAAGCTCGTTGAGAAGTCGCGGCTCCATTGCTGCAGTGCTTTTAGCGGATAAGGCGATTATCAATCAAGCGAGTTTCTCCGACCTGGGCTGCAACCAGCGCCACGGCGGGCCTTGTTACGTGCTCTTGCAGGCCAAGCGTCTCCGGATCTGCGAGAACTGCATAGTCGATCTTGCTGACGCCGGCATCCAGCAGAACCTTTCGCATTACCTGCATGACGGCGGCAGCATCCCCTTCACCGTGGGCAACCATCTGAGCCGCCTGTTGCAGGCAACGCGAGAGCGCCAAGGCCGTGCCGCGCTCAGGGCCGCTGAGGAAGCGGTTTCTCGAACTGAGGGCTAAGCCATCCGCCTCCCGCACGATGGGCCGCACGACGATCTCAATATCGACGTCGAAATCGACGACCATCTGCTGGATAACGCGGGCCTGCTGAAAGTCCTTTTGTCCAAAAAAGGCGACGTTGGCCGGAAGGATCTGAAACAACTTTAGAACTACGGTGCAGACGCCGGCGAAATGACCAGGACGACATTCGCCTTCAAGCACGTTGGCAATGTCCGGCGGAACGATCGAGGTCGAACAACCCGCTGGATAGACATCGTTGGCGCCTGGAGCAAAAACGAAGTCGACTCCCATGGCTGCGAGCGATTCGAGGTCTTGCTGCAGTGTACGCGGGTACTTGTCGAGATCTTCGCCGGGGCCAAACTGGGTCGGGTTCACAAAAATCGACACGACCGTCGAATCACATTGTTCGGTTGACGCGACGACGAGGCTTAAGTGGCCTTCGTGTAATGCTCCCATCGTAGGCACCAGTCCAACCGTTCGGCCCGATGATCGGATCGCACGAATTCGATCACGCACTGCGTTCAGGTCCGTGAGGACGGCCGGCAAATTGCCCAGATGGGCGGAGAAGCTGGTAGCCATGTGTTATTCAAACAGTATTCGTGTGTGGACCGAAATCAGACGCAACAACCGAGGCGAGTCAACAAAGTTCAAGCCGAGTCGGAAAGAGTGAAACGACCTGCAGTCCATTGTAGACTTGGCGGAATCGTCTGGCACAGGGGAGGCAGTTGGGCGTCCCGTCGGTTCTTGCCAACCTTGGCCCCGCTCCACGCGTGCGACAGGGACCTGAGGGATTCTCGACTCACTGCGAAGTACCGGTGTACGTTGCGTTTGCAATTCTGAACAACGAGTTGTCTTATCGTGGGCCTCAAACTAGCGCATCGCTTCAAAGGCCGCCGAAATCTCGTCCTCCAGTGTCGGGTCGTGGGCAGACAGTCGCAAAACGGGGCCGTCCACATCTGCCACATCGCTCGAATCTGACGTGAGCTGAACTACCAAACGCGCGTCGTAGTTGGCCGAATCTGATTCGATGATGAAATCACCAACCATTCCCGAACTGCTCGACCGCAAGTTGTCAATCGCCTGTCGAGCGTCGTCCAACTCATTCTTCAGCAGGCATGCGGCGGCGAATTTTCTCGAAATTTTTCTTGCCCATTCGGTTGCTAAGGCCGATTGGACCGGGTCGCAGGCGACAATCGCCAGCAACCTCGGGGTTTGATTAAGGTGATCCAACAGTTCTTGTACGCTCCAGCCAGTCAAAGGATGCTTCATCTCCCCAGCGACCTGGGCGGCCGGCTCCAGGACGAACCGACGAAACGTCATTCGTGGATGGGGAACTTCGATGTCGCCAGCGGCAACAACCTGGTCCCCAAACAACAGCAGGTCCAGGTCAATTACCCTAGAACCCCAGCGTTGCGTTCTTTGACGTCCCATGTCACGTTCGATGTGCAGCAGCCAACTAAGCAACTGGCTGGCGGACATCCGCGTCTCCAACAGCGCGGCCGCGTTGACAAAGTCGCCCTGCCCCGTGGGGCCTCCCACAGGAGCTGTGCGATGCAGCGGGCTCGTCTGAATCAGCCGCGCGCTTGGGTGTGCGCCCAGAGTCTGCATGGCTGCCCGAACGGCATTCTCGCAATCGCCTTGATTGGCGCCGAGGGCGATCAGACATTTCACATTCACGCCAGGGCCTCGCTTGAGGCGCAAAAACAAAGCGGACCGTCCAAAAGAACGCTCCGCTTTGCCTGATTCGACGCCACGAGATCCATCTTGATCGCGTCAACAGGAACAGCCGGGGGGGACCTCCGAACCACGACCAAGGCCGTCGACTGTCGCTCCCATCGGTCGCCGCCCCCCAACAATTGCATAGAACAAAATCAAAGTTGCGTAGGGCTTCCCCAATGTGAATGCGCAGCGGACTAGCCTAATCCTATTGGCTGGTCATCAACGGCAGTCAAATGTCAACAAGCGAGTGCTTGTAAATTATTAAGCAAGGCAGAATTGCATTGCTATCAAAGGCGAAGTATTGAATTGCAACTAAGGACATTGTGCGAAGCTGAGCCGAAATGTCAAGCAAGGAACAGAGAAGTTTTATGTTTCCTGAAAACGACAGAAAAATCAACTCGCCCATCTTGCAATTTGCGAGACTTCTCTATACACAGAATCAGGGCGTCGCGAACGAACTATCGCTAGGCAGGCAACGACGCAAGTGATTGTTTCCGTGCAGCGCCGAGCTCGCGAACATTCAACGCGCAGACATTCTTAGGCGGCGACGCCAACTTGTCTTCTGCGACGACCGAAACTCCCTTGGTCGAACAGAGAACTAACGCCTCAATCGCGGAGTTGATACGGATCGAACTCGCGATGCGTTGCGACTCGATTGCTCCTCGCTCTCTTCTTGATCTCGCGACGCGCCTCGCAAGCCTGTGCCGATGGGCGACAAGTCGAAGATCGAACCATCGTTCGGTTCGATTCGACGAGCGTTACTCGGCGCGCGACGCGATGATCTTGCGTTGGGCTGGGGCTGAGGAGGTGCGGGCGGGTCGCCTTCCGTCGGTTCGATGCCAACCGCTGAGGAGAACAAAGAGGTTGGTTCATGAGGTTCGGCGTGCCATGGGTATTCGAACAAGTTGCGGTAATTGTACGGCCGTCGATAGTAGGTGCCGTGAAAAGCCGGGTATCGATTCATGAACCGGCTTCCGCGATAGCAGCCGAAAGTCGGATCGTAACACGATTGAGGCATCATGTTATGCTGCGCCTTGAGCGACTTGTGAATGTCGCGCCGAGAAGCGTGCCCATGGCCAACGTCCCCGCAGAACTCGCATCCCGCATGAACTCCGTGGCCCTTCGCTGATGGGCCGATTTTTTGAGCTGTGTTGTCGCCAGGACCAACACCCAAGGCAACAAGCGTCAAAAGGACCGTATGCATGGAGTTCAACCTCGCGATTAAGAACTGATAAATGCGTCAGACAATCCTAAGTCCACGCTGCGCACAAATACTTCTACTTCTGCATCGACCAGAACGATCCGTACAATGAGTGCCCGTACTTCCAATCAAAAAAGACGGCCTGGACTACCTGGCTTAACATCGGCGAGGTGACGGAGCAGCAGACCAGAAGTAGACGCCAGCAGGACCAGAGGCAAACTCAGACACACAGGAGCGTTCGTCTGGAAAATGCCCAGAAGATCAAGAAAGATAGGGTCGCCAAGTCAACCGGGCCAGGCTTCAGCGAATGGGCCTGCTGGTCGCACTGCGGCGAGGAGAACACTCCAGGCTGCGGAGTTCGATGAACCCGTCGGGGCCGATTTCCTTGGCCCGCAAGACAACGGAGGATGAGCCGGAGCGCGGGAGCGCTAGGAAGAAAGATTCAGCGACGAACTTATCCGAGCCGCCACTGCCGCGCAAGGAAACCAGCTGCGACTTTTCGTTGGCCGTGACTTCCAATATTCCCGCAGGCGCTTCACTTCTGCTTGAATACGATATTCTCGCTTGAAACACGCCCGGCCTGATCAATCGCACTCGCCACTGAACCGATTGCTCGGTGCTCTCCCAGCCAGCCGTCACCATTTGCCCCTCGACGTTCACTAACCGAAGGTCGGGTGATATCTTGGCAAATGATGGTGCGAACCGTAGCCCGCCGTCGCCCTCTTGGGTCACCACCGCGACGTCGGTCTGGCTGTTGGAAGTCTCGCTGCCGGGAGTCCCGATGATGACCTCGGGCGGGTCGAGTTCAGCTACGTCTTCGGCCGGACTCAACCACCCCATCCACGCGCCAACTCCAAGGACCAAAGAAGCGGCAAAGAAAACGGCTGCCAGCGCCGCTGCACCGATCAACAGTGGAGAGAAACCTGCGGCCCCTGGCGACTCGGCGCCGTCCGGGTCATCTTTGGCCGATCGCGACCCCACCGCGACGGACGGCGCTGCAACACCGCGAAACGCGGTGGCATGCGACAGTGCGGGAGGCGCCTCAACCCCAGTTGATTGAGGCAAGTTCGCTGTTGGCGGGGGTGGGGGTGCGGCGCTGACCCCATCGACCGCCGAACGTACGGGCGCCATCGGATCGACCATCGGCGATTGGGTCGGACCGGCAACCTGCGGAATCGCGGGCGGCGGCGCGGTTGGCAATGCCGAGGGGGACGCCTGCGGATTTGTCGAGGCCGCAAGCTGCTCGTCATAGGCCTTCTTCGCCACTGGATCCAGTAGGCAACCAACCGCCGTCGCAACCTCGTTAAGCAACTGCTGCGTCAAGACGCCGCGCTTGCCGCTTTGCAGACTCCGTAAGTACGCCACTCGCTGGTCCGCGGCGTTGCTGATTCGGTTGTGGTCGTGTTCGCCCAGCGAGATCCCGAGCAGCGCGTAGTGGTTCACCGGACGCTGATTGCGACCGATCCCAAGCCATTCGTAATATGGATCAAAATCGTCTGTCATGTCATCAACGGTTGAAATCGCACAGCAGAAAAAACACTACGCCCGGTCAATGCCGCCAGACGTTTCCGAGACCGTCTTTCCCAGATCGTCTCAACGTGGGTCCTTCTTCAGTGCATCAAGATGGCTTTGGATCGCCGCCTGCACCTGCTCCTTCGATTCGAACGGCAAGTACTTGGCCCGCATCACAAATCGATACCGCGTTCCAACTTTGGCTTGAGGGATAAAGAACTGAAAATCCCAAGCCGGGTTGCCGCGGCCTCCACCCGAGGGTGATTGGGTCAAACGAACTCGGTCCGCGGGCCGGAACATCTGAGCAAACGCCATCCCGTGACTGACGCCAAAATACCATGGCTCGGCGTAGCGATGCTCTGACCGATTGAATACCAAAGTCAAAGGGAAACTGTCATCGTGCTTGAATCGCCGCTCGTCGTCCGCTGCTAGGTGTGTCGGCTTCACGCCGTGCGAAGGCGTCACTCCGCGAATCCACTCGACGCTTCGGCTCGTTGTCCCTTGCTCCGTCTTTGCGTGGCCCCGAAAGTGGATATCAAGCGACTCGGGCTGGTGAATATAGCTAGCCCAGAAGAGCCCAATATGCCCGTACTTGAATGCCGCTCGCCGAGGGATGCACTCAAACGTCATTTGAATGCATCCGTCCTCCAACAGCTCATACCTCAAACTGCTCTCAAGGCCCCAATGAGGCGTGGGCGGCTGATAGAGCTCCGCAGTGTGTTTGTTGATAACGCGAAGCTCCATCGGAGCGCGGCGCGGCTCGAACAAGATATCGCGATCTTGTGTGCTGCCGTCGTGGATATGCTCGAAGTTAAGGCCGGCATAGGCTGGCACAAACAGACTGTCGTTCGGCCGCTTCGAGTGGGTTAGCAAACCGAGACCGCTATAGCCAGCTCGATGACCCGGCAGAGCCTCGCCCCCCTCAGCATTATTGATCACAGTCGCCCTGGTTTCGCCGCGCTGCAAAACGGCATGGTTCGTTCCCGTCGTGAACCTGGCAGCCGAGTTCGCCAATGTCGTTCGTGGGCGAAGCTCTTGCGCATCCAATGGCAGAACAAAGATCGCACCAAGAAGACTCACCGCCAGAGCCAACCGAGCACACGATTTGCTGGATAAGACTCGTTGGCGTCTTCGAGCGATGTAAAATGCACGTGTCTTATTCATTTCCAAACACTGCCTTCATTTCCAAACACTGCCTAACGGCCCGGGTGTCCAAGGGCCTGTTCCTTCAGTATCTCTTCACGAAGTATCCGTAGCAATGCGGGAGACGACTCGGCGGCGCTCGGTCCAATCTGGCCGAGTGCTCGGGCCGCGTGTTTACGCACGTTGGCGTTTTCGTCGTCTAACATGATGATCAGGTCTGGAATCGCATCGAACGCCTTGGGCCCGATTCGTCCCAGGAGATTCGCCGCATGACGCCGCACCTCCGGATTGGGATCGGCCAGCCAGCGCCGGAGTTCAGGAACTGTGGCCGGGCCAATGCGGGTCAATGCATCCTCGATCGTCTCGCGAAGAGACCAAGACTCAAACGCGCGAGAAGCCGGCGGCGGCTCGAACAGAAACGGGCTGGGCGATCTGGACGCCCGCCCAGCCGCACCTTGTCCCGCAGGCGACGCCTTCTCCGCCTTCGGCTGGGCCGAAGCAGCGCTCGAACAGCCGCTCGAGCCCCAGACGACAATGGTCGCAAACCCCAAGCACAGACAGACGCTCGTAACAATCCCACGGCTCATAGTCGTGACCGCCTCAAGAAGGTAACTTGGATCGTAGACCTAAGTGGTTGATCATAATTTGGCGGCAGGGACGAAGCAACGAGACGAGTCGGCATCCGCTGTCTGCCGCTTCGTGAACTGCCGGTTCTACCGATTGCATCGATCGCAGCAACCTCGTGACTCGAGCGATCACTTTCCTAGAGGATTCCAGGTGATGAAATCACTAACCAAAGAGCTCTGGCTGGAGGTCCCCGAGCGGCGGGCCATCGTCTCCATCCACGATGACGTAGAGCGACTTGTCGCCGAGAGCGGCATCGGTGACGGCATCGTGCTGGTGAATGCCATGCACATCACCGCCAGCGTCTTCATCAACGACAACGAATCGGGCCTGCACGCCGACTACGAACGCTGGCTGGAAGAACTCGTGCCCTTCTCGGCCGGCACCGATCCGGCCTCCGGCGGCTACCTGCACAACCGCACCGGCGAAGACAACGCCGACGCCCACCACAAACGCCAAATCATGGGCCGCGAAGTCGTCGTCGCCATCACCGACGGG
>CAZWOU010000104.1:4438-24762 GCA_964635375.1 uncultured Pirellulaceae bacterium | reverse complement strand
CTCACCTGTGTTCATCAGCATGAATGCCCCGGTGCCGAAGGTGTTCTTAGCCGATCCAACATCGAAACAAGCCTGCCCAAAAGTGGCGGCTTGCTGGTCGCCAGCAATGCCGGACACCGGAATAGGGCGGCCAAACAAGTCGGCTTCCGTCTCGCCGTAAACGTGACTCGAAGGAAGAACCTTCGGCAACATTTCGATGGGAATCCCCAACAGCTGAAGCAGTTGGTCATCCCACTCGAGGGAGTGAATATTGAACATCAAGGTGCGGCTGGCGTTGCTGACATCGGTCACATGAACGCGACCGCCCGTCAGGCGCCAAAGGAGAAATGAGTCAACGGTGCCGAACAACAAGTCCCCTCTTCGCGCGCGTTCTCGCGAGGGATCCACTTGATCGAGGATGTGCTTGAGTTTTGTGCCGGAGAAGTAGGCGTCAACCACCAAGCCCGTCTTCTTGCGAAAGTCCCCCTCGTGGCCGTCGCTTCGCAGTTGCTCGCAAATGCCCGCCGTGATCCGACTCTGCCAAACAATCGCATTGGCGACGGGCCGGCCGGTTTGACGATCCCAAACAATCGTGGTTTCGCGCTGATTAGTGATACCGATCGCGGCGATGGCGTCCGCGCCGCCCACCTGTTCCACCACGCGTTTGGCTGTGCGAAGCTGCGATTCCCAGATCGCCTCCGGATCATGTTCCACGTGACCCGGGTGGGGCAGAATCTGAGGAAACTCCTCTTGTGCCGTCGACACAACTCGTCCGTCCGCCGAGAACGCGATCGCTCTGCTTGAGGTCGTGCCTTGATCAAGGGCCAACACGTATTTCTGCGTCACCTAGTCGTCCTCCACGTTTCGCCCAAGGCACTCGCGCCCAAAGTAAGAACGCAGGCGATCAACACAACGCTCAACGGCCGCTTGATGTTGTTCATCACTTGCGCCAGGAGTGCATTCTAGGCTTATTTTCTTCAGCCAGGAGCGGCGAATTGACGGCCTGTAGACAAGCATCATCCGACGTTCCACTACGTCTTCCAAGCTGCGAGCCCACTCGTGTTCAATGGCGAAGCGGGCAAGGCCAACCGGTAATGGCGCTTGGGGGTCGAGCAACACTTTAGCGGCTTCTCCGTAGTCCGCAACTTGGTTGAGCACACTTTGAGTTCGAGACCCATAGAGATTCCAAACGGCGCTGGCCACAACTGCCGGGAATCCGGATTGTTCGGCGAGCGCCTCAATCCGCCCAGCCTGCTCATTCTGAGTGGGGTAGTTTTCGCCGCCCGGCGTCGGTCGCGACCGGGTGCTTGCGTGTTCCCCGCCCGCGCCGTGGTGCGTAAGGACCCACTCGGCAGTCTCTTCGGCCAACGACCGACATGTCGTCAGTTTGCCGCCCACAACGCTGATGATCGGAGGCGTCGCATCGTCATGCACATGCAAGCTATGACCTCGCGAGACAGCGCCTGGCGTGGACGCGTCAGAGAAGGGCAGGGGGCGCACGCCGGCATAATGGGCGACAACGTCCGAAGATTGAGCATTGACGTTTGGGAAGACGCGGCGAATCGCTTCGATCAGGTAATCGATTTCGGATTGGTCCGCGATCGCATCAGCGGGGGCTTCGTCGAAGGGGATGTCGGTTGTGCCAACCAAGGCGAGTTCGCCCATCGGCATGATGAACACCGGACGGCCATCAGAGGCCTCCACATACACAGCGTCGCCTTGCAGCGAGTCGCGTAGGGCCTCGTTCTGGCATAGAAGGTGGCTGCCCTTCGAGCCACCCATCAGTCGTCTCGACGGCGCCTCTAGCTGCTGCAGAGTGCGGTCAACCCAACCGCCCGTCGCGTTGATAATCAGCCGTGGACGTATCCGTCTGTGCGAACCGGGCTGACCATCAGCCTTTGACGGCAGCGCAACGTCCACATATTCGCCCTCACGTTTCGCAGTGCTTCCGGTCAGCACGCAGAACTCGACTCCGTGACTGCTGGCAAATCGCCGCGCGTCCTCCAACCACTCAATCACCAGACGTTCCGGATACATAACCTGCCCATCATCGTAGGAGCAGACCCAACGATAGAGAGCCGAGTTGAGCGGCGGCGCCTCGCCAATGCCGGGCTTGTTTGTTGCGACCGGTCGCGATCGAGGATCGGCGGCGTATTTCTGGTAAAGCCAAAGCCCCCATTGCAGCAGCCAAAGTCCCCGGGGCGACGGTTTGGCGACTCGAAACCCCAGGAAGCGTCGAATCGCCTGCCACCAACCAGACATCCTGAATTCGACCGGCGTGTGCATCCGCAACGGTTGCACCAAGTGAGGAGCCATCCGCAATAGCCACTTGCGTTCATGGAGCGATTCCCGCACCAGTTGGAACTCACCGTATTCCAGGTATCGCAAACCACCATGAATCAGTCGCGATGAACGAGACGTCGCACCGAAGGCGATATCATTTGGCTCGACAAGGACAACTGGGATTCGACGAAGGATCAGCTCACGGGCGATCGCCGAGCCATTGATACCGCCGCCTAGAATCAGTACGGGCAGTGTTTCGCTGTCGCCCATTGCTAACCGCCAAACAACAAGCGTTGAGTCACATCACGAAAAAGCATTTGCAGACCTTCGCGGTCCTCATCATCGGCGCGTTTGATCCACTCGCTGGACTTGGCCGCGAAGGCCGTCATGGCCGAGACCGTCGAACCTCCGCCGCCAGCAAAAATATCGAGCACGCCCCATTCTCGAATCTGCTCGATACGCAGATCCAGGTAAGCTATGCGGCGCTCTAGACTCATCGTGAGATACCGTCTTGACTCGTCAGTCAGCCAAGCTTCCACGAGCAACATTCCATTGTTGCGCAACGTGTTGGCTTCGGCGTCGTTGGCCGAAACAGTGACGCCGCCGAGCGACATGCCGAGCTCGAGGTCCTCGACGATTCGGTTTGCCAACTCCAAACGCGTAGCGGCGGGGTAGGCGTCGAGCGGACGCGTTTGAAGAAACCGCTGCAAAGCGGCGCGGACGGCATTCTGGGCGAGCTCCTTTTGCTTGCCCTGGGAACTCGCGATCCAGTCGTCGATCATGTCAAACACATCGGGTTGGTCGCTGTCCGAAGGAGTCAACTCGCCCCATCGTTCAGCAAAGGCAATCTGGTCGTCAAGAAAGACAACCCTGGCGCCAGCGCTGATTCCGCCAAGTTGTTCGACGCGAGTGAAGAACCAGAACTGTTGCAAGAATCGCAAGTTGCGATCGAGCCGAGCCTGCAGCGTCTCGGAGAGACCGCTCTGGGCTGCATCCAAGTTCGGGCCGCTGCCAAATTCGACTTGCATCTGGTCGAGCAAAGCCAATTGCGTGCCGCGCCCTTCCTCCGACAACTCCTTCAATACGAGCCACTTGATCAGGCCCGCGCGGTCGGCCTGGGCGGGGTCTGGAAGAGAGATCCAGTTCCACGCCAGTCCCGAGATCGCCAGGATCGCGGACAAGGGGAGCGCGCCCCATAGCCAAGGACTTCGAATGCCTATCATTTTCGGTCGAGTGCTCACCTAGAAACGCTCAGGATTTGATGAAAGGTGGCCATGCGCAGGGTTGGGACAGCCTAAGCACAGCTTAGCACGGCGTTGGCCTCAAGGCAGCGCTCTTCGCGGATCTGAGGGGCCCTGCTAAACTGACGACCCGCCATGATGACACAACACAGCGAAACTGGCGGGCCGGGAACGCACGCGACGGCGGACCGACTCCGATCGTCGCCGAGGAATGAAAGGAAATACGATGCCGAGCTTCAAGACGGAAGTTCCCCATGCCTTGGGACAAGAAGCAGCTGTGACAAGGCTCAAGGGATTTCTCGCTAAGGTCGAGGCGGTTTACAAGGACCAAATCAGCGACATGGAAGGAGACTGGAGCGACAACGTGCTCACATTCGCCTTCAAGTCGTTCGGCTTCAAGATCTCAGGCATCCTCACGGTCGAGGAAAATCTCGCTAAGATCGACGGGACGCTTCCCTTCGCCGCAGCCATGTTTCGCGGAAAAATCGAGAGCTCCATCTCTGAGCAGATGGAGAAGGCGCTCACTTGAGCTCTCCTCGAGTCATCGCGCGGTCCGCCATGGACTCCCGCCCGTGAGCGCATGTCCATTCTTGTGTTTTTTTGGTTCTCGTGGCCACCCTTCATCGTCCGGCCACGAAAAACAGGTGAAGCACAAGAACGAAATGAGAATGGATGAAAAGGACGGAATTGGCGCCGAATTGCGCGACGGCTCAGTAACCGTTGAGTGTGGCGCGCAATCCAGTCGATCTACTGCAGTTCGTCCGCCGCGAAAATCTCGAGCACATTCCCCTTCAAGCGGTGGGCGAGGCCAGCGGGCTTGACCGCGGCGGCGATCAACTGCTCGGCCGTCGCCCCTTGAACCTGAAATGAGATTCGCTGCCCCAAACGTTTGGAAGCTGCCGCGGATACTTGGGGAGTCCAACCGAGCTTGCCGGCGAGCGCCTTGATGACTCCGCCTACGGGCTGGTTGTCGATGCGCAGGTCGTAGACCTTGTTTGGCTCCGGCCCCACGCCGGTAGCGGGACGAGTCGGTCCCGATCTGCGGAGAATCCACTTCGAAACCGAGTCGTGATCGGCAAACGATCCCTGCACGCGAATGCCGCCCCGCTCGCGCTTGATGGATACATTCGCCAACGGAGCGGGCAGATCCGAGACGCGAAAGCGAGTGCCGGCGGGCAAATGGTGGAGCCGCTGAAACGACGCCTGTTGCGTCACCCGAATCAACTGGGCAGTTCGGCCGTCGGGGCCTAGACGCAGCATCAGATCAAAATTGTTCAGCACCAGCGTGCAGCGGTCCAACCAGGGCATCGCCGGCAAATCGACTGCGGGCCAAAGGTCGTGCGGAATCGCCTCCAGGTTGGACACGGTAACGCCTGCCTCGCCAGCCAATTGCCGAAGCAAGTCCCTCGGCTGGGCGAGGCGAGGCCATTGTAACTTTCCACTCTTCAGCAGGGCCTGCCGCCCAGGCGGTGGGATCGTCGATATCTGCTGTCGATGCAGATCGGAGAGGGATTCGAGGCGGGCGCCTGATCCGGCCGGTCCAAGATAGACAACGTCGTGGATGATCGACCATTCCCACGACTTGGAGTTCGCCAGGCCGTCGAGCAAAGCCCAGAGCGGCGCCGAGTCAGATTGAAACTCCATCAACGTCATGGGTGGTACGCGGCGGTCAAGAAAAATCGCCACATTCTTCGCTCGGGCCAGATTTCCCAGCCCGATGCCGATTGGGTTCTTCGACCAACTCAAACCGCCTCGCGAGTGAATCGCAGCCGTAAAATCCTTCCCTTGTGCAAACTCCCCTGCCTCAGTGGTATGCGTTAACGCACAGATATGCGGTATCGCACAGAGCAGACAAGTCATTCCCAGGCGGAACATCCTCGGCCCACAACGTCTCGTGAAAACTCGCACCATTCGCATACTCCAAATGCCACCATCCTCATCGACGCGGATTGACGACGGGGCTGTGCCACTTTGGATCGTGCGAGCACGCGATGCGCTTTGGCCAAGTGGGCGACTCGGCTTGGCAGTATTACGCGCTGCGTTCACAAATCGAAAGCGACGCTGACAGAAATTCTCAAACGTGGCTCTTTGATCAACATACCACGCCAGGGCCGATTGCGATAATCGCGCCAGAATTCAATACAATTTGCTTGACTTCCGCATCGCTAAGCCGCGATACTTGCGGCTTCACATCATCTCTTTCTTTCGCCGCGATTCTTACATCCAAAATGATCGCCGAAGCTTCGCCCCGTCTTTCACATCGAACCTTGCACGACCTCACGGGCAGGCATTTAAAAGTCCGCCCACGACCAACCGTGAAAGGCTCTGTTCCGCTTTTCATTGTCGTCGATCACGAGCCCGGATTTCTTGGCGAACGCACTATCCATAACTAATAGGAGTCCATCTTGTGGCCGAATCTGTGCTCGAGGCAATTAAGCGGGGCGTTTGGGATTATGAACCCGAAGAAGATTTCCCGTCATTTGACAACATTCCCACGGATGCGATGCCGGGCACAGGCCAGAAGCTGACGATCCTTGCCGACCGAGTGCAACAAGGGCTGCCGCTCTGGCACCCACACGATCGACGATCCTACGACGACTCGGAATGAGTGCAGGCAGGGTCGTTGCTAACCAGGGTCGTTGCTAACCAGGGTCGTTGCTAACCAGGGTCGTTGCAGGAGCTATCCTTGGGTCGGCGATGCCTGAGGCGGCAGATCGGTTCCGCGAGCCCTACCGTCCGTCCAGAGTCTTTTGCAGGTACTCGACTTGAGTGCGGACGGCTTCCATATCGGGATTGAGTCGGAGTGACCGGCGGAAACTCTCGAGGGCGGCGAATGCGTCGCCCAGTTCAAGGAAGCAGTGGGCCATACCGACGGCGGCGGGGTAGTGGTAGGGGTTGAGTTCTAGCGTTTGTCGGCAGTCGTCGATCGATTCCTCAAACCGCTCTTGCTGATAACGTGCAATGGCGCGTTGATTCCAAACTTCCGCGAACCAAGGGACGTCGATCAACAGCGAGTCCGCCAATTGACCAACCCGCCGAAATTCCTCGCAGGCGTTGTGGCGGATGATGACCTCAAGTCGTTGGCGATGTTCGCTGGAGCCGTCGCGCCGCCACATTTCTCGAATCCCGTTTTCGGCGATCACACGAACGCCGCGGTCCTCGTCGTGCAGGCTGATCCCCAAGACCGCGTTGTGAGAGAAGTCGCCCAGGAAACTGACGGCCAATACAGCCGCTCGGCGCGAAATCCTCGAACCGACGACCGCCAGTCGAGCGAGACTGCCCAGGGTGTAATTCTCGGAAACGGATTTGATAAACCCAGCGGGATCTTCGCTGTCCAAGAACCGCAGATAAAGGCGATTCAATCGCGGTTGTCTTAAGTCCATATCGCGCAACTGACTGGAGGTTGATGGGGGCACGCCGGATAAGTAGCAGCATCGAGTTTAATTGCGGACCGAGACGCCGACAATGATTCGCTCCGCCGGGGCAAGTTCGAATCCAGCATTCCGCCCCTAGCCGACCGGAGCAATCCGCATAATCGTTAGAGTCAAACACAAAACAAGGGGCGGGGACCTAGGGAATAGAAGCCACAATTTGAGGCCTTAGCGGATGGTCACGGCGAGGCCGCGTTTGACCTGCCGAACCAAGTTAACGTCGATGCTTGCGGTTCGCGACCCGCGGCAAACAGCACCTCGAACCGCGATCATGTCGGCGCCAAGTTCGCGCACGGCGGCCATCTCCGAGATTCCCAGCGAACCGGCAAGGACAATTCGAAACTCCGCGAGATGCGATGCTTCAATCAGGGCATGAACGGCCTTGACGTCCAGAAAATCAAGAAGCCCGCCCTGGCCCTTCTGAAAAGTGTCGACAAGAATCACGCCGCAGGGAATCGCCGCAGCAGCCTCGAAGACTTCGTCTGGCGAAGGGGCTCGTGCGCGCCGCCAGTCGGCGTAGACGACAGCCACAGGGGACATTGATGGGGGCGCCGCTCGCCAGAACGCTTGCAGCTTCTCCCGCCAAGCGGGGTCGACGGCGGCCCCGGCGAGTCCGACCTTGGCGAACGCCAAGCCCGTAGCACCCTGCAAACGAGCTTCAACGGATGGGTCGCAATCGAGCAACTCACCCAGCGCCGCGCTGCAGGGAACGGATGCTTGCTTAGCCAAATCAGAGCATTCTTGAATGACTTTGCTCGCTGCCTGCCCCAGCGACCCCAAAGCAGGCTCCTTGACGTCGAGCAAATCAGCGCCGCCGGCGAGCGCCGCGAGCGCTTCGACCTGGTCCCGTACGCTCACCAAAAGCTGGGTCATGTATTCGCCTTGCTGTCTTCCCGCCGCTCGCGATGAACGGAAACCAATCGACGATTGAGCCGTTCCATCAAAGGCCGGTCGATCGGCTCACACCACATCCCTCGAATCGTGATGTAGCCGTCGCACCATTGCCCCAGCGATGACTTGATGTCGCGGTGTTTCCAGTCCTCCGCCCTCTCGGCGAGCCGCACCACAATGTTAGCCGCACTGGCGGATTCGTCGTCAGCTGATGGGGAAACTGGGCCCTCGCCGCGAATGAATGCCTCCACAAGTTCGATCGGCACCCGTTCTGGCTCTCCGCTGCTCAGGAAGACTAAGAGATGCCCCCGGTCGAGGGCGAGGGCGAGGACTGGCCGGCGGAGCATGACGACAAGCACGGCGAAGACGCCGACGCCAACTGCGACGAACGCGTACGCGACTAAGCTGAGCCACCCGGTCGCGAGGAATCCTGCCAAGCCGCCCAACACGGCGGTCGCTAGAGGGAAAGCCATCGCGAACATGAGCACACGCTGGTTTGATTTCAGCCAAGTCTCGGGCACGGCGTTCCGCCTTTGGGAGGTGACAAGGAAAACAATGTATCAGATCGTCAGAGTTGCCGGCGCCGTCAGGTCCGCTGGCGGTCCTTCGATTGCCAGGGCCGGAACCGTCGCCAGCCGGGGCTTGCCATGGGCAACAATCCTCAATTATCATTCGTCTGTTCGATCTAGCCCGAATTGCCAACATTCTTGCATATCTTCGCGCCAAGTTAGCGACCTGTCTCTCACAGTGACGCAACAACGCTTGGATTACGCCAGATTTGGCGTGCAGCATTCTCTTGCGCAGGCTTCTCGCGACATTTTCGGATTGGAATCATTGCACCGTGGATTATCGATTCATCTCCACCGCCGCCGAACTCGAGTCGTATTGCCAATCGATCGCGAGCAGTTCGGTTGTTGCCTTCGATACGGAGTTTGTATCGGAGGATCGTTTTCTGCCAGAGTTGTGCCTGGTTCAGATCGCTGCGGATGGCCAATACGCGGTTGTCGATACGCTGGCGGTCACCGATCTCCAGCCGTTTTGGTCGCTGCTCACCGAGGGGAATCGGCGAACGATCGTGCATGCTGGGCGAGAGGAGTTTCGATTCTGCCGACGGGCGACCGGTGAGCGTCCACAGGACTGGTTCGACATCCAGCTTGCGGCGGGACTGGTCGGCTTCGACTACCCGGCCTCGTACAGTTCGCTGTTATCAAAGCTGATGGGCAAGGCGCTTAGCAAACACGAGACGCGTACGGATTGGAGGCGACGGCCGCTTTCGGAGCAGCAGTTAAAATACGCCCTGGAGGACGTGGTCTACTTGGAGGAAATGCACGACTTGCTCGAGCAACGCTTGGAGGAGTTGGGCCGGGCGCCGTGGTTGGCCGAGGAACTTTCGGTATGGCAAGACGCTTTGGAACTCACGGAAACAAGAGAGAACTGGCGTCGCGTGTCGGGGATCAACGGCCTCTCGCCGCGAAGCCTGGCTATCGTTCGAGCCTTGTGGCGTTGGCGGAACGGCGTCGCCACACGGGAGGACCGGCCTCCGCGACGAGTGTTGCGGGACGACCTGATCGTAGAATTGGCCAAGCGGAAGAGTGCGGACGTAAAACGCATTCGGGCTGTCCGGGGTCTTGAATACCGTGGCGTGAAGCGGCACATCGACGACATTGCCACGGCCACACAAGAGGCTCTAGATCTGAGTGACGAGGAATGCCCCCGCCCGCCAGCTCGATCGAGACGTCCACAGTTGTCCTTGGTCGGCCAGTTTCTTTCGACAGCATTGGGCTCTATCTGCCGTGAAGCAAGACTTGCTCCGAGCATTGTCGGAACCTCACAAGACGTTCGCGACTTAATCGCGTTCCAGTTGGGACTGACAACCGACGGCGAAACGCCCGCCTTGGCCCAGGGCTGGCGGGCCGAGATCGTCGGCTCGATGATCGATGATCTGCTCAAGGGAAAGCTAGCCGTCGTCATTGACGATCCATTGAGCGCCCAACCGCTTTCTTTTCGCCAAGTCGATTAACAGTCGATTAAGATGGATTGAGCAACGGCGACGCCGAATAAGAGGTATGCTTCAGAAGAGGCAGGGCTTGAAGCGATCCACGGCGAGCACCGTAGCCTGAGACGGCACCGAAATGACCCCATTGTTCGCATTGCAGCGAGTGCGAAACAAGCGCGGCGAGCCCCACAACGGTAGAACCTCTTTCATGCGAACCCTCTACTTAGCCAGCTTATTGGCCTGCCTTGCCGTCGCGACGGCTCAAGCAGAACACGCCGCCCAGGATCACGGCGACCTTCCGCCATCGAACTCCGTAGAGCCGATCGTGGTCGCGACGGGCTTGGAGTTCGCCAGTGGGGTGGCGGTCGACGAGTCGTTCCACGTCTTTGCGCCGAATTATCGAGCGCTAGGCGGAATAGGCCGGATCAAGAGCGACGGCGCCGCGAGCCAGCTCTGCCGCCTGGGCAAGATCGCACCGGTTGAAGGACGATCGCCCTATGCCCATGGCATTCGCCTCGACACCCAGCACCGCCTGATTGTCGCCGATGCGGGGGGCGGACGGCTTCTTCGCGTCGCCGTCGACGGCTCCCAAGCCGATGTGTTGTCGGACCGCTACCAGGGAGCCAGACTGCGCGCGGTATCACATGTCGCCCTGGATCGCGCTGGAAACATCTACTTCACCGAAGATGGCGCCGATGCCCAACCAGAAGATGACCCCAGTGGTCGCCTGTTCGTGTACCTCATTCGAACTCAAAAGACCGAACTGCTCGTTGAAGGCTTGGATCGGCCAGCTGGAATCGCCGTCTCGCCGGATCAAGAGAAACTGTGCGTCGCCGAGCAGGGATCGCGACGCGTGTTGATCTTCGATATCGACGACGTCCAAATCGGCCGGCGACGAGAGCTCATTCAATTTGCGACACAGACGCGAGGCAACTTCGTTGGCGGGGATTTCGATCCCCACGGTCTTGCCTTTGACCGCAAAGGTCGACTCTACGTCTGCATGGGAAAAGGCGGTCTCGTTAACGTCGTCGAAGCGCCGTCGGGCCGATTGTTGCGGCAGTATGAAACTCAGGGAACCGTTACGGATTGTCACTTCGCCGACACGACCTTGTTCGTCGCAATCGAGTCCAAAGAGGCTGTCTTTCGACTTCCGTTGGGCGTCGAAGGCTTCATCTACTCAAAATAACCGAAGTCGTCCGGAAGTTGCCTGGCCTATGGTTTCCGAGCCGTTGTTGCGGCCGGTTCGTCGCCAAAGTAACGCGTTGTTTCTTCGGCTACCAAAGTCGTATCGGGCTCAGAACACTTGACGACTGCTCGGAAGCGGTGGTCGCCTCCCTGGCTGGCCTTGGCGCGAATCTTCAGCAACATGGTTTGCCCCGGAGCGATCCTTGGGATGGACTTGAAGACGACTTGGCCCGGCTTCAATTCGTGCTTGAAGCCTTCCGCCACGACCGGCTCCACTCCCTCGCCGAAGTGGGCGACCACGTCGACCGCTTGGGCGGACTTTGTACCGCGATTGAGAACCATGACCTCGTATTCCACTTCCTCGCCCACCGCTTGTGGTCCCTGGGGATCGTTAACGACCAATTTCAAGTCGGCGATCGCTTCCACGCGAGTCGCAATGGTGACAGAGGTGCGAAGATCATCGGCACTGGTGGTCACGATGTCGAGTCGGTTTTCGCCGGCGAGGGTGAGTTCGCACCGGACTTTATAGACTCGCTCATCGCCCGGCTGAAGCGTGCCAACTCGCCACGCTACCTGCTGGCCTTGGGCTTCATGATTGGTCAGTCCGGACAAGTACTTGGCATCCGTCGGCAGTTGCAAGCCGACTTGCACTTCGTTGGCCGGCGCATCGCCGTTGTTGCGAACTCGAATTGAGTAAGTCGCCACAGCGCCTGCGTATTTCAGCCCAGGGCCTTCGGCGAGGATTTCAAGTTTGGCGCGTCGCACGACGACTTCGTGGCGGAAATCCTTCGCTAGTCCGCCATCGGCTCGAACCGAGGCGCGAATCGGCATGTCGCCCGCTTGGCCTGCAGTCAATTCCAGTTTGATGACCTCGCGCCCGCCAGCTGGAATGGAGCCTATTCGCTTCGACTCGCTGGGGCCGCTGCCAGTCGCAACCTCAAGCACGACGTTTTCCGCAGGGCCGTTTCCGGGATTGCTGATAGTAATGCTAAAGACTTCCGTCTCACCGTAAAGCACCGCTCGCGGCCCCACGACCGCCAAGTCCAGTTGAGGTTCTTGGACAACGATCTGGGCGACGGCTTGACGAGGCCGCATGGTCCATTCCAGTTTTAGCGGCATCGATCCGCGAGTTTTTGGAACAAGGGTGATCTCGAGCTGTTCGTGAGCTCGCGCGGTCAACTCGTCGATTCGCCAATCGATGCGGACGGAGTCATCGCCGTTGTTGATGACTTCGCTGTTGCCACTGGTCGGGCGATGCTTGAGAATCTGGGCTGAAGAGGGGGCTTCCAGCCGAACGTAAACGTCTTGGGCCGCTAGCGAGCCGCCGTTCACCGCCGAAATCCGGTACGTCGCTGGTTTGCCAAGTTGAACCGCTTCAGGACCAACGGCCTCAATCACAATTGCCGGCCCCGGGCTCCGCAGGATGGCGCCCTCGGCCACTGCAGTCGATTCGCGAGGCAACGCCGTTTCGAGAGGCCGGCGCTGCGACTTCGGCGCTGTGTAGTTCAGCTCGACCGGAGGAGCGGCCGTCGTGGTCTGTGAATCGCTTTGACTCGACGGTTGGTCGATTGATTCGTTAAGCCTCGTGCGGCCAGGACGCCGCGAGGGAACACTCGGGGCAGCCGGGGGAGCCGATCTGGTAATTGGCGGGGCAGTCGATCTGGTGATCGGCGACGACGACGGGGGCTGAGAGTTCAGTCGTTTGATCCGGTCAGCCAAGGTCGATCGCGATGACGTCCGCGGTGTTACATCTTGCTGCTGCGGCTCCGCTCGCTCCGCCACGGGCGCCGGGACAGAACCGCCATCTGACAGCGATGCAACCGCGCCGCCCCCACTGGATGGGCTGTCCTGAGAGCCGGGTTGAGACGGCTGGAGCAAGACGGATTGCTCGCTCTCGTCGCCCAAGCCAACACGGGTGCGAATGGATGCTGTCACCAGGATCGCGGCGACCAGAAATGCTAAGCCCAATGAGACCTTTCGAAACATCGAATCGCCCTGATATTTGGTGGTGGAGTCGCTCACCGTCGTTGCGGTGTGCGAAATGGTTGGGTGTCGTACAATGACGGCAAACACGCCAACGATGGCGCATCTGCTCTTCGCCTTCGGTATCGGCCGTACAGGCAACCCGGGTTGAGTTCAGTTTGAGCATTCCGCAACAATTACCGGTTAGTCAAAATAGGCAACTTTGCTTGAGGACAGAAATGCTATGACTGCATCGCAACGACGGCAGCAGATTGAAACCATGCTCGACGACGACCCCCAGGACTCCTTCCTCCGCTACGCGTTGGCGATGGAACTACGAAAGGAAGGGGACCTGACGACTAGCATCGAGCGCATGCGGACGTTGATTGACGGCGATCCACCCTTTGTGCCCGCGTTCTTGATGTCAGCCCAGCAGTTAGTCGAACTGCGAAGGATCGACGAAGCGAGCGCAATATTGCGGGATGGCATTCAGCAGGCGAGGAACCAAGGTGAGACCCACGCGGCGGCGGAGATGGCCGAATTGTTGACCCGCTTGGGAAAGGCGAGCCAGTGAGCCAAAGCGATTCGTAGGTCAATCGTCCGTCGCAACGGTTGTCCATTAGCGAGCGGTGTTTGCCAGCATGGCTTCGCACCACCGAGCATAGGCTGCCAATTGCCCTTCGCAATGAGGACGGGCGATCAGTTGAAGCGACACCGCCAGGCCGTCCGCGTCGCAACCGCAAGGCACGGAAATCGTCGGCAACCCACAGTAACTCCACGGCGAATTGAAGCTTGGATCCCCGGTCGTCTCGGCCGTCGGAGCCGTCGTTACGGTCGCGGGAGTAACCAGCACGTCAGCATCCTCAAAGCAATCCATGACGTCGCGGCGAAAGCGTATCCAATGCTTGCTCGCTTCGAGGTACTGTTCCTTTGTCGTCGCCAGTCCCTCCTCGATGAGCGAGGCAATTCCCGAGGCGAATTGGTCGGAGTATTTTCGCCAAGCCGAGTAGTGGGCGTGGGCGGCATCGGCAACCATCAACCGTCGATGCATAAGGTGAAGTTCGGCGAACGAGTCTGGCAGAGACACGGTTTGACAGACGTTCAAGTGGGAGAGCCCGTTGCTGTAAACGCTCCACAATTCCGCCGACGCGTTCTCTTGGAAATACGAGTCAATGCGGCCCGCGCGAAGACCGGCAGTTTGCTCAAGTGGCTCGTCCGGGAGAGTTCGAAACGGCCGACAGTCCGCCATGGCCTGAAAGCAATCAAACAGGTCAGCGACGCAAGCGGCAATGGGTCCCGGATGGTCTAGGTGTTCGCTGACCGGCGTGACCTGCTTTGTTGAAACGACGCCGAACGTCGGCTTCAACCCAGCCACGCCGCAAAACGACGCGGGGCGAGTGATCGAGCCCCCGGTCTGCGAACCGACCGCCGCTTGGCACATCCGCGAGGCAACCGCTGCGGCGGAACCGCTGCTGGACCCGCCGGGAGTTCGGTCCGGGAACGTGGGATGCCGCGTCTTGGGCGGATCAAAACAGGCCAGCTCGGTCGTTACGGTCTTGCCAAGGATGATCGCACCTTGACGCCTCAGTCCTTCGACCAGAGGAGCATCTTTGGCGACGGGTTTGGTATCCGTCCAAGCTGCGCCGGATCGAGTAGGCAGTCCGGTCACATCTACGATGTCCTTCACGCCTATGATCGCGCCAAGCAGATTGCCACTCGCATTTCCGGCCTTCACCCGCTCTGCAATTCGCTTTGCTTGAGCGAGCGCGCCGGCGCGGTCCACGATCACCCAGGCCCCCACGCTTGGTTCGATCGCGTCAATTCGCTCCAAGTGTTCCTCGACGATCGCGGTGGGATCAAGCTGACCGCGCCGTACCTGATCGGCTTGTTGTGCAAGCGGCGTCATAGTGCCTGGTCGCCGGCTGTGTTCGAGGCGAATTCTTGGTGTTGCGTGATTTCAAAACCCAGATCTTCAATCATCTGGTAATCAGAGTCCGGCGCTTGGCCTTTGGTCGTCAGGTAGTCGCCAACGAATAGCGAGTTCGCGGCGTACATGCCAAGCGGCTGCAGGCTTCGCAGATGCACCTCGCGCCCGCCGGCAACACGAAGCTCGCTTCGCGGATTGGCGAACCGGTACATGGCAAGCGCCTTGAGGCAATAGCGAGGATCGAGACAGCGCACGTTGCTCAAGCGCGTTCCCTCGACTGGAATCAAAAAGTTCAGAGGGATCGACTCGGCTTGAACCTCGCGAAGTTCCAACGCCATACGAACGACATCCTCATCCGTCTCGCCCATCCCGATAATGCCGCCGGAACAGATTTCTATTCCAGCCTGTCTCACGTTACTCAGCGTATCCAGGCGGTCTTGATACGAATGGGTTGAGCAGACTTCGGCATAATGCGCGGCGCTCGTGTTCACATTGTGATTCACTCGGTCAACGCCGCAGGCCTTCAAACGATCCGCTTGTTCGCGCGTCAGCAACCCCAGGCAGGCGCAAACCTTCAGATCATGTTGAGCTTTGATTTCGGGAACGATTTGCTCAACCGCCTGCAACTCGCGTTCGCTGGGGCTGCGCGACGAGATGACAATGCAATACGTTTTCGACTGCCGCTCAGCCGCGATCCTGGCCCCATCCAGAAGCTTGTCGCGATTGAGAATGTTGTATTTGGGGACCGCCGAGTCGGCGACCTTCGACTGGGAGCAATAGCTGCAGTCCTCTGGACACAGCCCGCTCTTGGCGTTCATCAAGAAATAGAGCTGCACCGTCATCCCAAAGTACTTTTGGCGAATCCGAAACGCAGCCGCGAGCACGTCGAGCAGCTGGCCGTCCGGAACCTGTAGCATCCGCAGTCCCTGCTCAAAAGACAGCTTCTCGCCAGCAATAACATCCTCGGCTAGCCGATTCCAATCCACCGTACCATCGCAATCTGCAGCGCCTTCGTTCATCGATATTCCCACGAGCCAATCGTCATATGTGAAGAAGCGTTGAGGATAGGCGCCGGGTGTTCAATCGTCAATGGACGGGCGAGTGAGTCAGCCTGGTCGTCGTCGAGGCAAACGCGGCATGAATCGACAAAAGGCCAACGATTCCATCGCCGTTGAGCATGGGTCATGTGATGCGGCGGCAGTGCGACTGTTTGCAGGTCCCGCTGTGCAAACTCAAGTTTGACACGCCATTAACCGGATTCGCCGTGCCTTGATCCGCAGGCCGCGGCGACGCCGCAGCTTGAACAATGGCTGCCGCACGCGTCCGGGGCCGCCGTGCCGCAATCGGGGCCACAGCCTTCGTGCAATGTCTCACTAAACTTCCGAAAACGAACCGTCTTCTCATACGAGGCGGCCAATTTGGAAGTGATCTCCTGAGTTGCCGAGTCGATTTCGCCAAGGAAATAGAAGACCACGGTTTGTCCGTCGAACAAATGCTCAACGTCCACCAACGACGCCTCCGAAGCGTGCTCGGCAAGGAGTTGTTCGCAGGTCAAAAACGCCTCCTCACGATGCTGCTGAAGCCGAGAAATCAACAACTGGTCCTCAATTGTCAACCGTCGCAGCAGCTCGCCGTCCGGGGTGGGCAACATCAGAGATGCCGACATGACTCGGCCGACCTCCAGGCCTCTTGAAGTGCGGCAAATAACCTGTTCGCCCCGACTGTAGACGGACTGGTCGACCGCCTCGAAGCGACCAATCGCGCCCATCGCGCCGACTTGAAGCATGTATTGACCAGTCACATTGCACTCGTGCATAGGCGGAGGAAAAAACGGGCCGGCAGCTAGCCGGACCCTAGCTCCCAATCGATCAGACGCCGGTCTGACTAGACCAGTGTAGCAAGATGGCGGAACGACTGCTTCGACCGCTCGCTGGGTGCTTCGTTCGCTGGGTGCTTCGCTCGCTGGTGACTCAGCAACTACAGCCCCGGATCGATCCGCACGACTTTTCCTGAATCCGCAGCTCCGTCTTCGTAGACCGTGATCAGGAGCGATCCGTCGTCGGCAAACGCCAGCGACGAGGGATGTCTCATTGTGGCGATGCGTTTAGCTCGTACGATCTGCGAACGCCCTTGACGTTCAGCCGTGATTTGGAACAGTCCACCCGCTGAAGGGTCGGCTACGGAACAGTCGGTCGCATAGAGGTTCCCACTGGGGCTATAGGCAAGCCCGCTGATGTCGTTAAGGCCCGTTTTGAAACTCGTCAGCAGCAGGCCGTTCTTACTATAGAACGTCAGCAGACTATCGCCGCCTTGCTTCAGGTCGCCCATTTGAGCCAAGACCAGTTCCCCAGCCGGACTCATTGTCAGCGCCACGGGTCTGTACAACGCCTCCTCGCTCACCACGCCGGTGGTTGGACTGATGTTCCTTCCGTTCCTGGGAAACCGCACCAGGCTGCCTTTCCCATCAGCCTGGCTGCCGGTGAGGAAAATTGCCTTGTCCGCGACCAGCGTTGCGAACGCGTCGGACTCAACGGTCAAGCCCTCCTTCATCGGCAGGGAGAAGCTGGCCTTCAGCAAGGCCTGCACGGCCTTAGTTTCAGTTTTGGCGTCGCCGGTTGTCTCCGTTTTGGCCGCGGCTTTGACCTTCTCCACGCCGGGGACCACATAGACGCGAACCTGCTCGTGTTCTTGCACTGCCCCGGTCGTCACGATCAACAGATCTGGCGCAAGGAACGCCAGCCCGAGCGGACCAACCGGCCGTTCTGCGCCGCCGGCTGAAGGTGACGGGAGCCCGTCGACAAGCGTCTCCGTTCGCCCGTCGATTAGACGAACCACGCGCCCCGTCCCGCACTCGGCAACGTAGATCGCGTTAGTCTCCGGTTGAATCGCGACGCACGATGGTCTGTGGAGCCCGCTGGCCACCGTTTTGAGGGTGACTTCGCCGAACGAGATGGAGGGCGAAACCGAGGCGATCAGAATCAAGGCGGCGAGTTTTCTCATCCAGTCGACTCAGCAAAAAAAGGAATCGCGACGTCCATCTGACGGCGGCGCGCGATGAGCGCGACCGACAACAATGATAGCCTAGTCGGATGACTTGGCGAAGTCGAAAAACGTCTACCTGTCGCTGCCCGAGATCGATGCATCTCGCTCAATACCGCAGTCGCTGCCGTATCAACCGCGGCTTTGTTCGTAGGCGGAAATCTTGTCTTCGTGTTGCAGGGTCACTGCAATTTCGTCGAGCCCTTGGAGCAGGCAGTCTCGCCGAGCGCCTTCCACTTCAAAGTCAAACTTGATCCCCTGATCGTCACTGACGGTCTGTGCCTGCAGGTCGACCGTCAGCGAATAGTCTTCGTTCTCGGCTGCCGCGGCAAAAATCTGCTGCACCTGCTCTTCGCCGAGGAACACTGGAAGCACGCCATTCTTGAAGCAGTTATTGTAGAAAATGTCGGCCAGCGAAGGGGCGATGACAACGCGAAAACCGTAGTTTTCCAACGCCCACACAGCGTGTTCCCGGCTGGAACCACAGCCGAAATTTCGGCGGGCGACCAGAATACTAGCACCCGCCGCTTGGGGCTGATTCAACTCAAAATCGCTTCGAGGCTGACCATCCTCATCGAACCGCCAACCGTAGAACAGGCAGTCCTCAAACCCGGTGCGTTGAATTCGCTTGAGAAAGTCCTTGGGGATGATCTGGTCCGTGTCGACATCCGCCCGGTCCATCGTGACGACCTTACCTTGATGTCTAGTAAATGCTCGCATCAGAGTTTGTCCCTTATAATTCCATCATATGATGAGATCGTTTGGTTGAGCAAAAAGGAAGTTCTATTTGAACTGCCAGTTTCTCACGTCGGCAAAACGTCCCTCGATCGCGGCGGCGGCGGCCATCGAAGGCGAGACCAAGTGAGTTCGCCCGCCCTCGCCCTGACGCCCTTCAAAATTTCGATTGCTTGTCGACGCACAGCGTTGGCCGGGCGAGAGGCGATCTGGGTTCATAGCGAGGCACATACTGCAACCCGCTTCCCGCCACTGAAAGCCTGCTTGCTCAAACGTGGCGTGCAGTCCTTCTGCTTCGGCTTGGCGTTTCACCTTGCCGCTTCCAGGAACCACCATGGCTGTTACTGTGGAAGCGACTTGATGTCCGCGAGCTACCGCAGCGGCCGCGCGAAGGTCTTCGATTCTCGAGTTTGTGCAGGACCCGATGAAAACAACATCAACCGCAACATCCGAAAGGGCGGCGCCCGCTTTCAAGTCCATGTACTGCAGCGCCGCTTCAGCCGAAGCCGCCGTGGTTGCATCGCCTAAGGAGGCCGGATCGGGGACGGCTTGGTCGATGGAGATCACTTGGCCAGGATTCGTTCCCCAGGTGACTTGGGGGGAAATATCCTCAGCGCGGAATTCCATACGCTGGTCGAATTGAGCGCCCTCGTCGCCCGCCAGTTCGCGCCAAACGCTGACTGCCCGGTCATAGTCGACCGGCGCATGTTGGCGGCCGCGAAGGTACTCAAAGGTCGTCTCGTCTGGGGCGATCATGCCCGCCCGAGCGCCAGCTTCGATGGACATGTTGCAGACCGTCATCCGCTCTTCCATGCTCAGCGCCCGTATCGCGGAGCCGGTGTACTCCAAAACAAATCCCTTACCGCCCGCAGTTCCGATTTGTCCAATCAGGTACAGAATTAGATCTTTCGCCGTGACACCTGGCGACAGCTGACCCTCAACGCACAATTCAAGCGTCTGGGGGCGGTTCTGGCGGAGTGTTTGCGTCGCCAGCACATGCTCGACTTCGCTGGTCCCAATCCCAAACGCCAATGCTCCGAACGCGCCATGGGTCGCGGTGTGGCTGTCTCCACAGACGATCGTCATCCCCGGTTGGGTATAACCAAGTTCTGGACCGATGACGTGGACAATGCCCTGGTCAACGTCGTCCAAATCGTACAAACGGACGCCGAACTCTTTGCAGTTTTGGCGGAGCGTATCGACCTGCAGCGCCGCAATCTCCTCGGCGATCGGAAGGTGTCGGTCCTGGGTCGGTACGTTGTGGTCAGGCGTTGCAATGGTCCGCTCGGGACGACGGACTGACCGCCCTGCGATCCTCAGCCCCTCAAACGCCTGCGCGCTGGTGACTTCGTGCACAAGCTGGAGATCGACGTACAGAATCGTCTGCTGGCCCTTCTCGGTGTGGACTGCGTGATTGTCCCAAATCTTCTCGAACATTGTCCGAGGCGCCTGCGTCGCCATGTTCTGTCGTCCTCATTTAGTGGCTCGAAAAGGGCCGAAACGCCTGGTTCACCCCCATCCCCGCCGCCCCTGACGGATTCGAATCCGCGTGGTCAATCGTTGCTTGAAATACGCCGGCCCGTGCGAACTGCATCGCCCTGATCACAGACTCTGAAGCAGCCATAGTCTGCGAGGGCGAGCGTGTCTGCGAGGGC
>CAZWOU010000104.1:0-4338 GCA_964635375.1 uncultured Pirellulaceae bacterium | reverse complement strand
GTCTGCGAGGGCGAGCGTGTCTGCGAGGGCAAACCTCTGGGGACGGATCGGGCGTCTTCAGTTGTCCCCGCTCCCCCCAGTTTAGGTTGAACGGGCCAGTCTGGGGAGGCGCCGCCTGTTGGACGCCAAAAGCGAGCGACTGGTTCGCGCCGAGCATCGAGTTTAGCAGCCTGCCGGAACCGTGTTCCACGGCAAGGGGTGGGTGAGATCCAGCGACATGCCCAACCCGGCTGCCTCACTCGGCTTGAAAGGAAATCAGCTCAAATACTGTTGGCGCCAACGGATAAACTCGGGCACGCCGACTTCAATCGGGGTCGATGGCTGATAGTCGATGTAGGCGTGCAGCGCTTCAGCATCGGACACGGTTTCCCGCACGTCGCCCAATTGCAGAGGAAGCAGGCGCCGCTGAGCTTTCTTGCCGATGGCCGACTCGATCACGTCGATCAGGTGCATCAACTCGACTGGGTTGTTGCCGCCAAGGTTGAATACTCGATAGGGACAATTGCTCGAATCAGCGCGAGGCAGGTCCCCGTTCCAATCGGGATCGGGCTGTGGAGATTTGTCGAGCAGTCGGACCACGCATTCGGCGGCATCGTCGATGTATGTGAAATCTCGTCGCATCTTCCCGCGGTTGTAGATATCAATCGGCTGGCCAGAATCGATTGCGTCCGCGAAACGATAGATGGCCATATCAGGGCGACCCCAAGGGCCGTAGACCGTAAAGAACCGCAATCCAGTCGTCGGCAATCCGTAGAGATGGGAATAGGAATGGGCCATCAACTCGTTGGCCTTCTTGGTGGCGGCGTACAAGCTGACTGGATGATCGACATTGTCTCGCGCCGAGAATGGGGTCCGTGTGTTGGCGCCATAGACGGAACTCGATGAAGCGTAGAGAAAATGCTGAACCGGATGTTGGCGACAGGATTCGAGTACGTTGGCAAACCCGACCAGATTACTCTCCACGTAGACTTGTGGATGGTCGATTGAGTGACGAACGCCGGCCTGAGCGGCAAGGTGCAGGACCCGTTTCGGTTGAACCTGTTCGAAGAGAGCTCGCACGGCAGCCGAATCGACGATATCGATCTCGTGAAAGCCGAAAGAACTCGACTCCTGCAGTATCTTCAGCCGATCGCGTTTCAGTTGCGGATCATAGTACGGACAGAGGTTGTCCAGGCCTACGACGCGCTCACCCCGCTCGAGCAGACGGCGAGTCACGTGGAAGCCAATAAACCCAGCAGCGCCGGTGACCAGAATCGACATAGACCAACGCCATGAACAGAATGAGAATGTGACAACCGATGCGACCTGGCCGAATACGATTCGACGCCGCCACACGTTGTTCTACACAACTTACGCGCCCAAGACGTCCCCCAACTCGCCACAACCGGCTCGATGGCTGCCAGCGCGAGGGGGCTAAAGCGACTCGTTGACCACCGCCGAGTTGGGTAGAGGCGTGTCGACAATGGGGATGGGGGCGTCGCTGGGAATAATGCGAGTTACATTGACCTTGTTTCGCTCAAGCGCCTCAATCCGCTGGGCCATCTTCTGGATCAAGTCGGCGATCTCGTTCCCAGGTCCCTCGCCCATCTGCACGCAGAGTGATTTTCGCGTGTTGTAACTTAGTCCGAGACTGGCCATGAAGTCCATTCCTTTCGCGTGTCCAACCGTGGACGGGTCTGTTGGATAATCAACTGGGTCAATTGGCGGCGCGACGATCTAGGCCTAAGCCTACTCAACCGTGACGCTCTTAGCCAAATTACGGGGCTTGTCGACGTCGCATCCTCGCAACAACGCTATGTGGTAAGCCAATAGCTGTAACGGAATACTGCACAAAATGGGTTGGATGATCGGCGATGATTTGGGGACCTCGATCACATCGTCCGCCAGTCGCCGCACATCCTCATCACCTTCTTCGCAAACGGCGATTACGGGGCCGCCGCGTGCTTTTACTTCTTCCAGGTTGGCGAGCACTTTTTCGTAGATGAAGCCTTGCGGCGCAACAAACACGCTGGGCGTGCTATTGTCGACCAGGGCAATCGGGCCGTGCTTCATCTCCGCCGCCGGATAGCCCTCGGCGTGAATGTAACTGATTTCCTTCAGCTTCAAGGCGCCTTCCAAGGCCACGGGGAAATTGTAGTGACGGCCCAAGTAGAGGAAATTGCTTGAGCCGGCGTACTTCTCGGCGATGGAACGAATTCGATCGTTCGCTTGTAGGGCTTCGCCGACCTGGTCCGGCATTTCCTTCAACGACTTGATGATCTGCCGCCCGCGTTCGAAGCTCATGTTGCGAAGCCGGCCGAAATACAGGGCGAGCATCGCCAACACAGTGCATTGCGAAGTGAACGCTTTGGTCGATGCCACGCCGACTTCAGGCCCCGCATGCAGATAGACGCCGCCGTCCGCCTGTTGAGCTATGCTGCTGCCCACGACGTTGCAGATCGCCAATGTGGGATGGCCTTTGCGGCGCATTTCACGCAGGGCCGCGAGCGTGTCCGCCGTCTCGCCGCTCTGAGTAATCGCGAATAGAAGCGTGTCGTTGTCCACCGGCGGATTGCGATAACGCAATTCACTGGCATACTCGACCTCCACCGGAAGCCCGGCCAACTCCTCGATGATGTACTCACCCAGCAGAGCCGCATGCCAGCTCGTTCCGCAAGCGGTCAGCAACACGCGGTTCACGCTGCGAAGTTGGCTTGGCGTCAGGTTCAAGCCGCCAAACTTGGCCGTGGCGTCATCCTCGCACAAGCGGCCTCGCATCGCATTGCGAAGCGAATCGGGCTGTTCGAAGATCTCTTTGAGCATGAAATGTTCGTGTCCGTCCAGCCCCACGTCGGACGCCGCAGTCTCCAGGGAGTGGACCAGCGGGTGCACACGACCTTGTTCGCGGTGGCTGACATGCAGATTCTCGGCCGTGACTACGGCGATCTGATGATCCGCCAGATAGACAATCTTGTCGGTATAACCCACAAGCGGCGTGGCGTCGCTGGCAATGAAGTGCTCTTGCCCGTTAACCCCTATCACCAACGGGCTGCCCAGACGGGCTGCAATGAGGACATCCGGCCAGTCGCGGAACATGACCGCCAAACCGTACGCACCGCGCAGCTGGGCGAGGGCGTCAGTCACCGCGTCGATGAGCGTCTGGTAATTGTCCTCGCTCGACGGTGTCTCGCCAGCGGCAATACGGCGGTCGAGGCTGCGAGCGATCAATTGGACAATGACTTCGCTGTCAGTCTCCGACTGAAAGGAGACGCCTTTCGCCATTAAGGCAGTCTTGGCCGCGTGGTAGTTCTCGATCACTCCATTATGAACGAGCGATACAGACTTCCGCTGATCCATATGCGGATGGGCGTTGGCTTCGGTGGCCGATCCATGGGTCGCCCAACGCGTGTGCCCGATTCCGGTCGCCCCTTGAATGGGCGACGATTCGATCACTTGCTCTAGTGACCGAATCCGACCAACGGCTCGGCGAATGTGTATCCGCTTGCCGGAGATGGTGGCGATGCCCGCGCTGTCATACCCGCGATACTCTAATCGACGCAAACCTTCCAACAGAAAGTCAGACGCCGAACGCGCTCCAACATATCCGACGATTCCGCACATACGTGGTCTCTCCTGCCGCTCGCGGTCCCCCAGCTTGGCGTGGGGCGTCCCCTCCATTGGACGGCGGAGAATCGTAACAAAACCGAGGTCGGCGACGAACCCCATTTTTTGGAGCATTCAAGCGGTCAGGCCGCTCGTCGTCGAGCGTCGTAGCCGGAGACCGAGAGACGGTCGATTTCAACCGGGCTGACCCGCTCGTGCAGCTCTTTTTGACCTTCGGCGGTCTGCCGAAAGACGACCGACTTATCATGGAGCATGCGCGGGACATAGAACCAAGCCCTGCTCATCGCATCTCGGTCCGCGCTGGAGGAGACGAGAATTAAGTCCGTATCGCCGAGCGAGTTGGCGTTTCTAGACAGCGCCGCATGGGGATCTCCAGGAACTAGTTTCACCCACGCTCCGGTCGTTTGCAGGCTCTGGTGGGCGTCTTTCAGGCCGAGCGGGGGTTGGTCTGCCGATCGCATTTCAAATAGATCGATCCCAATAAACCGCAGGGGTCGGTCGTCGCCCGTCTGAGATGCCGTCCAAAGCAAGTTCTTTGCGAGGTCCAGGTCGTTCAAACCAATTTGAACAATCGTCCGCAAAGGCTGGCGCCGAGCAAGCCGGTAGAGCACTCTTCGCCCGGCGGGCTTGGAGAAATGGGCTAAATAGGTTCGTTTAAGTAAGTTTATCACGCTCACAGTGATGTCCTTTGAGGCGAAACAGGAAGTCCCACTTCTATTCTTTCGGATCGCGAGC
>CAZWOU010000103.1:0-24980 GCA_964635375.1 uncultured Pirellulaceae bacterium | reverse complement strand
GGCGTTGCCAGTGCCAGTCGTAGTGAAAACGTTGTCGAGTCAGTTTGGGATCGCTGAACGCGGCGGGCCCGCTCCAAAGATCGAAATCGACTTCGCTGGGAATCGGGTAGTTGCCTCGCGCGCCGATCGACTTGCGGCGCTTGTAGCAAAGTCCTCGAGCAAAATTGACTTCGCCGATTTTTCCGGACTGGATAAACTGAACCGCCTCCTGGACCGCCTTGGAGGAACGACACTGGGTGCCGACTTGGCAGATTCGTTTGTACTTTCGAGCTGCGGCAATCAGCGCGCTGCCTTCTGCGATGTTGTGACAAACGGGTTTTTCGATGTAGGCGTCTTTTCCGGCTTGCATTGCCCAAACGCCGCAGAGGGCGTGCCAATGATTAGGCGTCGCCGTACTGACGATATCGACTGTCTTATCATCAAACGCGCGGCGCATGTCCTTGACGACTTTTGGCGCTTGGCCCTGTCGTTCGCCAATCTTCTTGGCTCGCGCATTCCCTTTGGCCTCGTCCACGTCGACGACGTAGAGGATTCGAGTTCGCCCGTCGTTCTGAAATTCACCGATGTGGGTTCCGCCTCGCCCGCCGGCGCCGACGATTGCGACGCCCATCGTCTCGTTGGGGGACTGAGCTTGGCTGAGTCGCGGCGCGAAGGAAGCCGCGGCGGTGACGGCGAGTGATTGTGCGGCAAATGAGCGACGGGTAATTCTCGCCATGGAATGAACTCCTAGCGTTCTTGGTGATGGGGACCGCGCTGGCCCGTGAGGGAAATCGACTCGAGGGAATCCTACTGATCAGGCTGGCTGTCGTCGTGACGCCTATTGGGTGGGCTCGTCCTGTCAGATGAACGGGACCATCATAACGTCCGCCTGATGCGGTTTCCACTGCGGCCAACCGGCGGCAAGGCGGCCCGAGAAAATTATTCTGGAGAAAATCTGTGTTTCCCTGCACGGATTTCGGCTCGTCCAGCACTAACGATGCAGACGCCACGCGTCACGGTTCGATCGGCCGCCAAGTTACCCTTTTTCCACCTCTCAGGAACAGTACCATGCGACAACGAGCCCTTGCCGCCTTCTTGCTAGGCGCGACCGTATTGGGTTTCGGCGGCCAAACCGCCCGAGCTCAGGACCCTGACGCCGACGCCATCTTCGAGCGATGCGTCGCCAAAGTTCGCAAGGCGGTGACTCGCTGCACGAACGCCAACACCGAGACGACGAAGGAGTGTTTGCGCAAGATTCGTTACCTCTTGCGCGTGGGCCACGAAGAACGAGCCCGCGCTCTGGCAGCCAGATGTATTGAGGAGATTGAGGTTCGCACGCGCCATTGCGTTCGCCACATCAAAGCGACTTGCGAGGAGTGCATTGACGTATTGCTGCGGATTGGGGCGCCTGAACTTGCCCGACGGCTCCACCGTATCTGCCACAATGCCGTCGACGAAGTCAATCACAACGCGCGACACGGCATCCACGCCATTCGTTCGGCATTTGACTAACGTCAACCGGACCCAACGTGGCCAGATAGGCGAGTTGGCAACGTCGCCGCGACCTGATGTACTTCTGTCGCGGCGGCGTTGTCTCTTGTCGGAGGCTTTCCCTTTGATATATACACAGAAATAGCTGAGATCATTGGACTTGCGGAACACGGCGATTGACGCCGAACTCGCCCCGAGTTTCAATGGACTACAGCCGAGCTAAGGCGACTCGCAGCGCCAGTATGAAAATACCAAAGGCCGTGTCACGTTCTTCAAACTCGCGGGATCGGCTCTGGAGACAAGTTGAGCGTCCGCCAAGAAGAAAATCAACTTCTGGAGAAACTGGTTACTGGCGACCCCTCCGCCTGGAAAGAATTTGTGGAGCGGTGTCAGCGCCCGGTGTATGCGCGGATTGTGCGGACTGCGGCGGAATGCAATTGCCCGCTTCCCGTTGCCGACTTGGAGGATATTTGCGCCGATGTCTTTTCAGGATTGGTGGCTGACAATTACGCTGCATTGAGGCGGTTCGAGGGCCGCAGTAAGCTCTCCACTTGGCTTTCCGTGATTGCTCGCCGTGTCTGCTTGAAACGAATACACTCGAAGGAGACGGCTGCGGAGAAGGACGATTGGACCGAGCAACCCGAGACGCATCCCCCAGCTGACAGCTTGGCTCGCCTGATCGCCAAAGAAGACGCTCAGCGTGTACGTGAGTGCATGAAGCAATTGGCCGAGTCTGACCGAAACGTGCTGCAGCGGTTCTTTCTTGAAGGGCAGTCGTATCAGCAAATAGCAGAAGCACTCGAACTGTCGACGAACACTATCGGACCCAAGATCCATCGCGCGTTGCAACGGCTCAAACGCCTGCTTGGCGAAGATCGCTTGGAAACGCCGGAAAGGAGCAAGGCATGAACGACCACGCCAGCTTGCTCCTGCTTCTCGATCTTCTCAGCGATCCTTCCACGCAATTGGATGAGGCGGGCCTGCCTGTAATTCTGCAGAACGCCAATGACAAAGAGCAATGGCGGCGTTTGAACGCCATCCTCGACGCGGCGCCCTCTGGCGCTCCGCCAGATTCTCCGCATGAGTCGGTTCTGGACGAATCGACTGTGGCCGCTTATGTAGAGGGCCAATTGTCTTCGGCCGAGGCGTTGTCTGTGGAGTCGATTTGCTGGAGCGACGACTGGGCGATGCGGGAAGTGGCGGCAGTCCATCGTGAACTTGCGGAGCCCCCGCCGCTGAACGGTCTCTCGCAATCGTTGCACCTCAGGTTGCTCGCTCTGCCAGAGCTGACTGCGACGCCCGACGCCAGACCCACCAACCGAATCGCTGGCAGCCCGACGGGGCAAGCCGAGCCCGCGCCCGGTTGGGAATTGCCTGCGGCTGAGCCGACTTCCAGCAGCGCGACGAACGGGATCGCCCCAACGCCCCCTGTACCGCCCCCGCTGCCGGTTGAGCCGCCGATTGCCCCGGGCGGCGTCAAAGAAGAATTTGTCGCACGATCTCAATTGGCTGAGTCAGCTGGCGCCAACACAGACAGCGGATCGCTGGCGGTTGCAAGCCGCGGAAGACAAGACGATCGGCAGAAGCGGTTCCCCTGGGGGGCTGTGATCGGAGTCGTGTCGCTGGTTGCACTCGTTGTCTTGGCCGTTTGGTTTCGCCAGAAGGATTTAGGAATCGACGGAGGCGCCAAGAGGAATCAGATCGCCCTGCCGCCTAGCTATCCAGAGAGCGAAGCCAACCAGAAAGGGCCTTCGGACGATGGGCCAAAACGCGTTCCTCAGGTTGTCCGGGATGGACCAGGTCCAATTGAGTCGGCGCCGGATGGCGACCGCTCTGACTCGCCCATCCCGGTTCGTCCTGACCGGCCTTCCGATGCGACTCCTCCAGCGGTTCCCAAGACGGACGTGGACCCGTCGGTTCCTTCCACCTCGCCAACGCAGCCGCGCCGGCGGACGCCCGTCTATCAGACTTTGGCGCTGAATTGGTCCAAAGTCGAAGGGCTGGTAATGGCGCGTGCCGACCGGCTTCAACCTTGGCAGGGTGCGCAGTCGGAGCAACTTCCGATCGACGCCAATGATTTCGTCACCCTGCCCGGCAGTTGGGCCCAAGCCGATGCGGGCAGAATGGGAACGGTGGTCGTGGATAGCGACACGAGATTCACGGTGGATTCCGGGAACGACGACGTGGCGGCGATTCAGTTGCACCGGGGCCGCGTCGCGTTTACGGGCGCTGAGGAAGAGACGGAATATGAGATCGTTGTCGGCCAACACACGGTCTCCGTGCATGCTCAGAAAGCAGCGTCGTTCGCCCTCGTTCACTCACCGTCAGGACCGCAAGTTTGGGTGAGGCGAGGCGAAGTTGACCTGAAAGGGATTACGGTGCGGAAAGGGCAGAGAAGTCGCTGGGGCGGCGCGGCCTTCTCAAAGGCCGAATCGGTCAATCAAGGCAGCACCTGGTTTGATCGCCCTCCGCGCAATGCCGTCCGTCTGACGAAAGACATTCAAGAACGCTTGTTGAGCAGCGCCAACGTCCACGATGATCTGCTGCAACTATCGAACAACGGCGACGCGAACATGCGGCGCATTGCCCAGGGGTGGAACGTGGTGGTGGACCCGCAACGGCATTTCTATGCGGCGCTCCGCTCGCCAGACTTCGCGGTTCGCTTGCAGGCCTGCCGGTGGCTGGGGGCTCAGCTTCCTCGCGAGCTAGATCGTTTGATCTGGCCAAGGCTTGCCAGCCAATCAGGCGATACCACGTACACGAGGCATCTGGCCATTTGGAACAAGCTGCTTTGGGAGCGCCAAGCGATGACGCCGGCGGAGGCCAAAACGAAGAGCATGCCGAGAGTGGAAGCGGTGAGGCTCGTCCGGGCGCTCTCCCACAACGACGCTGCCATTCGGCAACTTTCCAACTACTTTCTCGAGCTGGAATTCGGCGCTGGAATCAAGTTCAACCCCGTCGCCCCAGCTGCTTCCCAACGACGTGCCGTGCAAGCCTGGTCTCAAATCCTCCGGCGCGAGTACGGCGCTGGCGCCCAAGGTAATCCCAGCCAACGCGGCAATCAAAACCAGCGGGGCGACGTGCAGCCTTGAGGCAACCAGAAGAACCTTGAGGCAAGCAGAAGAACGAGGCGCCGACGGGGATAGAGATCGATCGCTGGCGTCCAAAGCGTAGAATGGGCCAACGGGTTTACCGCCGGCCCATTTTCTGCGCTGCAATCCCGATTCTGCGAACCGCTGTTATGCCGGCCGCACGTCTTCCGCGCGAGGCCCCTTCGGGCCGCTTCCAACGGAGTAGATTACGGTCTGCCCTTCCTGTAATTCTTCAAACTGAACGCCGTCCAAGTTGGAAGCATGAAAGAACAGATCGTTTCCATCTCCTGTGTCGATGAATCCAAATCCCTTGTCCATTAGCCGCTTAATCTTGCCTTCAGCCATCACACAACCACTCTATCACGGGTTTCCTCGGGCGCTGACCACATACTCATACGAGCGCCGATCGCATTGTATCGCCGCTGGCAAGAGAAATTCAACACTTTTTTGCCTCGAAATGAAGACGAAATTTCACCACTTCATCCATCTTGAATGTGCCATTTACGTGGCTTGGCGGCCGTCTCAGCGAGGAACGACATCACGCTGAGACACGACCAGAAGGCCGCATCGCAACCAATATGCCCGCATCATCGCCTCGCCCCCTATGCCAAACCCCACCTCTCGTCGTAGTGTTAGAGACACGAGGCGCGAATCGAAGCGACTGCTCGACCAACCTAGAAAGAGACACTCCAAGAACCGATGCTCAGCGCTCGTAATCTCACTTTTGCTTGGCGCAGCATGCCATTGTTTGAAGACATCGGGCTGCTCGTGGAACGGGGCGACCGAATCGGCTTGCTGGGGAGGAACGGGACGGGCAAGTCGACGCTACTGAACCTGCTTGCGAGCGAGATTGAGCCGGACAATGGAGAAGTTGTCCACTCGCCGGGGCTGAAGGTCGCCCGCCTGCAGCAGGATGTACCAAGGGAACAAGTTGGCGCCGTGGCGGAGATCGTGCGGCGGGCCTGGCGGGCGGTTGGGCGTGGAGGGGAGACTGGCGATTGGGAGCTGGAGAAAGCCGTGGACCGCGTGTTGTCCCGAATGGACCTCGACGGGGACGCCGACTTTGCCACACTCTCCTCGGGAATGAAACGCCGCGTGCTGCTGGCCGAGTCGCTTGTGTCGGATCCGGATGTGTTATTGCTCGACGAGCCGACGAATCATCTGGATATCGAATCGATCGCCTGGCTGGAGAAATTCTTGCTCGGCTTCGCCGGCGCCTTGGTATTTGTGACTCACGACCGTACGTTCCTGCAGGCGCTCGCGAACCGCATCGTCGAGATCGATCGTGGCCGCCTATTTGAGTGGCGATGCGACTACGCGACTTTTCTCAAACGCAAGCAAGCGGCGCTGGACGCGGAGGACAAGCAAAACGCCGAGTTTGACCGCAAGTTGGCAATCGAGGAGAAGTGGATACGCCAGGGAATCAAGGCCAGGCGGACTAGAAACGAAGGTCGAGTGCGAGCTCTGCAGCGCATGCGATTGGAGTTCCGCGATCGAAGGCGGGACATTGGGGATGTTCGCATGAAAGCCGTCGAATCTGCTCGTTCTGGACAGCGAGTGATCGAGGCCAAGAACGTCAACTTTGCCTATGACGAAACGCCCATCGTGCGTGACTTCTCGGTGCTGATCACGCGCGGGGAGAAGATCGGGTTGATCGGCCCGAATGGCGCGGGCAAGACCACCTTGCTGAAACTACTGCTCGGCGAAATAGAGCCAACCGGCGGCGAGATCTCTCGCGGCGTCAACTTGCAGACGATCTATTTCGATCAACTGCGCGAGCAGTTGGACGAGGAGTCGACCGTGGCGGAGAATGTCGGCGAAGGGCAAGAGATGATGGAAATTGACGGGAGACGGAAGCACATCTACGGCTACCTTCAAGAGTTCTTGTTTACTCCCGAGCGAGCGCGACAGCCGGTGAAGTTTCTTTCGGGCGGCGAGCGCAATCGCCTGCTCCTGGCGCGGCTGTTCAAACGCTCATCGAATCTGCTGGTTCTCGATGAGCCGACCAACGATCTCGATACCGAGACCTTGGAACTGCTTGAAGAGCTTGTTGTTAATTACGCTGGAACCGTGCTGTTGGTGAGCCATGACCGAGCTTTTCTCAATAATGTCGTGACTAGCACTCTGGCCTTGTTGGGCGATGGCTCCGTCGGCACCTTTCACGGCGGTTACGACGATTTCGTCAGGCAGCGCGAGGCTGCAAATGAAGCGGCGGTCGAGACCATCGCGACGAAGAAGAAGCCAGCGGCCGAGCCCTCCGCGTCCGCCTCCAAGCCGGCGAAATTGAGTTTTAAGGAGCGTCGCGAACTCGATTCGCTCCCAGCTGAAATCGAGAAGCGAGAATCGCTGCTGGCCGTCTTGCACGATGAGATGGCTCGGCCCGATTTCTTCAAGCGAGGCCAGCAGGATATCTCTGCCGCAACCAGCCAACTCGGCAGCCTGCAAGCCGAATTGGATAGACTCTACGTCCGCTGGGAGGAACTTGAGTCTCGAGGCTGATCTCTGTGCGAGCCTCAAACTAGCCCCGCGAGCCGCCCTGCCCCGTGAATGGTGAGACCATGAGAGAGCGGAAGACGCGAAGGTCTGTTCCCGCCTTTAGGGGCCGATCATTTGGTCGACAAGAATCAGTGAAGGTTCGGCGGCCGAGCAATCGTACTGGGCATAGGTAGACGCGCTGACGTTGAACGCTGCGATTCCAAGCGCGCTGCCGCAAATCGTTGGTACGGAGATCGTAGCCTGAGCGAACACTGCGGGCGGGCCGCCATTCGCACCACTAATCGTGGCCTCGGCAATTCCATTGGCTGGGGCGCCGTCATCAACGAAATTCGTCGTCGCTGACTCAGACATCATCGTTGCGGTGTCGTAGAAGGTGACCTCAACTGAAAGCGGCGCCCTTCTCCAACCCTCTCCATCATTCTGGCCCGGCAGCGTCGGCGGGTTCAACTGGTTTGTGGAAACGCCAAACCGGAAGAAATCGGTCGTGGCGATGTTGTTTGTCGAAGTGAATGAGCCTGGCCGAAACCCGATAACGAGCGTTCGATAGCGGTTCGTTCCGACCACCATTCCCGCCGGGATCTGATCATCCATTTCAAAACAGACATCGCCATCGGGATTTGAGAAGCCAGCCGCAGCAAAGGGATGCGGCGAACACCACCAGGTGTTGGCAATCGATGCTGGAAGCGAAGCGGGCCCGCGCGGGTCCGGGTCGATACCTTGATAGTCTCCGCCCACGGTGGACAACGCCGGGGCCTTGTCGGAGTCAAAGTAGGGCATCTGACTGTTGGAGCCGGCGAACACCGGAATGGTGATCTTGATCGTCCTGATCTCCAGCGTTGCCGGGCCTGAATCGTAACGAACGAGAATCTCGTCCGCCGTGACTGCGTTCCCCGCGGCGGGCTTGTTGATCTGTAGGAAGACCGTGGCGGGTGGTCCGCAGCCAGCCGTCGCATTTGCATCGAAAACCGTAGTTGGCATCGTACTTGTGATCGCGCCGAAGATCAGATCGCCGCCGGCTGATAGGTTTCCATTGATAGCTATAGCCGAGTAATTCGTGCCCAAGGGCGCAGGAATTCCGGAAACGGTATTAGACCCAGCCAAGACAACCCCGCGCTCGCGATGGGCCAATGTCGCCACCCCGCCTCCTCCTGCCTCAGCCCATTGATCGACGGCGGACAAGGCGGCCGCTTCAAGTGCCGTCTGCAATTGCACGCGAGCCAACCAGAGATTCCCAATTTCAATGGAAATACAGAGCATGAGTATCGACACGAGAACAGCGACAATGATCCAGAGCGTAGCGACGCCCTCTCGCTGTCTCCGCGAATCGAATGGTCGGTCGGTTGATTTCATGGAAGCGCACCTTTAGCTCAGATCCGCCCACGAACAATGCAAATCCCGCACCAGCAACGACACCGCCACGAAGCCGTCGCCGTAACTGGCTTCCCATAGCGGACTTAGTGCTGAGTCGCTGGTTCTGGCGATGTTGTCCGATTGCAACAGTGGCCAGAATCTGTTTCCAAATGGAAACGTCGCCTACTCTGCCGGGCCGCGAAAATCTGGCATAGTGGACGGCATACTTTTCTGGGCTGGTCAAGAGGAATGGGAGCAACGATGGCGAATGCGACTCAGGCAACAAGTGGCAAGGCAGAGCGGGCCAGCGAATCACCTGACGGGGACATTGTCTGGCTGGAGGCGGACAACGACTATGCGCTGGGCGTTCTCAAGGGGAAGCTTGTCTGTCGCAACCCCAAAGGGAAGAAGTTGGCTTCCGTTCCAAAGAAGTTGAAAGAGACCGACCTGGCGGAACAACTGTTGGCGATGCGCGATTGGGTCGCCGATCACCGCATTGAATGCCTTCGCCGCGTCGAGACGTGGATGTTGCGGTCGCTTCCAGTTCCTCGCGACGTGTTGCTAAGCGTTTAGCCCGACCCGCTCGCGCCGCTAGCGCGCCGTTGGGTCGCTGTGCTGCTTTCTGGCGAGGCCTCGCAGCAGCAGAACATGAACAACACGATCGCGTCCGAGGTCGCCACGCTCAACAAGGCGGGTTTCGCAACTGCCGCCGGCCTGCTCGAATTGCTATCGCGAGCGAAGTGCGCAGGTGGACCGAGCCGCGCCGATGCGTTCTTGGCCACATCGCTCTACCTCCGCGATAGTCGCCATGAGTTGGCCAAACGCAGAGCGACGCTCGGCGCGTAAGAAGGCGCCAGCGAGGCGATCGCGAACCATTTGATGCAACCTTAGCTTTCGACGAAACACGCGACGAAGCTCTCCCCCAAGCCAAAGGAACTCATGAAGATAGACAAGCGACTGAGCGCCGACACAGTGCTAACCGCTGCACAGAACGTGATGGCGCTGGGCGCCGAAAAGGCGGCGCGTCTGGACCGGACCTGGGATGTGACGAAAGGGACTCCCGTGTTCACGGTCGAAGGCCGGTACGCCACCCGAGGTTGGACCGAGTGGACTCAAGGGTTCCAGTATGGATGCCTGATTCTCTGCGGCGACTCTCTGCATGACGATCGACTACTGCACCTGGGCAAGCGCCGAACCGTCGAGCGGATGTTGCCGCACCTGACCCACATCGGCGTGCATGACCACGGCTTCAACAATCTCTCTACCTATGGCCATTTATTGCGTTTGATGAACGAGGGGAGGATGGCGGAGGACGCTTGGGAGCGGACCGCGTACGCAAACGCACTCTGCGTATCAGGCGCCGTGCAAGCCGCAAGATGGACCAAGACCCACTGCGGACTTGGTTTCATACACTCCTTCAACGGCCCGCATTCTCTGTTCATCGACACCATGCGGACTCTTCGGATTCTCGCCTTCGCCCACCAACTGGGTCATTGCCTGATGGGCGAGAACGACGTTCGCCACAGCTTGTTGGATCGTTCGATACAACACGCCTTGGCGACATCAAGGTACATCGTGTTTCATGGCGAGTCCGACCATCTTTATGATGTTCGAGGCCGTACGGCCCACGAGGGGACGTTCAATACGAAGGATGGCAATTTTCGCTCGCGGGCAACCCAACAGGGCTATTCGCCTTACTCAACGTGGACACGAGGCTTGGCCTGGGCGATGTTGGGATACGCGGAGCAGCTTGAATTCTTGAAGGCCCAGCCCTCATCCGAGTTTCGAACGCTCGGCCGAACGAAGACGGAGGTGCTCGGCGAGTATTTGCGGTGTGCGTTGGAGACTTGCGATCACTACATCGACGATGTTTCCACGCTCGACGGTGTGACCTACTGGGACGACGGCGCGCCGAATCTTTGGCGGCTGGGCGAATGGCAGTCGAAACTGGCCGATCCCAACAACCCTTTTGAGCCGGTCGACGCGTCTGCATCTGCAATCGCGGCACAGGGCCTAATCCGGCTTGGGCGCTACCTCGGCGTCCGCAAGGGGAAGCGATACTCGCAAGCCGGGTTGACTCTGGCGGCGACGCTGTTCGACGATCCTTATTTTGCCCGACAAAAAAAACATGATGGCCTGCTGCTCCATAGCATCTATCATTGGCCTAACCGATGGGATCACGTGCCAAGCGGGAACACGGTCGCGTCTGGCGAATCGTCAATGTGGGGCGACTATCACTTGCTCGAACTGGCCCACCTGCTCGAACGCATGGCGTCTGCCGCACCCTACCCAACCTTTTACTTGCAGAAGTGAGAAGGACCGATGGAGAACAATACTATGAAACACTCCGCGCTGTCTTCCTCATCCGCGGCTCTGCTGTCGGTCCTCCTTCTGCTCTGTGTAACAGCTCTGCCGGCGGGCGCGATGGATCTGAGTCGCAGCAACTTCGTGTTCTTTCTGGTGGATGACCTTGGCTGGGCGGACCTCGGCGCGTACGGGAGTCAATTCCACGAGACGCCCAACATCGACGCTCTGGCCAAGTCGGGGACCCGTTTCACGCAAGGCTATGCGGCCTGCCCCGTCTGCTCGCCGACCAGGGCCAGCATTCTCACCGGTCGGCACCCGGTCCGCGTGGATGTCACCGATTGGATTCCAGGAATGGCGACAACACGTGCGAAGAATCCGCGGTTTCAACATGTGAATGATCGTGATTCGCTTGCGCTCAAGGAAGTCACTATTGCCGAGTTGTTGAAGAAGAGCGGCTACCAGACTTTCTTTGCGGGAAAATGGCACCTGGGCAAAACGGGTTCGCTGCCTACCGACCAAGGGTTCGAAATCAATGTTGGCGGGTTTCATGTCGGCTCGCCGCCTGGCGGGTACTATTCGCCCTGGAAGAATCCGCACCTAAAATCTGGTCAGGAGGACGAATATCTCACAGAGCGGCTCACTGACGAATCGATTCGCTTCCTCGAGAACCGCGACGCCTCGCGGCCTTTCTTCCTCTACCTTTCTTACTACAACGTTCACACGCCGATTCAGCCGTATCGGAAACGCATTGACCATTTTCGCCGTAAGGCGGAACAGCAGTTCGACTCTCCCTCGGAGCCTCTTGAAGAACATCGAGGGCAGTCGCGGACTCGCCAGGATAACGCGGATTACGCGTCGATGGTGGCTGCCGTCGACGATAGTGTCGGCACGATCCTTGGCAAGCTTGAGGCGTTGGACCTGACCGATGACACCGTCGTGATTTTCTTTTCCGATAATGGCGGCCTCTGCACGAAACCCCGCCCCGGTCCGACCTCCAACTTGCCATTGCGCTCGGGCAAGGGATGGCTCTACGAAGGTGGGATCCGCGAGCCGATGCTGATCCGAGCACCCGGTGTGTCGCAGGCGGTCGGCCAATGTGACGAGCCAGTTGTCAGCATGGATTTCTTTCCCACGATCTTGGATCTCGCGGGAATACCCCAGCGTCCCGACTTGCACGCAGACGGCATCTCTCTAACGCCTTTGCTGCGCGGCGAGCGGCGGGCCAGCCGACCTCTTTTCTGGCATTATCCCCACTACCACGGTTCGACCTGGACCCCCGGGGCGGCAGTCCGAGATGGCGATTGGAAGCTGATTGAACTCTACGAGTTTGACGAAGTTGAACTCTACAACCTCAAGGACGACCTGGGAGAGAGAGTTGAGCTGAGTAAAAAACATCCGCAGACGACTCGTCGGCTGAGACAATTGTTGCGAGAATGGCAAGAAGGCATGGGCGCCAGCAAATTACAGCCGAACCCGGACTATCGCCCAACGAAGCGCTGATCGATCGCAAAGCTCGCCACCAAACATGAACCACGTACGCAGTTACTTCGCCCGCAACGCACCTACGTATCAACGCGCGGCGCGGATCCAAGCTCGTATTGCGGCAGAGTTGGTCGAGCAGGCCCTGCAGCGCGAGCCTGCTGCCACCGTGGGACGCATCCTGGAACTCGGCGCTGGCACCGGCCACTTCACCGAGCGGCTCGCCGCCGTTTTTCCCCAGGCCCAAATCCTGGCGATCGAACTGTCGGCCGAGATGATCGCTGAACATCGTGGCGAATGGCCGAACGTGGAGTGGATTTTGGGCGATATGAATTGTCTCTCGCCGGAGTGGTTTTCCGGTCAGCCAGGGTTTGATCTGGTTGTGTCAAATTGCGCCTTGCATTGGGCCGAGTCGATGAAGGATGTTCTCCGCCGCAGTGCGATCCTGTTGAGCGACCAAGGTGTGATCGCGGCTGCGGTCATGACGCGAGGCACCTTAGCAGAGCTGCATCGAGTGCGCTGCGAGGTGGCGCCGGAGAAGCCGCCGTTGAAACGACTTCCTTCCGTCGAGAATGTTGGCCGCGACCTGATAGAGGCGGGCCTCTCGACCGAGCACTGGGCACCGCTTCGATTTGAACAAACATACGCGTCCATGACAGACATGTTGGAACACTTACGGATGAGCGCATTCACCGGTGGGATGTTCGCTCGCAGCGAGAAGATGCTTACTCGCTCAGAAATCCAGGCGCTCTGCACGACGTATCAAGAACGTTGCCTGGCCAAACAGACAGGGATCACGGCCGAATTCGAGTGTGTGCTGTTTCGCGCTTCACGATCGACCGAGCCGCCGACATCGTAGCGGCCTGTCAGTCGGGCATCCGCGAGAGAAATCCGCTTGTGGTGAAGCGGATAAACCAGGCTGGGTCGCCGGGCTCGTCTTCATAACGATCGAACAACGCCTGCATTTTCCTCTTGAGGGGCGCTGCCCGCTGGCCCAGAAGCTCGACCGTGCGGGCCGCGTGCAGGATTACCGTTGTGTCTTCGTGGAGGAGCAGCGTCGCCAAGACCGAAAACGCTTCGTCCGTCTGTCCGTCTCTCGCCTGCCTGTCCCTGGCAAGCCCGTTGGCCGCCTCGGTTCTGACGCATTCGCTAGTGTCCTTCAACGCCCGCCGCAGTGCCCGCCGCCCCTTCTTCTCAAGCGGCCCACCTGCCGCTAATCCCATCGCACCCCAATAGCGGGCCGATGCATTGGGCGAACTCAATAGCTTGACGTGCTCATCCTCAGTGCCTCGTCCAACCGACGAAGCGGCTCGAAACGCCTCCGCCAAAAACTCGGCGTTGTCAGTCGCCCATTGGGCCGGCGGCATCGAGTTGGCGATCTTGCGAAGCTCTGTCTCGGGGATGAAACCGAGGTCGCGAGTCGCGAGGACTTGGCCGCGGTGAACCTTCCGCATGCGGGCGAGCGCCTCGGCGTGGTCCCCTCCCGCAACTCCGTTGTCGCCCACCAGATTATCCAAGTTGTCTGGGTCGGCCAGGCAATCGTAGAGCTCTTCCACGGGCCGTGTCGGCGAGACGAAATGACGTTGCGCAGCAGTCATGTGCTGGGAAGCCGCTAGGGCGTAAAAGTCTTTGCGAATCTCGCCTTGATCGATCCATGCGCTTTGCTGGTTATAGCCCAAATGGGGCATGTAGTTGCGAATGTACAAGTACCGCTGGTCCCGTACTGAACGGGCTAAGTCCCAAATCTCATCGACACGATCGCGGTGACCGTGAACATAGTCGCGGGCCGCCTGCCGTGAATCGAGAAACGACGATCCTCGCATCCAACCAGGAGCTTTGACATCGGCCAATTGCAAGACCGTGGCCGCGAAGTCTTCAAAGCAGACGAGGCGATCCGTTCGCCCTCCAGCGCGCCAACCACTGGGCTGCATTGATTTGGGGAATTGAACTAACAGCGGAACCTTCATGCCCGAGTCGAGTAAGGCTCGCTTGTGTCGAGGCATGCCTGATCCGTGATCGGAATAGAAAAATACGACCGTTGACTCATCCAGCCCGTCGGCTCGCAGTTGGCTCAATAGATTGCCGACCTGTTGATCCATGACCGATACGCAGTCGTAAAACCGAGCCACCGTCTTTCGCACTAACGGCGTGTCGGGATAGTAAGGCGGAAGCGGTGCGGCCGATGGAGCATGAATACGGTTGGACGCCAGCTTCGATTGAACCTCTTCGCGAAACTGCTTGTAGCTCCAAACCATCGACCGAGATTGATGCGACGTCATCAGATTGAAGACAGAAAAGAACGGTTGCCCTGGCTTGCGGTGACGCCAATGGGCCTGGTCGCCATTCTCTGACCAGGATGCCTTGATGATCCGCTCTGCGCTGGCCGAGTTGTAATCCGTCTTGACGTTGTTGCTCGTGAAATAGCCCTCGGCGCGAAGAAGGGCTGGGAAGCCGAGCATCTGATCAGGGATCGGAAATGAGGAACGCATCGCATGGGCGCCCTGAGATGTTGCGATTACTCCATTGATCAGGCACGCGCGCGCAGGCGAGCAAACGGGGGTCGTGGCGAACGCGTTCGCGTATAACAGACTGCTCTTGGCTAATTCGTCGATGGCGGGCGTGTCGGCGTACTTGTCGCCATAACAACCTAACGTCGGGCTCATGTCCTCGGCTGTAATCCAAAGGATGTTCGGCCGAGTTTGCGCGGTCGCAGGCAGACCGCAACAGGCGCCAACAAACAAGGCAAGAGCGAGGGCGACACGGTTCATGATTCACGTTCTGGGCAGGTTCTCGTTTAGACAGGCGAAGATCGAATTGTAACACGGGCCCGGGCCGCGGTACGTTGACCTGCACGCCAGGAAAGCGTGAAGGGATGGGAAGTGACGGGCTCGGCGTTCCACGCCGCGCTTCCCAAATTCTTGAGAGCACGCCCCGGTCATTGCCCCAAAGACTGCGAAGAGTTTTCCGTTAATCCCTTGACGACACGTGTCGTTTGTGGAGAATGACGACAGTTGTCGTTCGTGTTCGCGTTTCAGATGGGTGAGGTGATGGTCAATCCGCAAGGCTCGTTGACTCCTGCTCAACACGAGATCATAGAAGTCGTTTGGTCCGCTGCGCCGGAGGGCGTCAGCGTGACGGAAATATGGGAGGCCGTCTCGAGCACTCGGGAGATCACTCGGACAACGGTCTTGAATCAAGTCGATCGGCTGGAGAAGCGCAGTTGGCTTCGGCGAAAGAAGATCGGCGGAGGGTTCCGTTACTTTGCCACGAAAGGGCGAAGCGAGACGGCGAGCGACCTGGCTGGCGAGTTCGTTGACGCTTTTTTTGGCGGTTCGGCAAGCGACTTGATGATGAGTCTGCTGGGTTCGAAACGGCTGGGACGCGACGAGATTGCCAAGTTGCGGGCCTTAGTGGAAGTTCAGCGCGGCAAGCGTGATCAGAAAGAAAAGGAGTAACGATATGCTCCCGAATTGGCTGACAAACGCCGAGCTCTTGAGCTACGTTGCGAATTGCGCTGTTGGGGCAGTGCTTGTTTGCTTGGTGTCGCTGGCGGCGATGCGCGTGGCTTTGAAGTGCGGCTCGGTTCCTTTGAGTTCGGCTGTCGGGCTTGCCGGTCTGACCGTTTGCTTGACGATCCCGCTTGCCATGATTGGCGCGACCGAGCGATCTTTCGCGCTGCTAACTTTGCCGGGATTCGCAAAAGCCATGCCGGCGAGCCCCCTGCCAGTCCACGACTCGACGGACTCGCAGTTGAGGAGAGGTTCGACGAGACCGAGTTAGCGCGGATCGTCGATTCGTTTCCCAGCGCGCCGGCGTCGGACGATGTTGACATCGAATCATCAGCCTTGCCCGCGGACATCACGCCTTTCCAGCCTGGGCCTTCGGCAAAGCCGCCGAGACCAGGAGACGCGGGCGCGGCGAGTCCCGCCATGGTTGCTCGGCCGCTAGAACGAAGCGAGCCAGTTCATCTTCGCACTTGGTTTGGTTACGCGGCGGCGTCGGCCGCCTCGCTCTGGCTGGCAGGCATTTTTTGGCGACTCGCGGTTTGGTTTCGCGACTACATGCTGCTTTGTTCGCTCCGGCGAAGTTCACGGCCGACGAAGGATAAGGGTTTGCAAAATGCCGTCGCGATGGCGGTGGAGAAACTCGGGCCCGGTGTGAACTCACTGCGTTCAAGACGCCTGGCGATCAGCAGCGTGGCGATTCATGAATCGGACCGTGTCGCCGCGCCGTGCGCGCTTGGCGTCTTCCGCCCGGCAATTATTGCTCCCAGCGGCCTCGGGGATGCATTGAGTGAAACCGAGTTGCTGGCGGTCATGCTGCACGAGTGCGCTCACATTCTGCGGCGAGATCCGGCCACAGCGATCATGCAACGCTTGGCCGGAGCGATTTATTGGTGGAACCCCCTCGGCCACTGTCTCAATCGATGGCTCGCCGACCAACGAGAAATTGTCTGCGACGACTACGCAGCTGCGGCCTTAGGCGGGGGCGATTGGCTAGCCGAGGCTATTGTCAAAGTGGCAGAGTGGCGTGGTGAGGCCGAACGACGGCCGAAGTTGAAACTGTCGCTGTTAAACCAGAACGAAATCCTATCCAAACGTATCGAACGATTAACAGACGAGGATCGCACGATGGTGACCAGGCTCAGTACTCGATCTCTATTGTTCGCGTCGCCCTGTTTTGTGTTGCTGGGCGCGTTGCTCTTCACACCCGCGCTGCGAGCGCAGCGCGCTGCTGACGATCGCCCGAACAAGAAGGCGGCGGACATAGTCAAGCAGAAGAAATCGCCCAAGAGCAAACGTCCAATAACTAAACAGCCCGCGGCGGAAGAAGCGGCCGAGGAGGATCAAGAACCTTCGGTAGACGAAAATGTGCGTTTCCAAAAACGGAAGAAAAGCAGGGCAGCGGACATCGCCAAGACAAAGCGTCCAGAAGAGGTCCCCCCGTTAGCCGGGAACACCAACGTGACTTGTGTGTACCGTCTCAAGTACGTCGAAGCGAGGACGCTTGAAGGATTGTTAAACAAGTTGTTTGACGAGGCACTAAAACGAAGCGGCGGCCGTTGTGTCGCCGACGCGATCACGAACTCAATTATCGCCAGGTGCCACCCGACTGAACAGGCAATGATTGAGACGCTTCTCATCCATCTCGACTCCCCGCCTGGTGCAACAAGACGGCATGCGCCAGCTGACAAGGATGCGGCCGCTGACCTACCCACTGCTCCACCCACCAATCGAGCGGCGTACAAGAAGGGTTGGCAACCCAGTGTTCCCAACGACGGACTGCCCGCCCGCTCCATTGCAAGTCCGGGCGTCTCGAGTAGCCTGGCGGCTCAGATCGAATTGGCGGACAAGATTACCTTGGCTGCGTTTGCTGTTCAACAAACCAAGAGCCGAACTGAGTTGGCGAAGAAACTAGGGGAGAAAGGCTACAAGTCCTCTGGGGAGCTGCGAAATACCGAATTGGAATATGGTTACGCCAAGGCCCGTTATAACTTGTTGATGAACGTGTTGGTCGTGACGCTCGAAAGCGCAAAGAACGATCTGGATATTGTTGAAAGCGCGCAACAGTCTGCACTAGCCAAACGTCAACAGGGCGTGGGTTCGAGTGCAGAAGTGAACGCGTCCAAGCGAGGCGTTGTGCGGGCCGAGGCGAAGGTTCGCATCCTCTCGCGAATTCTGCAGGTAGGCGAGCAAATGGTAAAGCCGAGCAAGGCGAGCGAGATCGAATAGACGCCGTCGCGATGCCGTTACTGAGCGAGCTTCGTGATTCCAGCGACTGCTTTGCGCAGGACCCATGGCGTGAGCCCAAGAACGACTAGGGCGAGCGCCAGCTGCCAGCTGAGAATTCCCTCGGCGCCACGCTCGGCCAGCGTCTTCAAGTCTGGGACTGACGAACCTGCCCAGATATAGGCGGCGGTGCCTGGAAGCATGCCAAGTTGACTCACCCACCAAAATGTTTGCAGTTTGATGGGCGTCAGCCCCATCACCGCATTGATCACGAAAAACGGCGCGAGGGGAATCAGGCGAAGCGTGAAGAGGTAGGTCGCGCCTTCTTTTTCCAGGGCGGCGTTGAAACTCGCCAAGCGATCGCCAAACGCGCGCTGAACGACGTCGCGAAACACAAAACGGCTCATTAAGAACGCTATGCTCGCTCCCGTCGTGGAAGCAAAGCTGACTAAGATCATTGCTCGCGCGAAGCCAAAGTACCAAGCGAACAGCAATGACAGAACGGTCGCTCCTGGAAGCGACAATCCGGTCACGGCAACATAGATCAGAAACGCGATTGAGAGGGCCAGAATCGGGGATTGCTCTTGATAGGCCCGCAACGCCGTTTCATGCCGAACGAGGTTCTCCAGCGATAGATGGCGCCCGTACTGGGAATATGCAACGGCGGCGATAGCGACAACGGCCAAGGCAACCGCGATCCGCTTCGCCCCGCCGCCTGAAATCAACCGAGACACTTTCGCGCCTTCTGCTTTGTCTTCTGCTCTGTCTGTGCTCATCAGCCGCATCCGGATTGAGCTGGACACTCTTGTGTGGGAAATCGAACATAGGCTTGTTCGCTGGTTCGGCTACATTCTATCAGAGCGGCGAGGGATCAGGCGAAGCCGCCCAGAGCGGAACAAGAAAGCCAGCCCTGGCGAGAAAGCTGGCGATTCCTGGTTGTGACCGTGTCAACAATTCCGCCTTCTGCATAGAATGCAAGCTGCGGAACGTGTTGGTGAGCACTTCTTTTCGATGGCTGTTTGATGGTTGATGAGGATAGCATGGGCGATCCGCTACCAGCGAAACGCAGGGCCCTGCGCCCCGGCACGGAAGGCCCCCGCACGGAAGGCCCCTGCACGGAAGGCCCCTGCACGGAACGAATCGGCACTGAACGACTCGGCACGGAACGGTGGGTCGATGAGTACGGGGACTATCTTTTCCGCTATGCCCTGTCGCGACTGGGTGAACCCAACGCTGCGGAGGAGGTGGTTCAGGAGACGTTTCTTGCCGGCATCCGCCACTATGCTCAGTTTCGCGGCGAAGGTTCCGAGCAAGCTTGGCTGCTGGGCATCCTGAAGAGGAAGATTATCGATTTGATTCGCGCGAGACAGCGAAGCGGGGCTCTTGGCGGCGCGGACGAGGAGAATGACGCGTCGGATCAGTTGTTCGACGCCAACGGCAATTGGAACTCCGCCGCCCAACGATTTGCTTCGCCGGACCAGCGGCTGTCAAACCAAGAGCTGTGGGAGATCGTCCGGGGTTGTATTCGGCAGTTGCCGAAGGGCCAAGCTGACGTGTTTGTGTTGAGCGTGATGGAGGAAATGGACTCGGACGACATTTGTCGCGAACTCTCCATTACGCCGGCCAACTTGTGGGTCCGCTTGCACCGCGCCCGCTTGCGACTGGCGTCGTGCGTGGGTGCGAGGTGGGCCGATCCAAAGGAGGTGCGCAATGTCCAATGACCGCGCGGTTTCGAAGCTGATTAGCAAGTCGCTGCACGGCAAGCTCTCGGACGCCGAGCAGGCGATGGTTCAGAGTGAGTGTGACGAGGCACAGACCAAGGCGTTCGCCGAGCTTTCTCGGGCTATACAGGATTCTGTTTGCGAAGCCGCGAATCAGGACGGCACAGCGGCTGACTCAGAGCCTTCTCTCTCCGCCGACGCCAAGGAGCGGATGAGATCGTCGATCCGCGACGCTCGCGAGTCGAACCAATGTGCAGCGACAGTCGACTTGGACTTGGCTTCTGCGTCCCAATTGAATGAGGGCCTTGCGTCACGTTTGACGAAGTCCAGATTCAAGCTGATTCGCAAGATCGGCGAGGGCGGCCTGGGGACGGTCTGGTTGGCCCGCGACGAGAAGATCAAGCGGACCGTGGCCGTCAAGGAAATGAAGGCGACGGCCCAGCAGTCGCCAAAGGCGTGGGCCAGGTTTCTTCGTGAGGCGCAAATTACTGCCCATCTCGAGCATCCGGGCATTGTCCCCATGTACTTGTTTGGTGAAGACGCCGATACGGGACAGCCGTTTTACGCCATGCGGTTTGTGGGCAAGCGAACGCTGGCCGACGCGATCGTGGAATATCATGAGAAACGCAAAGGGGGCGAATCGGCCGAAATGGTTCTGCACCGTTTGCTGGTGGCTTTTCAAAACATCTGTCAGGCCATCGCCTACGTTCATTCCAAGGGAGTCATTCACCGCGACCTGAAACCCGAGAACATTGCCCTGGACTCCTTTGGGCAGGCGGTGGTGCTTGATTGGGGGCTCGCCAAGTTCCTCGACGACAGTGAACTGAGCAGCCGATTCGCCTTGGGGGATGACCTCGACCCGGCCGACTTCGATCGAACGGCTGCGGGTGAGATCGTGGGAACTCCCTTGTTCATGTCGCCCGAGCAAGCCGCTGGCGACCTCGACAACCTGGACGAGCGTACGGACATCTACGGCCTCGGCGCGATCCTCTTCGCGATTCTAGCGGGCAACGCTCCTCACGAGTTCTCCTGCCGTTCCGACGGCGGGCAGTTGAACGCCTCAACTCTGCTCAAAGCGATCACAAGCAACGACACGCCATCGCCCCGACAAAGCAATCCCAAGGTCCCCCGCGAACTGGAACTGATCTGCACCAGAGCGATGGCCAAGCGGCGGCATTCTCGCTTTGAAACGGCTGGCGACTTAGCCGAGCAGGTCGAGCTTTGGCTGGCGGGGCAAAGCGAGAAGCCGCGTCAGTATGAAGCCGTGCGTATGGAGGGCCGGGAACTGCGTTCGAACCTGGTCTCCGCGATCTCCGATTTGACTAAGAACGTCCGCTTCATGGCCAATCTTCCTCCGGTGCAAGGACTCATTCAGTCGGCCGAGAAAGATCGCGAGGAGCGGCTTCTCTGGCGCACCCGGCTCAGTAAGATTTTCGAAGGCTTGTTGCGGACCAATTCCAATTACATCGCCGTGGGGTACTCGCATGTTCATGAGAACGGCGACAAGGCCATCGAGATGGTCCGCGTCGAGAGGCACAGTTCGGACGCCGCGGTAATCCGCTCCATTCCCATCAGCCGTTTGCAGAGTCGGGTAACTTCGGAATTTGTGGAGGCTGTGATGGGCGAGAAGCCGGAGGAGGTCCGCGTCGCCCACGAGATCCCGGAGAATTGCGCCAATTGCACTGGCCGACTGTCGGCCGGCGTGCCAGTCTTCGACGAGCGAACGGAAGAGCCATTTGGTTTTGTGACGATCGAGTGCGATCTGCCGAAGTTGATTGACGATCAAGTGAGGCACCGAGTGCGGGCGGCGAAACAGCTTTTCTTGCTCGACGAAAGCAACCAATTGCGACTTCACCATTCGCGTTCAGGCGAGAACCGCGAGGGCGCACAGGTGATTCTGGACGACCTGGCCGCCAACCTCGATTCGGTCCTCGACTCGCTCGGCTGCGACGGCGAATTCGCCGACGACTTCGAGCACCAGGTCTACGCCTCAAAAATCGCCCTGCCCGGCGACCAGCAGTCCCTGACAATCGTCCTGCTCGCCAACGACTAGGCGATATATAGCCTGAGTGCTGAGGGACTGGGCCGTGACCGGCATACCAGAGATCACGATCGTTGCTACAATAATGGGCCGCTCAGCGGAAGGCCTACTATTATCTATCGCCCCACAATCGACGGGAAGCATCCCATGGCGTTTACCCAAGACTCGACTCGCTGTTGCCAACTTCGATTCTCCTCCCAGCTCGCAGGCGTCTTGCTAGTTGCGGCGTTGGTGTTGCCGACGCCGTTGCCCGCAGCGAATCCGCCGCCGTCGACGGTCGCAGCTGACGACGACATTACTGAGAGCGATCCCAAAGCGGCGGCCGAGATGGAGAATCGCTTGGTCACCGCGACGCGCCAATTGACCTTCGAGGGCAGCAAGGCTGGGGAAGGATATTTTAGCGCCGACGGCAAACAACTTGTGTTTCAGAGTGAGCGTCAACCGGGAAACCCGTTCTACCAGATCTACGTGATGGACATGGAGACGGGCGACGTTGAGCGAGTTTCTCCGGGGCACGGCAAGACGACGTGCGCTTGGATCCATCCCAGCGGCAAGCACATCCTCTACGCCTCGACTCAATCCGACCCGCAGGCGGTCAAGAAGCAAAAGGATGAACTGGACTTTCGCGCATCGGGGAAGGAGCGGCGCTATACCTGGGACTACGACGAGAACTTCGACCTGTTCAGCTTCGACCGCAAGAAGAAGGACTATGTCAACCTGACGAAGACAACGGGTTACGACGCCGAGGGTTCGTGGTCGCCAGATGGCAAGCTGATTGCGTTTACTTCGAATCGGAACGCGTTTGCAGCAAAGATGTCGGCTGAGGATCAAGAGCTCTTCGATCGCGATCCAGCCTACATGAACGACATTTTCATCATGGACGCCGATGGCGGAAATGTGCGGCAGTTGACCAAAGTGTTGGGATACGATGGCGGGCCATTTTTCTCTCCCGATGGAAAGCGGATTTGCTGGCGTCGCTTTACTCCCAACGGCGCCTTGGCCGAAGTTTGGACAATGAGCATCGACGGCTCGGACCAACGGCAGATCACGCGCCTGGGCGCAATGTCCTGGGCGCCGTACTACCACCCCAGCGGCGAGTACTTGATTTTCACGACGAACCGGCACGGCTTCGCAAACTTTGAGCTCTACATGGTCGATGCGATGGGCAAGTCGGCGCCTGTTCGCGTGACGTACACGAAAGGATTTGACGGCTTACCCGTCTTCTCACCCAACGGAAAACAGCTCTGCTGGACGACCACTCGCACGACCAACAAACAATCTCAGATCTTTATCGGCAACTGGAATCATGACCGTGCTCGCAAAGCACTGGGACTGGACCAATTGGCCGATGCGGAGACCGACGCCGCGCGGCAGGTCGCCGCGAAATCTCGCCAGGATTCGACATCCGAGTTCGCACCTGCGGACATCATGCGGCACGTCGGCTACCTCTGCCGGGACGAGCTTGAAGGTCGTATGACGGGCGCCAAGGGCGAGCGTCTTGCGACGGCTTATGTGGCGGCTTATCTGGACAGCCTGGGAATTCAGCCCGCAGGCGATGACGGAGAGTGGTTTCAGAAATTTCAATTTCCCGCCGGCATGACGCTCGGCAGCCACAACTTCTTGGCCGCGGGCGACGCCAGCTACAAGTTGGATACCGACTGGCGGCCGTTGTCCTTCTCGGCTAACGGAGCTGTCTCAGAGGCGGGCGTCGTGTTCGCTGGCTACGGCATGGTTGCGCCTAAAGCAGAGGGCCAAGAGGAATACGACTCGTATGTGCATTTGGACGTCAAGGACAAATGGGTTGTCGTTTTTCGCTATCAACCGGAAAACGTCGATGCGCCGCGACGGCAACACTTTTCCCGTCCCTCGGAATTACGTTTCAAGACGATGGTCGCCCGCGATCGCGGCGCTCGTGGTTTGATTATTGTTAGCGGCCCGAATTCTAAAGCCCGGAACCAACTCGTTCCGCTTCGAACCGACGGCGCCCTCTCTGGCTCGAGCCTGCCGGTTGTCAGCGTCACCGATGCGATTGTGGAGAATTGGCTCAAGGCGAGCGGGTCGAAGAAGTCGCTGAAGCAGCTCCAAGACGGCCTCGATTCAGGGGACTTGTCTATGGGGTTTGAGCTCAAGGGGCTAAAGCTTGGCGGGGCGATCGAAGTGCGGCAGATCGAAAAGTCCGGCCGAAATGTGATTGGCCGACTGCAGTTGGGCGCGAAGCCCAGCGAGCAAGTCATTGTGGTCGGCGCCCACGTCGATCACCTGGGGCGGGGCAAGAATAGCTCATCGCTGGCCAAAGCTGACGAACGCGGCATGATTCACTATGGCGCCGATGACAACGCTTCCGGCGTCGCGGCGATGCTGGAGGTTGCCGAGTATCTGGCCGACCAGAAGCGGCAAGGCAAACTGAACGGAAAACGGGATATCCTGTTCGCCGCTTGGTCGGGTGAGGAACTCGGTCTTATCGGTTCAAATCACTTCGTTAAGACGTACGCCCCGAGCGCTCAACACGCCCACGCCCACGCCACGGCTGGCCCGGTAGGCAAGATCAACGTCCACAAGCCGCCGAAGAAGACCGAGCAGAAGCCTGCGAAGACGAAGGGGCCGAAGCAGGGTGGAGCGACCGACGCAGCCCATCAAGCGGCCTCTTCGCGGCACGGTATCTACCCCGCGATCGCGGCGTGCATCAACATGGACATGATCGGGCGCCTAGAAAGCAAACTCGTCTTGCAGGGGATTGGTTCGTCGAGCATTTGGAAAGGGGAAATCGAACGCCGCAACGCGCCCGTTGGGCTGCCGATCACTCTGCAGAACGACAGCTATCTGCCGACCGACGCCAGTTCTTTCTTTATGCAGGGCGTCCCGATTCTCTCTGCTTTCACCGGCTCGCACGGTGAATACCACTCGCCTCGCGATACTCCAGATCGCCTGAACTACGAAGGCGCGGCCAAAGTGGCTCGCCTGATGGGACTCATCACTCGCTCGCTCGTGCTCCGAGAAAAGGCGCCGGACTATATCAGTCAAGCGGCGCCGAAAGAAGGTCAGCGGAAAGCCCGGCTGCGCGCGTACTTGGGGACCGTTCCCGACTATGCAGAGGATGTCAAGGGCGTGAAGCTGGGCGGCGCATCGAAGGGCGGGCCGGCCGACAAAGCGGGGGTGAAGCCGGGCGACATCATCGTGGAATTGGCGGGTCGAAAGATTGAGAATATCTATGACTACACCTACGCCATTGAGGCTCTCAAGATCGGGCAGGAAGTCAAGATGGTCGTCGTCCGCAACGGCAAGCGGATCAACATGC
>CAZWOU010000102.1:13833-25011 GCA_964635375.1 uncultured Pirellulaceae bacterium | reverse complement strand
GCTCGTGATCGAAGCCGAGTTGATGGAGCAGAGTGGCTTGCAGATCATAAGCGTGCACTTGCTCTTCGATGACATTGAATCCAAGCTCGTCGGTCTTGCCGTAGCTAAACCCCGGTTTGAATCCGCCGCCGGCGACCCAGAGGCTGAAAGCGTCGATGTGGTGGTCGCGCCCCGTGAGGTCCTTCCGTTCCTCGCCCATCGGAGTTCGCCCAAACTCACCGCCCCAGATAATGATGGTGTCGTCGAGCAGACCGCGTTGTTTCAAGTCGGCGACGAGCGCGGCGGAGGGCGCGTCGACCTGCTTGCATCGATTCTCTATCGCCTCATCCAAATTCTGATTCGGATTTCCGTGATCATCCCAGTCCGCGTGGTAAAGCTGAACAAACCGGACCCCCTGTCCCACTAACCGGCGAGCGAGCAGGCAGTTGTTGGCGAACGAATTGGCGCCGGGCTTGGCGCCGTACCGATCCAGGGTGTGCTGCGATTCTTGGCTCAGGTCCATCAGCGCCGGTGCGCTGCTTTGCATGCGGTAAGCCATCTCGTACGCGTTGATTCTGGTAGCGATCTCAGGATCGCCCGTCTCGGCGAGTCGCTGTTTATTCAGCTCGCGCACAAAGTCAAAGAACTCCTCTTGGCGTCGGCCGCCAAATCCCTTGGGGCTGGTCAAGTTGAGGATTGGGTCGCCCGTCCCGCGAAACGGTACGCCCTGATACGAAGTCGGCAGGAACCCGCTGGACCATAACGCGTTTCCGGCGCGCGGCCCTCGAGGTCCGCTTTGCAAGACGACAAAGCCAGGCAGGTCCCTCGACTCGCTACCGAGCCCGTAGGTGACCCACGCGCCGATACTCGGTCGGCCTGGCGCACCGAATCCAGTGTTCATGAGCAGCTTGGCTGGGCCATGGTTGAACACGTCCGTCTTCAGTCCTTTGAGCAGGCATATGTCGTCGGCCACGCCTCCCAATTCTGGTATCAGTTCACTTAGCTCAAGCCCGCTTCCGCCGTGTCGCGTGAACTTGCGTTTCCCGCCGAGCAGTTTTGCTCCCTTTTTGATAAAGGCAAAACTCTTCTCTTTCGGGAAGAACGAGTCTGGCGCCGGTTTGCCGTGCATCTTGGTGAGTTCGGGCTTGTGGTCAAACAACTCTAGATGGCTTGGGCCTCCAGCCATGAATAGGAAGATCACGTTCTTGGCTCGGGCCGCATTTGGCGGCTTTCGCGGCGCCATAGCGCCCCTGCGCTCGCCGGCGTTCAGCTGATCTTGGCCCAACAACTGACTGAGCGCAATGGCGCCCAAGCCGATCCCACCTTCTTGGAGAAAGTGACGTCGAGTTCGCCAGAGGTTGTAGTCGGTTTCAGCCGCGAGCGAATGATGATCGCGTTGATCTTCGTGCATGTTCATTCTCTGGTAATAAACTCATCCGTATTCATCAGCCCTCTCGCCAGGGCCGTCCACGCCGCTCCAAGGGGCTTGGAAACGCCAGGAGGCAGTTCACTCGGGGCAACGATCGCCGCCGCATCCGCATCGGCTTCGAATTCGGCGAGTTGGGTCTCAAGGAACTTGGCCACGGTTGATGATTCTAGGGCCGAGGGAGAGCGGCAGTAACAAAGTTGGAAGGCAAGCTCAACGCGCTTTCGCTGAACTGCCTGGTCATGCCCTTTGATGGAGCGTAACAGGCGCCCAGCCAGACTCTGCGCGAACTCGACAAACGCCTTATCGTTGGCCAGTGTTAGCGACTGCAAGGGCGTATTGGATCGCGGGCGGCGCGTGCAGGTTGATTGAAAGTCCGGCGAGTCGAACGTCGTCAGCATGGGATAGGGAGCGCTGCGATAGAACTTAGTGTACATCGCGCGGCGAAATCGGTTGGGACCCGTTTCCGTGGCCCAATTCTTGCGTTGCTGGGTAAACGCATAGACCCCCGCCGGTTGTGGGGGCTGAACGCTGGGGCCGCCGATCTTCGGATTGAGCATCCCACTGGCCGACAACGCGGCGTCGCGGATAATCTCAGCGTCAAAGCGAAGCCGGTTCTGCCGCCCGAGCAAGCGGTTATCGGCATCGACCTCAAGTAGATCAGCCCGAAAGTGCGACGATTGACGGTAAGTTGCCGACATCACAATCAAACGGTGCATGGCCTTCATCGACCAGCCATCCTCGATCAGGTTGGACGACAACCAATCCAGCAGCAGAGGGTGGGTGGGTGGTGAACCCTGGGCCCCGAAGTCGTTCTCCGTTTCCACAATCCCCCGTCCAAAGAACCTCATCCAAGTGCGATTCACCGTCACACGAGAAGTCAGTGGATTTGCAGGGTTGACCAGCCACTTGGCCAAATCGAGGCGGCTGGGCGATGCAGCGCTCGCCTCTAATGGCGGCAGCACTGCCGGAGTGCCCCCGCCCAGAGGCCCCACCTTTTTGTCGGGGCGGAGAAAGTCTCCGCGAATATGAATGAAGGTCTCGCGCGGAATGGCGATCTCCTGGACAATCATCGATTTCGCCACCGTGCCGTACCCCACACGCTTTCGCGTCGAGGCGACGTCTGCACGAGCTTGGGCCAATTCCGAGTCCCGCTTGGCGAACTCAGTTGCCAGTCGGTCCTTCTGTTCTTTCGTTCGCTTCGCCGCAGCCACTTGAAGGGCTTCCACCAGCTTGGCGTCGAAATCGACCGGTGGCGGCGTCGCCGATTCATCGATGGCGAAGTGGCCAATATTGTATGAATCGTTGATTTCGTGGCGCAAGACGAGCCGTAGAGGCAAGTCGCTGGCCTCCAGAGGCTTCGCCAAAAGGAACGTCGCCGAGTGCTCGGCATTCATCTTGGTTCCCTTGGGCGTCCCCTTGCCGACGTTGATCGCCCACCCAGTCGCGGCGTCGCCATCGAGGACTTGGCCAATGGGAAAACCGGGCTGCTCATGAGACGCTTGCGCACGACCAAGCGGAATCAACTCGTCGCCGCGCCAAAGCTCCAAACGAGACAGAACAAAGTTCCCATTGCCAGCCAATCCGGGTCCATTTTTCGGCAGTGAGTCATGAGGCAGCACTCGGAGCCGAATGGCGGCAAGCTTCGGCGCCTTGGTACTCAGCTCGATCGTGTACACCTCTCTTGCCGCGCCGCGCCCCGCCAGCAATGAGCCATCATCGAGGACCGTCAACTTGGCGCCGCCCTCCGCTTTGGCCGACTGCACCGTCAAGACTTGCCACTCTGGAATGGAAACCTCGCCCAATGCCTTCAGTTGCTCCACAACCCAAGTCTCTTGTCGCTTGCCCTTCGATCGCTGTAACGAAGCGACTCGACTTTCGGCATCCTTGAGGTCGGCAAGCAGGGCCGGCGAGGGCGTGGAAAAAATCTCGTTTTCCGACACCTGAACGGTGGGCCCAGTGTTGTTTCGATCTTGCCCGTGATTGAAGAACGCGAACAGTTGGTAGAATTCTTGCTGAGATAAAGGGTCGAACTTGTGATTGTGACATTGGGCGCAGCCCGTCGTCAGGCCGAGCCACACCGCACCGGTGGTGTTCACTCGATCGACGACCGCCTCGTTTCGAAACTGCTCGGGATCGGTGCCACCCTCCTGGTTGATCAACGTGTTGCGATGAAAACCGGTGGCGAGCAATTGCAACTTGCTTGGATTCTCCAGCAAATCACCCGCCAGCTGCTCGATGGTGAATTGGTCGAACGGCATGTCGTCGCGAATCGCGCGGATCACCCAATCTCGGTAAGGCCACATCACGCGGTCGCCGTCGATCGTGTAACCGTGCGAGTCGGCAAAGCGAGCCTGGTCGAGCCAATGTCGAGCCCAGCGTTCCGCGTAGTGTGGCGAGTCGAGCAAATCGTCCACCATTCGCAGCGTCCCAGACTCAACGTCTCGTCCCATCAACGTTAGGTACTCGGACGTCGCTTGGGAGCTGGGCAACAAGCCAACGAGATCGATATGAATGCGTTTGATGATGGTGCGATGATCGGCCAGGGAGGAAGGCGCGAGACCTTCGTCTTCCAACTTGGCCAAAACGAAACGATCAATCGGGTTGCGAACCCAATCAGCGTTATCGACCTTCGGCGGCTCTGGTTTTCCGATCGGCAAGAACGCCCAATGTTCTTGAAACGGCGCGCCTTGCTCGATCCAACGCGACAATAAATCCACTTGGCGTTTGCTCAACGTCTTCTGCGTTGCTGGCGGAGGCATACGGATGTCATCGTCCGCCTCTAGGACAAGTTCGAGCAACAAGGAATCAGCGGGACGGTTCGCGACGATCGCCGCATTTCCATCCCGTTCGGCGACGGCGTCATCACGACGGTCAAGCCGCAGATCGCCCTCTCTGGAATCCGCATCCGGCCCGTGGCACTGGAAACAGTTGTCGGACAGGATAGGTCGAATGTCACGATTGAAATCGACCGCATTGTCGCCGAAACAAACGACTGCTGCATTGGCGATGCAAAAGCAGAGAGCCAGCAGTGCGGAGCTTTTCAAGGAAGGTCGTCGGATCGACTGATTAGCTGAGGCCATCGAGCAGTTGGTCTCACTGTAGGGGAGGATGAGTGCGGGGCTCCATTGTCTTCTTAGGCAGCTGATTCGTCAAACTGTTTCAGCACGTCGTATAGACAACACACGGGGAAGTTGGCCGATTGAACAGGGAGCGACTGAGCTAGGAGCTAATAAGCAGGGAGCGGTTGAGCGGGGCCCATTCGGTGGTCGGGCAATTCTCGGGGCGTTCGCTGCTCTCCCCTTGGCGAGCCCGGTCCTGCTGCGGCCGATGGAGGGCGGGCCGCATGACCTTGCCATGGTTCGCCGCCACCGCCTCCCTTTCCTTTGCGTGGGTGCGAATCGCTGACGGCGTGTGTAAGATGGGCGAGTCGTTTCAGGGTCCAAGACTCAGAATAGCCGAATACATCCCGTTTGATTACCACACGGACGACATCGCGATGGACTCCCTTCAAGCCGAATTCGTTGCCATCTTGCCGGCCTGCCTTGCCGAATTCATCGGCACGACGATTCTGATCTTGCTCGGGAATGGAGTCGTAGCCAACGTTGTGTTGTCCGAGACCAAAGGGCATGACAGCGGCTGGTTGGTGATTTGTGCTGGTTGGGGATTTGCGGTCTTTACTGCTGTTGCTTGCGTGGCCGAATTCAGCGGCGCCCATCTCAATCCCGCAGTCACGATCGGGCTGGCGGCGGCAGGCAGCGATCCAGAATTAACGTTGCTGAAAATAATTGGCTACATTGTGTGCCAGATGGGCGGGGCGATGCTGGGAGCCGCTCTGGTCTATCTTGTCTACATGCCTTACTTCAACGCAACGAAGGATCCATCGGCGAAATTGGCGACCTTCTGCACAGCGCCGAATATTCGCTCCTTCCCCAACGCATTCATCAGCGAGGTGTTAGCCACATTTGTTTTGGTTTATGCCGCCATCATGATGGCGGGCGCGACGTTTACGCTTGAAGGATCCGTTGAGCCGACGAAAGTCGGACTTGGCTCGGTCGGCGCGGTTGGCATCGGCTTGGTCGTGTTTGCGATCGGCATCTGTTTGGGCGGGACAAGCGGCTACGCAATCAATCCGGCGAGGGACTTGGGTCCTAGAATTGTGCATGCGATACTGCCGATCGCCAACAAACGCGACAGCGACTGGGAATACTCGCCGATACCCGTATTGGGTCCGATCACGGGCGGCCTGCTCGCCGCCGCGGTCTCGTTTCTGCTCTGATGTACTCGATGCGAAACTCGTCAGGCAGATCGTTCCCAAGCTCGATTGCGGTGCGCCGCCGTAGAGGCCGACGGCTCAGTCTCGTTCGTCAATGATCTCGTTAGCGAATCCATCGAGCTTGTTGTTCTTCAGTTCCACCTTGCCGGCGACCTTGGAGATTCTCAACGCTGTTCGCTTCATGGGCGCCCGCGTTTCACGAATCTCGTTGCCGACGATCACCACGTCTTTCGTGTTTCCTTGAATATCAATCGCGATGCCATCGGCGCCGCCGCTGTTGATGATTCGGTTGTTTTCGATCAGATTGCGGTTGGCCCAAAAATCCGCGCCGCGAGCGTCGTTGCGAAACAGGATGCCGACTTTGCCGCTATCCAAGATGTCGTTGCCTCGCATCACGTTGTCCGTGTCGCAGTGTCCGATCGAAATCCCGTAGCTACGGTTGCCGTGAATCTTGTTTCCTTCTGCCAGACCGTATCTCACGCCCCAACACCAAAACAGGCCCAGATTGTTGCGGTCGAGGCGGCAGTTTCGAATGGCTGGTCGCTGCGAACCAGATCCTGGATGGACACCCAAGTCGCGATTGTCGTGGCTGTGGCAGCCTTCGACCACCACGTCGTGGCATATTTGAAAACTAATTCCATCGCCGTTGTAATTTCGAGTCGTAACGTTCTTCATCGTGTAGCGATTACAGTCCTGCAAGAAAATGCACCCGCCATAATTGCCGTTCAAGTTGGCGTTGTTGTCCTTATTCCCATCGAGTGTGAGATCTTCGATCAACACGTCTGACGTGTTTTCACTCGTGAGCAAGGGAAACAGCGACGCGCAGGCAGGCTTGCCGCTGAGCCACAGATTCTTCCGCAAGCCATCACTAATCTTGAATCGATTCCCCGATTTGGCGATCAAGGTCCGCTTGATCACCGTCGCCGCGCCGCTGTGTGGATCCTTGGCCGTCAGCAAGACGCCATCGCCAACTCGAAAGCCGCCCGGCTTTGCAAGGGTGATTTCCTGGTCGTACCAGTCGGAATCAGCTGCAATCGCGATTTTCTCCGACGGCCCCTTGGTGAGCACCGCGTCCTCGCCGCTGCCGAGCAAGCGAATCCGAGAGGGAAGAAACACCGAGTTTCGCAGCGTGTAGACGCCTGGAAGAATCTTCACCGTCCCGCTTCCAATCCGAGCGACATAGTCAATCGCCGCCTGGATGACTCGGTCACCGGAGCCGACCAGGTCCGCTTTGTCTTGGCCAACCGTAACCGTGAGGCGCTCGTCCCAGTTGGGCTCGAACCGCTCGTCGCCATCGGTCGCGCGGGGGTTCCGCACCCTCGGCAGATCGTCGCCAAATGTCGAGGATGCCGCCGAGCCAGCCAATACTCCGGCCGTCGCGGACAAGAACAGACGACGATTCCCATGCTGGACGGACATGTGTGGCTCCTGGATTGAACGAGGCGAAAGACGACTCGTCACGCCCCATGCTAGTTTCTAGAGAGACCATTGTAACGTGTCGCGACAGGTCAACCGACTCTCAACATCATCCGCCAAGGAAACATTCTTGACAAACAGGTGAACAAAGACGCCTGATGATACCGGCCAGGCTCGCGATCAGGCCATCGCCATGCTACAAGATCTTCTAGGTCAACGATGGCTGACGCGACGTTGGATCCGGGCGAGCACGCGATCGCCCGATGACCGACCGCCAAGTGTTTACATTAGGGCGATTCTGTAACCCCAGTCGAATGAGCATTCCGATGAAGAACCGAGTGTTGGTCACGACGACGTTGGCGAGCTTGATCTCGTTGTCGGCGCCACTAGTCGTTTCTGTCAGCGCGTTCGCCGACGACAATTGGCCTCAGTTTCGAGGGCACGGCGGTCTCGGCCTTGGCAGCGGCGAGCCGCCGACGGAATGGGACACAAAGACGGGCAAGAATGTTGCTTGGAAGACCAAGATACCCGGCCTGGGCCACTCGGCTCCGATCATTTGGAACGATCGAGTCTTCCTGACGACGGCAGTCAGCGCGGCCACCGATACGCCCTCAGTGAAGACGGGCTGGTCGGGCGGAGCAGGTGAGTCGGCTAAGGACAGCGGCGAATGGAGTTGGCGAATAGTCTGCCTAGAGCTTGGAACGGGCAAAATCCGCTGGACCAAGGTCGCCCACGAGGGCGAACCGACAATAAGCCGGCACTTGAAGGCGTCTCACGCCAACTGCACGCCCGCCACGGACGGTGAATACGTCGTCGCGTTTTTCGGCTCCGAGGGACTGCACTGTTTTGATTTCGAGGGGCGGCTGATCTGGAAACACGATTTCGGCAAGTTGCATTCTGGACCTTACGATGCTCCAGAGTTGGAGTGGGGATTTGCCGCCTCGCCCATCATTCACAATGGTCGTGTGATTGTTCAGTGCGACTGCCTTAACACGAACTTTGTCGCGATTCTGGATCTCAAGACGGGAAAGGAAGTTCGACGAATTGATCGCGAGGGAGAAGTCGCCACGTGGTCGACTCCGCTGGTCGCAACAACGAAAGACCGATCGCAAATCGTCTGCAATGGGTACCGCCAGATGGCTGGGTACGACCTGCGGACCGGCGAGCGGCTCTGGAGCCTGGCCGAGGGAGGCGACGTTCCTGTGCCGACGCCTCTTTTTGCCAACGGTCTGATTTATATCACGAACGGCCACAGTCGCAGCCCGACCTTCGCAATCCGCCCAACGGCCGCTGGCGACCTGACTCCGAAGGACGACGAATCTAAGAACCCCGGCCTTGCCTGGCGGCAATCGAGAGACGGTTCGTACATGCCCACGCCACTAGTCAGCGGCAAGCTACTCTACACGTGCAACGACAACGGACGCCTTGTCGTTCGCGACGCATTGAACGGCGACCTGATCTATCGTCAGCGGGTTGGAAAGGGCGGAGACACCTACTCGGCATCTGCTGTCGCAGCCGGTGGACACATCTATTTCTTCAGCGAGCGAGGCCGAGTCACGGTGGTCCGAGAAGGAAGCAAGTTCAAGCGAGTCGCGCTCAACGAGATGGACGAAATCATCATGGCGACCCCCGCCATCTCGGCGAACCGACTCCTCATTCGGACAGCTCGAAGCCTCTATTGCATCACGACGGAAGAATCAAATCCATGAGAACTCCATCGTCATCCACCGGCCAGCTCGACGGCCTTGGCATCGAGTGAAGGCCGCCGCTGGCAAACTAATACCGAAGTCTAGATTTGCGAGTACTTTGTTGGTGCGAGATACCACTTCGTGATCTTGGAGACCGTTCCCTTGTACTTGGGCAACTTCTTCATGCGGTCCCATTCGGGATGGGCGATAAAGCTCCCCCAGTGCTCTTTGTGGGCGTCCATGTCAGTCGCCGAGAGCATGTAGGTCAGGTTGGGGACATCATCGCCGATGAGCATTTCGCCAAAGAACACGGGCGCCATCTGAACGTCACGCATGATGTCAATCTCGCCGGAGTTGAACATATCGACCTTGAGCGACGCCTTCAGTTCGTCGTGGCTCTCGTAGGTTCGCAGTTCGAACATTCGAGGCTTCTTGCCGGCGGTCGTTGCTGGCAGTTCGACAACGGGCATCCCCGAAAACGCTTTCATGAACCGACTGTTGATCCGGGTGTAGGCGGGATCTGATTTGGGGAAGCTGAATAGCTTCGCAGCAGCCTTCTGATACGCCTTGTCGGATTCGAGTTTGGCGTTGCGGTTACCGAGGGCATCGGCCGTGGGATAGGGGATAAGTACAAAGATGGAAAGGTCTTCTGGTTTGTCGAGCGCAGTGAAGACGCCAACGCGGTCGATTTGTTGTCGCCCGAGCGCTGGAATCAAGGCCGACTTGAGGTAGTCGTGAACGACGGCTTGCTTTTCGCCGGTTGGAATCTGGTAAGTCCGCAGCTCGTAATATTCTTGCGCCGCAGACGCTTCATTCTCTGCAGTCGCGAGCTGTGCCGCAGCCCCCAGAGCGGCGGTGGCGCCGAGTGAGCGGGCGAGAAATCGACGTCGGTCCGTGGTGCAGGTCATGATTTAAAATCCTATGTTTCTTAGGGCGAGGCAGAGTAGGGGGAGGCGCTGATCCCTGCAATCTACCGAATTCGCCTGTCGCAAGAAAGGACGCTGCGGACTGCGTTTCCGTCTGCTTACTTGCCGACCGACAGCGACTTGGACGTCTCCGCCTCGCAGGGATTACCCAGCTTGACCAATTCTCAACATATGACAGCGGAGCACGACTTACTCTCGCGACATTCGGAGGCCCGAAGGTCGTCGTCGTCCCAGAGGACAAGAATCTGCTCTGACGTCGTTTGCCAAGACTGTGACGCTACAGGATGGCGCCTTGCTCAACCAGGGTCGCCCGCAGCAGTTCGACATCAAGCTTTCGCGGCGTGACCCGATGATGAACAGAACAAGCCGCCGCAACGCCGGCCGCCTGACCGGTCGCGTAGCAGGGAGGAATCACTCTGGCTGAGGCAGCCCCTTCGTGGTCTGCCGAAATCGGCCGGCCAGCCACCAATAGATTATCGACCTGCCGCGGCACAAGGCAACGGTAGGGAATTTCGTAATGGTCGGAACGAATCCCCTCTAAGCGACCGCGGGGCCCCTGAGGGTCGTGGATGTCGATGGGGTATGCACATTGGGCGATCGCATCAGCGAATCGGCGGCCTTCGAGCACATCTGCCCCGTTGAGCACATAATCGCCGAGAATGTGCCGCGTTTCACGCACGCCAACATGCATTGCTGTAGCGGTGAGCTGCGCGTTCTCCAGACCAGGGCAATGAGAGCGAAGAAAACGAACAAGCTGCCGCGCTTGCCGTCGACTCTCGATTTCCGCGCGAGACAAATCATCCGGGTTCGTTCCATCGACGCTTTGCACGCGAGTCGTGTTGACTCGCCACTGTCCTGGAGTCTGCTCGCGATAGAGGTTCAAGAACTCTCTCTCCAACGTCCATTCCCCTCGCTCTCGCGCCGCTTTGACGATGCACTCAAACAGACGTTCGCCTGGGTGCAAGACTTCGTGCTCCCGCATCCAAGCCTCAACTCGCTCGTCGTCCACGTTGCCGATGGTCAAGAACAGTGTCACAGGCATCATCTTGCCATCCTCCTTTCGGCCGACTTCAAATGGCGCGCCGGCCTTGGCGGCGACATCCCCGTCGCCGGACGCGTCAATCACGATCTTGGGCCGAAGCAGGCCGAGTCCCTGTTTGTCGAGAGTCACGATTTCCGAAATCCGCGGGCCCTGCATGACGACGTCTACAAACGACGTGTGAAACCGAATGTCGACGCCAGCCTCGCAAACCATGTCCAGCGCGGCCATTTTGAGCGACTCGACGTGAAACGGGGTCACGTTGGCGTGCCCCAAGTGAATGAACGACGACCAAGCGGAGCCAGGTTCAGTCAGCGAGGGATCGACAGCTCCGCCCATCGCCACCATCCGGTCGATGACCTCCTGGAAGAGTCCAGCGACCAGTTGGCGTTTGCCATCAGCGGTGTAGGAAGTCATAAATGGGCCAA
>CAZWOU010000102.1:8048-13823 GCA_964635375.1 uncultured Pirellulaceae bacterium | reverse complement strand
AAGAAAACCATATCGCTCGACAAGCAGCGTCGTTGCGCCGCATCGAGCGGCAGCGCACGCCGCGGCTGTCCCAGCCGAACCACCGCCAATCACGACAACGTCCGCAGTCGCTCGCAGAGGAATCTCCCAGGTCCGCCTGATTGTCTCAGGTGCTTCCGTCATAGCGGCGACTCCTATCGGTCTCGCGTTTAACTCGCCCCGCCAGCGGGCGCATCCAGTTGATAGACTCGGGTGGTCAACCCTTGGTCTGAGATTTTGGGGGACGCGATGAGAATCGTACACTGCTCCAACTGATTGAGGGCGTTCAGGACCACCACCGCTCCTTCTTCGTCCAAGTCGGCGAGCGGTTCGTCGAGCAACAACAACCGAGGCCGCAGGATCATGGCTTGCGCCAAGGCAATGCGACGCCGTTCGCCTCCGGACAGATGAGACACGGGGCCTCTGCTGAGTTTCTCTACGCCCAATCGCCGTAGCCACTCTCGGCCCAGTCGATCGCTTTCTCGGCGACTCGTCCCCCGCAGGCGAAGACCGTAGGTGACGTTAAATAGCACCGTGCCTCGAAACAAGCGAGGAGATTGATGAACGTAAACCCGTTCCCTTCGCGACGCATTCACGGTCAGCCGACCCTCGAAGCCCGTCTCCAACCCGGCCAGCACGCGCAGCATCGTCGTCTTCCCGGTCCCGTTAGCGCCGCGAATCGCAACTCGTTCCCCGGGCGCAACGCGCAAGTTCGGCACCGAACAGATCGTCCGCCCGCTCTTGCCTACGCGAAGTTTTCTGATGTCGATCATTTCGAGCTAATCGCGCCGATCTTCGCGACTCAAGTAGAACACGGCGAGGGAGACTAACATGGCGGTCATTAGCAGAATCAGCCCCATCGCCATCCCGCGGCCAAATTCACCCCTGCCCGTTTCCACCGCGGTCGCCGTCGCCAAAGTGCGCGTGCGGGCCTTGATGTTACCACCGACCATCATCGCGATCCCCAGCTCGGTCACGCACCGCGAGAACGCAGTGAGTACTGCCAGCGCGACGCCGACGCGAGCCTCCGAGATATAGGTTCGCCAACGGCGAAAGGGGCCAGCGCCCAAGGTCCACGCCGTCTCGCCCACTCGCGGGTCGAGCGCCTTTACTGCGCCATAGGTGAGCGAAACGACCAGCGGTAGAGCCAACACGAACTCACCACAGACGATAGCCCACGGCGTGTAGAGTAACTCGAGAGGTCCCAGCGGACCACGCCGCGAGAAGAGGGCGTAACAGACGATGCCTATGAACACAGTGGGGAAGGCCATGCCGGCCCGAAACGCAAGCACGACCACCCCGCGAGCTGGGAATGACATCCGGGCTAAGAACGTGCCCAAAGGTACGCCGATAAGGGACGCCAGCCCCACAGCTGCCAGCGAAATCCATAAACTTCGCAGGGCCGCATCAATCACGAGCGGGTCGAAGTGAACCAGCAGGAGAAATGACTCCCGGAAACCTTCCCGAATCAAGTCCATCGCAGCCGCTCAATTCTGATTGGTAGGTCGCCCAGGAAAAAAGAGTTGCCGGCCATCGATCTTGTAGTTGTCAATGAGTCTTGCGGCTTCTGCTGAAATGATGAAATCCACGAACGCCTCCGCCAAATCGGCGTTGATGCTCGGATGCTTCCGCGGGTTGACGACGATCACGCCATAAGGGTTCCGCAGGCGCTGCGACGCCACAACCAGTGGAACCAAACGAATCTTCTCTTTGAACTTCAGATAGGTGCCGCTGTCGCAAAGGACGTAGGCGCCCATCTGATCGGCGACCAGCAACGTGGCGCCCATGCCTTGCCCGGTTTCCATATACCCGTCCCAATGCGACCACCCTTTGGCGGCCTCCCACAGCTTCTTCTCGCGTTTGTGAGTGCCGCTGTCGTCGCCCCGCGAAACGAATCGCGCGCGGTCCGCGGCCAGCTTCCGTAACGCCGAAATCGGTTCCATGTCGCGAACTTCGCCCGGATCGTCATCGGGCCCGAGGATTTGGAACGTATTGTACATTACGTCTTCGCGCCGCACTCCGTGCCCCCCAGCCATGAAGGCGTCCTCCGCTTCACGCGAATGCACAAGCACGGCGTCGACATCTCCGGACTCCCCCAAGTTCAAGACAGCTCCCGTCCCCACGGCAATCACGTCGAGGCGCACGCCATGCCGTTTCTCAAACACGGGGTTCAACACATCCAGCAAACCGGTATCGCGCGTGCTTGTGGTTACGGCTAGGCGCAAAACGGAAGGGGAGGCCGATCGGCTCAGGCGCCCGCCGCCCGCCTGCCCACCATTGAAGCAGCCTGACAACAACAGACACACCAGCCAGGCTATTGGAAACATTCTTGGCATGCGTTAGCGATTCTCTCTTTCACGTTGAGATGGTTCTTCTCGAGCCCCGGCGCCGCGACTGGGGCTCGTCCTACTGAGCCGCAAGTCGCCTCGCTTTACATCGACGAACTGGGGGTCCTGCCCGTAGCGGCCGCCAGATTCCTTGACGGGCAGGGCGAGTCGACTGCTGCGCTGAGGGTCGTCGATGCAGTACCAGTGATTCTCCGCGAAAGTAAATGTCGTGGGAGCCGTGCCTGCCCCAACATTAACCGTCGTTCGCAATTCGTCAGAGCGGAACGCAATGAGGTTCTTTGTGAAGCGACCGTTTCGGCAGGGAACAAACCTTGAGCCCCGAGTCTCCTGGAGGATGCGAGCAACCCAACGAGTTGGCCGGTAGACCGTGTTGTGGCGAACCACGGCGCCATCCACACCGACAAACGCGAAGGGCGCCATCGAACCGATGATCGTGCAATCTTCCACCAAGATGTCCTTGGCTTCGTAATTAGAGGGATTGGGCCGGAAGTAGTCGAGCCCCGTACTGCCGCCGATATTGATAGCCCTCGAGCCGGCCTGCTCAAAGCGGCAACGCTGAATAGCGATGGCTCGGCTGCCCCCTTTCGTTTGGATGCCGCTGCCGGAATCTACGCCCCGATGACGAAACGTGCAACCGACGATGCGCCCGTCGTGGCAGCCGACCATATCGATCGCCGAACCGCCGCTGCCCCAGCGCTCCACCGTGCAGCCCTGAATAACAAAGTTATCAACGCCCGACAGCTTGATGCCGTCGCGATTCCCGCTGGGTCCAATGTCGTAGATTCGTAAATTGTGAAGCTCAACGTATTCGGCTGGGCTGTTGTATGAGCCGCCATCGTCGATGTTGAGGCCGTTGCCGGTTGCCTTTCTTAACACGAGGTCGCGCATTTGGACGTAGCGGGGATCGGTCAGGTGGAAGCAGGATGTTCCGCCCTCGAACACCGGCGGGCGTTTCGCATCTAGTGCCGCCAGAACGATCGGACGCCCTTTCTCGCCACGCAATCCACCAAGGCTCAAACCACCGCGATAGGTGCCTGGCGCGATTAGGATCTGAGCGCCTGGCCGAGCTTGACGAATCGCTTGTTGAAGTTCCTCCCGCGTACTGACCCTGAGCGCTGCCGCTCTGGTCGATTCATTGCCATTGGCAACGTCATGCTGAGTCAACTGGGCCAGCAGTCCGACAAGCAAAGCTGGCAAGATTCTCAAGTGGACGAGGTTCATTCGCGCTTTCTCCTTGACTCGATTCGTTCACTTACGCCAACCACCGATAGATTACAAGTTAATCGCAGTTAAGGAAACGACTGCCGCGAGGCCAGGTATCGACAAAACAAAACAGCAAGCGTAGATGAGGCGGGATGATCTGCGACCGGAGACGCCAAACATTCGCACGAGGAAGGCGCCCGCCGTGAGACCGAGTAAGGACCCAGCCACAATTTCGACAGAAACCGAACTCACGTCCGGCTGACCTTGTTCGACTTGCATGAACAACGCCGCCCGCGCAATCGCGAACACGATGCCGAGCAACAGCGTTCCCAACAATAATTCTCGAAGTCGAAACTGAGAATCCATGTCCGCCTCGCGTAGGTGGTCGAAAGCCGCTGTAACGTGACTCGAACACAGCGCCACGTGAAGTGTTTCAAGGCAGGCCGCCAGAGTCAAGCGTCACGCGTCGCAACCGCGGCGGCCAGGCGAGTGCAAGAAGACCAATGAGTGGTTCAGAAAAGGGTGGCGTCCACTGGAAACGCCTTCCGTCTCGGGCTTATCGCGGCCGTTCACGTCACGCCAGCTGGCGATGAACTACTCGACGGGTATTAGTGATGGCCGCAATCGTCGCCATCACGTCGGTCAAGGACGTGATCTGCTTGGAGGTTGCTCCCGCTCTCACCTTGCCGGGCCAACGGACGATAAAGGGGACGCGGTGTCCTCCCTCCCAATTGTCGCGCTTGACGCCCCGCCAAGGTCGAACTCCATCATGTTTGTGGTCTTCGCGCATGTGGTAGACAGTCGAAACCTCAGGGCCGTTGTCGCTCGTAAAGATCACAACCGTGTTATCGGCAACGCCAAGCTGCTCGAGCGACTTGAGCAACTCGCCAACGACATAATCAAGCTCGAAGATGAAGTCGCCGTGAGGACCTGACTTTGTCTTGCCCTTAAAACTTCGGCCGGGGAAAGAGGGCAAGTGAACGGCCTGAATCGAATGCAAGAGGAAGAAAGGTTTCTTCGGCGACGTCCTCGTGTGGGCTTGCAGAAAAGCCTTGCTCTTCTCCAAAAACGTGATGTCGACTTCCTCCAAATCGAAATCGTCGGCGACCATTCCAGGACGGTTGTCTCTTGAGTAAGCGTGCTTGGGAAGCGGCTTTCGATCCAACTGAGCTAACGGCGGATGAGGGATGCGATTGCCGTCGATAAAGGCGTAGAGCCAATCGGTGGTTGGACAGCAGGCCGTCCCGAAGAAGCTGTCGAACCCGCAATCGACCGGCCCGCCTGTGATCGCTCTCGAGTAGTCGATTCGTCGTACGGCATCCAATCCGCCTTGATGTATGGCCTTGCCCTGCGAGTCATAGAAGGTCATGCCGATGTGCCACTTGCCGACGCAGGCGGTCGAATAACCGCCGGCTCGCAGCATTCCAGCCAACGTGAGCCGATCCGCAGCGATCAGTGAGGGTCCGCCGGCTCCCGTGAATACCGTGCCGCCCCGAGGCGATCGAAACGCCATCCGGCCGGTCATCAAACTGTATCGCGTCGGCGTGCAAACCGTGCATGGACTGTGGGCGTCGGTGAATCGAATCCCCTGACTTGCAAACCTGTCCAGACTTGGAGTGGGAATCTCAGACTCGGCGTTATAGCAAGCCAAGTCGCCGTAGCCGAGATCGTCGGCGAGAATGATCACCACGTTGGGCTGCTCTGCGGCTAACGATGGCAAACCGACCGTGACCAGGATGAACAACGATGCTCAAAGGGAATCGCACGATATTATGCACCCATAGAGACTGTGAGTGTTCAAAGAGATAATTGAAAGGACCCGGCGGGGCACAGCCGCTTGGATTCGTCGCCCCGGCCCTCATCTTCCCGCCATGGGCTCGCGATCAGAGCAGAACAACTTCAGTCACGACCTGACCGCAATGGCGGGCAAGCTGGACGCGACCAACAGGCAGAGCGAAATGATGGAGCCCCCTTCTCGCTGAGCGCCCCTCACTTCCTCTTGTAATCCTCTCGATCGCCCCGTTCCCGCTCGGGCTCCCTCCCCCCAGTGTCCTTCTTCTCGTAGCTCTTCTTGTCGTAGTCCTTCTTGTCGTAGTCCTTCTTGTCGTAGTCCTTCTTGTCGTAGCTCTTCTTCTCGTAGCCCTTCTTCTCGTAGCCCTTCTTGTTGTACCGACTCTTCTCGTCGCCAGACGCCTCACGTCCCTCA
>CAZWOU010000102.1:4040-7948 GCA_964635375.1 uncultured Pirellulaceae bacterium | reverse complement strand
GTAGCCCTTCTTGTTGTACCGACTCTTCTCGTCGCCAGACGCCTCACGTCCCTCATCACGTTGGGAGGAGCCTTCTTTACCGCGGCTGAATCGTCTCTTGTATTCTTCAATCATCCGATTCCTAGCTTCGATCTTCGCGGCCGCATCAGACGCAGCGCGTTCCGCGTCTTCGGAGCGGTCGCCGCTCGCCGGCGGGGCTGACCCAACGGCGGGGGCCGGCGGCTGCTCTTCGGTAGGGGGCGCCGTAAGGGGGCCGGGGCCGTCCTCCGCCGGACGAATGATCAGGCCCCAACTGTGGAGCATGCCAAAACGCGTGTTGCGAGTGCCGCGTATGACCAGTTGCCAAACTCCCTTGACACCCTTGCCGTTAAAGTGGGAAAGACTCGGCTGCTTTTTCAGCAGAGCCTCAGGTTGAAACTCGCCTCGATAGGGAGGTTTTGTCTTCGTGATCGACGTCCTCGATTGGTCGTCGAATATGGTTCTGTCAAAATGGTCGCCAGTACCGCCAACTCCCGTGAACAACTCGACCCTCGTTCCATCGGGGCCGGTCAGGTATCCGTCAAGGAAGCCAACGCTGGAATGGGTGATTGAGAGTTCAACGTTTAGGTCGCCGATAAGATGTTCATCGGTGATCTCGATTTCTGAGATAATCGTCTTGTGAGGAGGCAGAACTTCGGCGTTGCGGTTGCTGTAGCTACCACCGGAGAGCGCCTTCGATTGAAGCGTCTCCGTCGCTGTCAACAGTCCGTCGCCATTGGCGTCGAAGAGGCGGAACTCGCGGAATTTCTCCTCGGTCCATTCGCTGGCGAACTCAGCCATCGAGACCTGCTGGTCGCGGTTCGAATCGAGTTCGAAAAACCAGCCAGGCAGCCCGGAGGTTACATCGCCGGCCTGATCCTGGAGGTTGGACAGATACGCGTGCAATTCGTCCCTCGTCAACTCTCCATCGCGGTTCAAATCGACTTGGCCTACGGGAACTCCGAGGTCATTCGCCTCGCCTGTCTCAAGGCGGCCGTTTCGGTTTGCATCAAAACGGGAGAGCACGCTTGCTGTCAGCCAATTCCCGCTCCCCCCTTTGCTCCACCATTGAGAGAATTCTCGCCGCTTAGCGGCTTCGCGCTCGTGGCCGCCATCTTGCGAGCCATACCGGGAAGCTCCGGCGCGAACGCCATTGCCAGTGCGCCTCGCACGTTGAAACATCTCCCCGGCCGACCCGTCCAGAAGTCGCCGGCGGGCGTAGCGTTGAGTCAGCTCAAGCACGCTCAAGCGACCATCTTTGTCCAAGTCGTCCAGGAATGGATCGCGATGGGTCCAGCGGTTTCTCGACGCCTCCTCGCGATTGATGTGACCGTCGCCACTGCGGTCGTAGCGGCGCATTATCGTCGTCGCCAGATCCCGGTCTGCTTTGATGTATGGGTACTTAACGACACCGAGTCCGAACTCGGGAACGAGCGGTTCATCCTCGCGAGGGCCGAAGGGGAGCACGGTATCCTCGCCTTGCGGGCGAACATCCTTGCCTGACACACCGTTGCGGAGGGCGAAGTAGATCCTCGCTGCATCCAGAATCTTCTCAATACTGTTGGGTCTGTCCAGAGACATGTGGCGTTCGCGCGTGATCCGCTCAAGGTAGGGCCGCGCCAAAGGCGAGACCTCTTCGGGATCGAGTTGGCCGTTGCGGTTCCGATCCATTTCGCGCAGAGTGTCCCGCAAGCCGGGCTGGGCGAGCGCGCGATGCGCGAGGGCCCCGTTGCCAAGAAGGACTGCCATGGCGAGAACCCACGGCTTGTTGAACGTCGGGCAGCGTTTCATCGACTACACCCTCCCTGAGTTACCGGCCGCTTGGAAACTTCTGCGGCGATTGTGGTCGTGTTGGCGACGGTTTTGGCGAGCGCGATGGAACACTCGACCTGCCGCCGCTGCTGGGCCGCGGACTGCCCGCCGCCCCAGATGTAATAACTTGCTGCAACAACGAGTGGACGGCGTCGGGGTTGTCGGGCGCCAGGATTTGGATCGCTCGCTCGTTGCGTGAATCGATCAACTTCGCGAGCGCCTCGACTTCCCTCCACAACTGGTCGGGAGCGGTCACGATGAGTGAGTTGCTGGCGATGTGGACGGCGACGGTCATCTTGGGCCCCAAGTCGCGGGCCCCACCCTTGGGCTGCGCAGCGGTCTTCTCCTTTTCGCTGGCCTTCTTCTTCTCGTCGTCCGATTTGCCGGCGCTTTCGTCCCGTTGAGGCTGCTTTGCCGTTCCAGCCGCCCCAGTCGATCTGCCCGGCTGCCCCGCTGCCCCGCCCAGAACCCGCTCGCCGTACACCTCTCGAATCGCGGCCGCTACCTCGATCGCCGAGCTATTCTTCAGCTCGATCAAGTGCGACGTTCCATAGGTCTCGATCGATGTGATCGATATGTCTTTGTCGATAATCTTGAGATAGCTTTCGATCCGTTCAATGTCGCTCGCGCTACCTTGGGCCACCAGCCGGTTTAACCGAGAATCGGCAACCACGGTGACGGTATCCGCGATCAACGTTGTCATGCCATCTCGACTCGATACGAAGCTGCCAAGCAGTCCGCCCGAAGACGACACGTATCCGTTGACCAAAGACCCTGTTGCGCTCTCACTGGCCGCCTCGCCGCCATCGAGCAACTCGGCCAGCATGCGAATCGCATCATCGACTTTCGCGTACTTGAGATAGAACACAATCGGCGGTGATGGCATGGCGCCAATCGGGCCGACAATTGCCTGAAGTTGCTCCTCAAACTTGTCGAGGGCTTCGGTGTCGCTGCATTGCAGGATCAATCCCCGCGGCGTCAATTGACATCGAATCGCAGGGGCTTGGCTTTCCGCGTTCTCGGTCAACAATCGAGGTGCGGGAGGGGCCACTCGCGGCTTCTCTGGATTTGGCTTCGCAATCATCGACCGCACGTCGCTGACCGATCTTTCGGTCTCTCCTGCAGACTCGCCCATGGGGGGGAAGAGGATGATGGGATTCTGGCCTCGCCAAAATCTGGCTGCCGTCACGACCGCCCGCTCCGCTAGATTGCCCCTCAGCGGAAGAATCCTCAGCTCACCACCGCCACTCGAACTAACGGGTACGTCCAACTGAGCGACGATGTCGCGGATCTGTTCAATCTGGTGCTTCTGGCCTCGGACAAACAACCTCATGTTCACAGGGTCGGCGTCGATCCGCGGCGGCTCAGCCTTCTTGACTGGCTGTGACGACGGCGGATAGTATCGCTCGCGACCGTATCGACTGCGGTCGTCGAAACTCCTTGTCGACGACTCATCCGTTGCCGCATCCAACTCAAGCATCTCGGTCAGCAGACTTATCGCAAAGTAGGGATCGATCGTCTTCAGCGTGATCACGGCAAACTCAGCGTCCGCAGCCTGCAGTTGCAAGACCGTTTGGGCGATTTCCGCCTGAATCTCGGGCGAAGCCAAAGCGATCACACTTCCCGAAGCCTCGTCCATAGAGAGTCGCGCCGTCTTGCCTGACAGCAGAGTCAGCAGCACGTTGTAAACCGTCTCGACGTTGCCGCCTTTGACAAAGTGCGAGCGAAGCTCATCCGCTTCGCTGGAAGTCGCCCCTTCCTCGGGAATGTCGATTTGCGCAACCAAGTCCTCGACCAGCTTCACTTTGTCGCTGACCCCGGTGACAAATATATTCTTGCCTCGCAAGTCGGCCGAAAGGCTGACATCGATGCCGATCATCTCTCCCGTCGCTAAGCCCAAGTGAGGACGGGCGACATCCAAGAAGTCCTCAGCATCCACGTGCTTCAGCGCGAAGTTCTTGTGTGAGATCCTTCAAGTGGCTGGTGTCTCTGCGTCCTCTGGATTGAGCCTCGCGGTCGCTCAACGAATGCGAGACGCCGCGGCATCTGAGCCAGGGGGGAAGGGTGGCCGCAAACCC
>CAZWOU010000102.1:0-4030 GCA_964635375.1 uncultured Pirellulaceae bacterium | reverse complement strand
TCACCGTGCCGTTATCCAACCTGGAGGGTTGAAATGCGGCGAGTACGGTCTTCACGCTCTTTAGCTTTCCCGCCGTGTCAGTGATCAACAACTGATTCGTCTTGGAGAGAATTGCGGGTGTGGTCATCAACTTGAGCACCGACAACTCCTCGACGGCATCCTCCGTAGCGAATTCCCCGAGCGGAAAGAAACAACGCACAACGGTGTGATTGTCCAATCCGTCCAACTGTTCGATCGATACCGTCTCAGCCAACGCCTCAAGCTGCTGAACGCCGCGAGGATCCGACAGATTGATTACCGACAGCAGTTGGCCGCTGCGCACAAGCGTAAAACCGTGTGGCAGAAGAAAGACGTTCACTCGATCGATCGCCTGTTGCGGCGTGAACTCGTTCGGATCGGAATAAGTAAAACTGCCAGACGGCAAACTCCCCACGTGCAAAGCCAGCCTCGACTCCTCGGCCAGCCAGTCAATAACGCCTCGCCATGACGCTCCTTCAAAGGTGAACTTCAAAACGGGCTCGCCGTCCGCCCTCGTTTCAGGCTTCGTCGTTTCAGGCTTCGTCGTTTCAGGCTTCGTCGTTTCAGGCTTCGTCGCTTCAGGCTTCGTCGCTTCAGGCTTCGTCGCTTCAGGCTTCGTCGTTTCGGGCGTCCCATCGTCGGCGCCCTCCTGGTTTTGGGGCGCCGCGCCATCTCGGGGGCCCTCTTCGGCAGGAGTCCCCTCGGGCAACTGGGCTTGAACCGACGAACCACAGCTCATTGCGAGCAAGGCACAGGCAATCGCCAAGGCGCTGAGAAAGCCCCAACTCGGACAAGAGCGTCGACAGGGGGAGTCGGGCACAGCGATAAACGAGCCGAGTTTGGAAGGATTTTGTAGCATATCGCGAGCGAGGTCGGGGGTGCGTGAGTGATAGACCAGCCACAGCTTGAACCATGGACGATTATTGATCGTGGACAGCAATCTGTATCGGTTTGGCGGGTTTCGTCTGAAGTGGCTGGTATTGGACAGCACAAAGCGACCGAGTTCGTTGCGAGGCGTGAGTCTTTAAGGCGACAGGTCGGTAAGTCGTGTACTCCATGGTAGTTGAGCCGCGTCGAGCGATCAACTGATAAATCCCTGCGGATGTCACTGGCCAGAGCCTGAACGGAACGCCTGCAGCCGTTTCTGGGTGGTTTCATGCGGTCCTTTGAACACTTCCCGGTGTTCTATTTTAATCTGCGGTTCGCCCTTGGCATGCTTGTGAAAAGGACAGCAAAGTAATGCTCAATCCGTACGAATCGCCCAACGCCGTAAACGACATCGAGCGGCAACAGCCGGCAAGGTCACCGCAACTGCGGGTCCTTGCCTTGGCGGGAGTGCTGCTGTCGATGGCTGCAGCCTGTCTCGTCGCGCCGCTGACAAGCATCATGCCGTCGACCTTTCTGAGCAATCAAGACGCTTGGCTGGTTCTCGCGGGAATTGGACTTGCCGGCGGAATACTGGGGGTCGCAGGCTCGCGATTCGGGTCGAAGTCGATCGCGGATGAGGATTGCCTAAACCAATCGGCAAAGCAGGGCGCGAGCTGACACGCTAGACTGAGTTCGGTCTTTGTTGACTGCTCGACGAGCGCACTGTTCCATCATTCCTGCCCCATCATTCCTGCCCCATCATTCCTGCCCCATCATTCCTGCCCCATCATTCGTGATCATTCGCGACACGATCGATGCTCGGCGTTCTCGCGGACAGGTGCGACTGCTATCTTCCACATCCATTTGCACCAGACCCACACAGTGAAATATGAACTCCCTGCGAGACGAGCGTCGACGATTTCTGGGCTGCCAACGAGTCGTTCTCTTCGCGTTCGTGGCGGCGCCGTGGGCGAGCGTCTGCAGCAGTGCTGAACCGCCTCCAGCAAAGGCGAGCGATACTCAACAACGACTAGGCGAAGCCGTTCGCAAACTTCGCAATGCAAGCAAGCTCGTTGGGCTTGCGGCGATGATGACAGTCGACGGAAAGGTTGTCGCCGCGGCGGCTGACGGCGAGCGAAGCAAGGGAAGCGGAGTTCAGCTTGAGGTGAGTGACCGCTGGCACGTTGGCTCGATCACCAAGTCGATCACGGCGACGATGATCGCCCGCTTGATTGAGCGGCAGAAGCTGGATTGGGGAACGACCATTGGCGAGAGTTTTGGCGAGACGACGAAGTTGCACGACGATTGGCGGGGAGTCACGCTCGAACAACTGCTGACCCACACATCGGGCGCCCCTGCGAACTTCTCTTTTTCGACCCAATTCAATCGGCCGGCGGAAGGGGAGAAACGAGTCACCGCTCGGAGCCAATCGGCGGCGGCTATTCTCGCTGTGAAACCAATGGGCGAACCAGGAAAGACGTTCAGGTACTCCAACGTCGGCTTTACCATCGCGGCTGCCATGGCCGAAAAGGAAACCGGCACTGCGTGGGAGGACTTAATCCGTCAACACATCCTCGCGCCGCTGAAACTTGAGCAAGCCGGCTTCGGACCGCCCCAAGACGGCGAGAAGAAACTAAGTCAACCCCGCGGCCACCAGAATATCCTATCTTTCAAGCGCGTAGCCGGAGTCTTGGAGGACAACACACCGATCATGGGCCCCGCTGGGTCAATGCATATGACGCTTGCCAACCTATGCGCCTTCGGCCGCGAACACTTGAAAGGCGAACAGGGCGGCGGCAAACTACTGAAAGCAGAAACGTTCAAACGACTTCATACGGCCAAGTTGAAGAACTACGCGTTTGGCTGGGTGGCTCCTACCGAGAACCCCTGGACGAAACATCGTGTCATTTGGCACAACGGTTCGAACACAATGTGGTACGCGTTGCTTGTCATTCTGCCCGAGAAGGATGCGGTATTTGCAATTACATCCAATGACGGCGACATTAGACGAGCCGAGAAAGCAGCGTTTCAGATTGTCAAAGAATTTGCCGGCTCTTTGTAGTCAGTCCAGCCAGACGACTCTTCTAAACTGGCGTCCGAACTGACATCCTGTTCTCGCCGCAGAATGACTTCGTGGCAGTTTCTTGCTGGACGTGTGATTCAGCCCTGCACTCGATAGCCGAGGTCGCTGAGCAAATCGCGAACTCGTTCCAAATGACGCCCTTGTATCTCAAGATGCTCGTCCTTGATCGCGCCGCCGGCGCCGCAGGCGTTCTTCAGTTGGCTCAACACGGCCGGAAGATCGTTCTCCTCGGCGGGCAAGCCGCGGACGACCGTGACCATTTTTCCTTTCTTACGTTTTTCCACAGTCAGACGCGCCGTCTGTTTGCCCGCAGGCGTGAGCGTCTTGCCTGGCGGCAGGGGAGGGCACTGACACTCCGTCTCCAATTCCCCACATCGCTCGCAGGTGGGCGGGCGATCCCACTGCGTCCCTTCAAACAGCCTCATGTCGTCCCCCAATCCGCGTCGACGAACGGCCAAATGGCGTTAACTGAGAACTGGCGGCGAATATCCCGCCCAAGACGAGAAGTCGGTTTCCGCCACGTTGCTTAAACACTATCATTGTCAGCTCTACTTTCAACAGGACGAACCACGTAAATCGAGGGCATATCGCCATGATAACGGTCGGCATGAATTACAAGGTCATCCCAGGTAAGCAGCAAGATTTCGAAGGCAAGTTTGCTGCAGTCATTGAGGCACTGGAAGCGGCGGACGGCCACGACAGCTCGACGTTGTGGAAAGATGTAGCCGATGAGTGCTCCTACCTGATCAGCAGCGAATGGTGGGACGAGCAGGCGTTCACTGACTTCATTCGAAGCGACGCATTTCGCAGCGTGACGAATTGGGGCAAAGAGCAGATCCTCTCAGGGCGACCCCAGCACAAGATCTACAAGAATTGAGTTGAAAGTTCCGATGTCCAGAATCCCAGGCTGCAAGTCCGCGACAAACCGACGAACGATGTTGCTCAATACGATCGGCGGAATGGGCGGATGCGGATTGCTCGGTGTAGCGGGCGAGTTGCGCGCCGCTGGCGAGGGGGCCGACGGAGCGGCCGACAGGGGGGGCGAGCCGAGCAACTTTCAGA
>CAZWOU010000101.1:0-25043 GCA_964635375.1 uncultured Pirellulaceae bacterium | reverse complement strand
GCTGACCGCGAATCTTGCGCGGAAATGCCTCTATTTTCGTGGGAAACCCTTCCCCCAACCTTCTCAAACCCTTCCCCCAACCTTCTCAAACCCTTCGGCCCCCGTCTCAAAATCTGAGAATTCACCCTGGGGGTGTATTTAATTATCCCCTAGCCATTTGTCTAATTCGGAATAAGAATACACACAAGACGTCAGACGAACGCGTTCGCGGCTCAGTCGATTCTGACTTGAGTCTGGCGTCTCATTAGGAGGACTGTACATGCAAGTCAAACTGAAGGTCCTTCGAGGCTCCAGTGCGGGAAGGGAAATTCGCATTCCCGGGACCGTTTTTCGCATTGGTCGAGCTAAGGAGTGCCAATTGAGACCGAAAAGCGACTCGATCAGCCGAAATCATTGTGAGATCAGCATTCGCGATGACAAGGTCTACATTCAAGACCTTGGCAGTCGCAACGGCACGTTGGTGAACGATGTCAAAGTCGAGCCGAGCGAGGAGTGTGAACTGCAGATGGGCAACCAGATCCGGGTTGGCCGTTTGGAGTTTGAAATCGTTGTGAGCCATGGGTTGGACGCCGGCAAACGCAAGAAGGTTGCGGACATCAAGGAAGCTGCTGCTCGAACGACTGCCCAGGTCGATGCAAAAGCGGCTGATGACGATATCACCGGTTGGCTTGAGGAAGGCGAAAACGACACCCACGCCAAGACCATTGCCGACCCGGAAACGCGTCAGTTTCAGCTGGACGAAACGGACCGAATCGCCCTGGAACAAGCCAACGAATCGGGCGAGGATGAGGCAGCCGAAGAAGAAAACGCAAAATCGGGCAGAAGTAATTGGTTTCGCAAAAAACAGTCGCAAAAAAAACTCGGCAAGCTGCCGGATAAACCAAAGACAACAACTGACAATTCGCGAGACGCGGCCACCGACATGCTGAAAAAGTTCTTCAATCGAAGCTAGCGGCTGAGAAGTCAGCGGCTGGCCAGGTGAAATGGCAGGACTTGAAACGCCAGAGCAGAGTTCTGCGGATTTGCGATCGATGGGGCCCTGAACTTATCGGGCTCCTATTTTTTTGGCCCCCCTGGGCCTGGTTTTGCCCAAGATTCGGTGCAAAAGAGAGAATCAGAATCGTGAAACCTCATTTACTGCCGCGGGGTACAACGTGCTGAACGACCGAGGGCCATGTGACTAACGACATCCGCCACTTGGTGCAGAGATGCCTGGGGTGCGAGCAACTCGCGATGACCGAGCTGATGGACCGTTTTCGTGGACAAGTATTCGGATTGTGTTTCCGAATGCTGGGCCAGCGGCAGGACGCTGAAGACACGCTTCAAGAGACATTTACGCGCGCTTTCAAGAGTCTCCACCGGTGGGACTCGCAACGGGCCTTTGAACCCTGGTTGTTGGCGATTGCTGGAAACCGCTGCCGCACCGCTATTTCGACAAGGAAACGCCGTCCCAGAACACAAGTGCTGGTGGAACAACCGCCGGACAGCTCGGAATTGAACCAAGCGGCGGAGTTGCTTTCCGAGGAAGTTCAACAAGCGCTGCAAGCGTTGCGGCCGAACCACCGTGAGGCCTTCGTTCTTTTTCATGAACACGAACTGAGCTACCTGGAAATCGCGGCGACCATGGGCGTTCCCTTGGGGACGATTAAGACTTGGGTGCACCGGGCGCGCAAGGAGCTGATTGAGATATTACGGCAACGCCAAGTTATTGAGGAACCGCTCCATGCGATGCGAAACGTTTGAGCAACGAATGCATGCATTGTTGGATAATCGACGACGCCCTGAAGTGGACGCTCAGTTGCGAGCGCATGCCGCTGGCTGCCGACCGTGCAAGGAGCAGCTGAATTCTCAAGAGAACCTGTTCGCTGGTCTCGAATTGCTTGAGCTCCCCGAACCGCGAGAGGATCTTTCCAAGGTCGTCGTAGAACAGGTCATTCAGAGCGATCGACGACGAATCGTACAATGGGCATGCATTGCCGCCGCAATGCTCGTCACCATGGGACTCATTCCTTTGCTCCGCAGCACCACACAAAGCGTGCCGAACCCGAGCCACTTGGCCGAACAGCCCGTTGCAAACCAACCCGGAGCCGCGCTGAACGGGACAAGAACGAACGGGAACGGGACGACTACGGACGGGACCGTTACGAGCGGGACTCCAGTGAAAACCGGCCCAGGCGATTACCTTGTTTCCCTGGCGGCCTCGCTGCCGATGGGCCAATTGCCGGAGTCGATTGAAGAACTCGATTCTGTCGGGCTAGCCGAAGGCCTGCGACCTTTGGCAAGGTCTTTCAACAGTGCCTACGGGCTGATCCTGCGAACTATTCCGGTCGGCCGCGATTCGGGAGACAAGTCGCCTCAGGCCGAGTTCTCCTCGCCTCGAGCTCAGCTGACGGCCTGAACTGCCTCAGCGCCAAAAAAACGGACGGCAAGGTCAGAGACATTGCCGCCCGCTTGCCTCACCCTCTGTTCCGCGCGTCCTGTTGCGTGGCGCCGAATTCAAAATCGCCCAGCCGCGAATTAGCTATTCGTTTTCCGTGGCTTGATCGATTGCGTCGCTGACGAAATCGGTCTCCTCAGGCAGATTATCGCCGGTTGGCTCGCCGTTGTTCAGACGGTCTTCTGGGTCCAGTCGCACATAGCCCATCCCTCGCACGACCTCCAGAATCTCACTGCAAGTGGGAAACATGCGACCATTGGCCCGCTTGTATGCATCCAGTGCCTGCATGAACTCAATCTCGTCATTCGAGTAGTCGCGTTCACAGGTTGTCGGATCGATCTGACGGCGGCGTTGAACTTTTCGCCGGGGCGATTGACGGCGATCTTCTTGGACATCGACGTCCGCCTGTCGCCGATCCTCAGGGGATCGCTGGTCTTCACTTCGTCGCTCGAGGGCGACTTCGTCATTGATCTTTCCCACGTTTAGACTCCTCGTAATTGTCGGTGCCAAAGTGCAAGACGGCGGCTGTGAGGCTTAGGATCGGCCGGTAACATAGGAAAGATACAACATTCAGGGAAAATGCGCTGTTTTTCCGGCCTTGCAGGATTAACAAAGAAGACCACCTGGTGGGATTGTGCCGATTCGAGTGGAGTTTTCCGTTCCAAATGCCGACAAGATCGCCCTTGCTCGGTTTCGAGTCGTTCGATATTCTCCCGCAGCAATTCATGAGCGGCAGTTCATGGACGCGTCAATCCGAGACGCTGGTGGAGGTTCCTGTGTTGATAAGCTCGAGTCCAATGAAACCAACTACACTTACGCTCGTGGTTTTGCTGTCGTTTGCGGGAGCAACCGGTTGCCAATTGCCTTCGGGCACCCAGAACATACAGGGCGTGCGTGAGTTCAATGCGGGCAACTACAATTCCGCCTCACAACGCTTTCGTTCGGTCACCTTGGACAATCCCCGAAATCCGGACGGCCATTACAATTTGGCTTCGACGCTGCACCAGATGGCTTACTTAAAGTCAAAACAGGGCGGAACCAAGGCAGACGAAGACGAAGTGAGAAACCTTCAGATACAGGCTGAGACCATGTATCTGCAGTGTCTCGACCGGAACGAGGAGCACGTCGAGTGCCACCGCGGGCTCGCTGTGTTGCTGGTGGAGATGGGTCGATCGGAGCAGGCGTTCAAGTTGCTCAACGGCTGGGCATCGCGAAGTCCTCAGTCGGCAGACCCCAAGACGGAACTGGGGCGACTTTATGAAGAACATGGCGACCTCGATACGGCGCTGCTTCAGTTGCAGCAGGCGATTCCGCTTGGTGGCGCCGACTCCCGAAGCAGTTCACGGGCCTGGGCGGCAGCCGGTTTGATCCGAGAACGCCAGGGCGATCTCGCTCAAGCCGAGGCGAATTTCCGCCGGGCGTACGCGCTGAACAAGGACCAACCGGGCGTTGGCGTCCACCTCGCCGCCTTGAATCGGCGCATCGCTGGGGATGCGTTGCGTTCGACTGAGCGCGATACGCGAATCGTTCGCCAACCGAACAGCGGCGGCCGCTACTGATCGTTGCGAAGTACGAGCGGAAAATCGGCCATGCTCAGGGCCCCATGCGCCACTTTCGCGTGAGGCCACTTGGCCGCCTTCTCACGAATGGCCGGGAGGCGTAGAATCGACGGCTCCACCCGGTTTTCGCTCCCCAACGCCTCAGGCTGTCTGGTTTTGCTTGGTTTGGCTCCGCCTGAGAGAGGCGACCAGTCGTTGGGCGAACGAAAGGGCTTTCTCGCAACGACTTCTTCCCACCCCATGGTTTGATCATGTCTAGCCAAGTCGGCGGCCGAGTATTCAATTTTTCAGCGGGGCCTGCCGCCTTGCCTCTCCCCGTGCTTGAGCAAGCTCAGCAAGATCTTCTCTGCCTGTCGGGCGCGGGCGCATCCATCTTGGAAATCAGCCATCGGAGTCCGGCGTTCGCCGACATCCTTGCGGCGGCCAAGCAGGACCTTGTTGACTTGCTGCACATTCCAGAGAACTACCGAGTTGTTTTTCTACAAGGTGGCTCGCGGCTTCAGTTTTCGATGGTTCCAATGAACTTGCTGCGAGGTCAGGATGGGCCTGCCGACTATGTCGTCACCGGTTCTTGGAGCAGCAAGGCACTGGCGGAAGCAGAGCGCGAAGGTCGGACTCATGTGGCTTTCAGCAGCAAGTCGACCAACTTCGATCGTCTGCCAAACGCGTCCGACCTGCAGTTGTCTCCAAACGCCGCCTACACCTACATCGCATCGAACGAGACGATTCAGGGCGTGCAATTCTCTCAAGATCCCGACTGGGGCGAATCGCCGCTAGTCTGCGACGCGTCATCCGACTTCCTCCACCGCCCGATCGACGTTAGCCGCTACGGACTCATCTACGCGTGCGCCCAGAAGAACGCAGGTCCGGCGGGTGTGACCGTCGTGATTATTCGTGAAGACCTGCTGCAGCGTAGCCAAGACAACTTGCCCGGTTATCTCAACTATGCAGAGCACATCCAACACGACTCGCTCTACAACACACCGCCGACGTTCGCCATTTATGTTCTGGGACTCGTCGCCAAGTGGCTTCAAAATAATGTGGGCGGGCTGGACCAGATGCATCGCCGCAACCGCGACAAGGCTGGAATGTTGTACGACGTCGTTGACGGCAGCAACGGTTTCTACCAAGGACACGCACGCGTGGATTGCCGCTCGCTAATGAACGTCACCTTTCGCCTTCCCAGCGAGGAGTTGACTGCCAGCTTCCTCAAGCAAGCGACGGCCGAAGGGCTTCATTCGCTTGCTGGACATCGCAGCGTTGGCGGCGTGCGGGCATCGATCTACAACGCGATGCCGCAGGAAGGCGTCGTTGCCCTGGCCAATTTCATGCAAGCCTTCCAAGAGTCTCACGCGCCGGCGTCACAAGGGGATATCAGTTCGCCCTAGCGCTGGCAGCCGACCTCCCTTGCGAGGCGCTGCGACGGACTCACTTCAGTCCAGTTGCTACTAGAGGCAGTGTCTCGTTCTTATTCATCACTCGTTTGAGCGAACTACAATATGGCCAAAGTCATTGTCCTAGACCCCATCGCACAGGACGGGCTGAATCTCCTGACCGAATCGGGACTTGAATTCGAAATCGCGCCGCCCAAGCTCAAGGGTGAAGAACTGAGGGCCGCATTGGCGAATGCCGACGGCGCCATCTGCCGCAGCGGGGTCAAGATCACCGCTGAATCAATGGCGGGCAACAAACGGCTCAAGGCCATCGTCCGAGCGGGCGTTGGCACAGACAACATTGACAAGGCCGCGGCCACGCGTTTGGGCATCGTCGTGATGAACACGCCAACTGGCAATACGGTCAGTACGGCCGAGCATGCATTCGCGATGATTTTGGCGCTGTCCCGCCATATCGCCCCGGCCAACCAGAGACTCGTCGAAGGCGTGTTTGACCGCAAGAGCTTCATGGGGTCGCAACTGGCCAACAAGACACTCGGCATTGTGGGGCTTGGCCGCATTGGTCAGGAGGTCGCCAAGCGCGCGATCGCGTTCGACATGAAGGTCATCGGCTTCGACCCCTTTCTTTCGCCGGAACACGCCGCCAAGTTGGGCGTGAAGCTTGTCGAGCGAGTAGAAACGATGCTGCCGGAAGTCGACTACCTGACCGTTCATACTCCGAAAACGCCCGAGACGGAAAACCTGATCGACACGCCTCAACTGAAGATGATGAAGCCAACCGCACGCCTTATCAACTGCGCCCGAGGCGGCATCTACAACGAGCAAGCTTTGGCGGAAGGCTTAAAGAACAAGGACATTGCCGGCGTCGCGCTGGATGTCTATGACGTCGAGCCATGCACGGACAGCCCTTTGTTTGGAATGCCCGGCACAGTCTGCACGCCTCATCTCGGCGCAAGCACGGAAGAAGCTCAAACTCTGGTCGCCGTAGAAGCGGTGCAATTGCTTGTTGACTTCTTTGCCTCGGGCGCCGTGCGACACTCAGTCAACATGAGTCCGGTTGATCCTGAGACGCTTTCACTGTTGCGGGGCCATTTGGATTTGGCCTACCGGCTCGGCCTGCTGGTTGCCCAGTGGCACGGGGCAAGCGTTTCGTCATGTTCCTTGCAGTATCGCGGGCAGGTGGCCGACCAGGACACTCGCCTGTTGACCTCTAGCTTCTGCGCTGGCCTTTTGGCTCGCGCGCTGGATGAACCGCCAAACATTGTCAACGCGGAGATGCTGCTCAAGGAACGTGGCATCGAGTTGACTCAACAGTGCCAAAGCGGCAGGGGGCCGTTCAGATCTTCGATCGGAGTCGAGGTTCAGGGAGACGGCCGTTCCTGCTCTGCGTCTGGCACGCTATTCGGCGCCAACATGCCGCGCTTGATCCGGCTTGGCGAGTACCGCCTTGAGGCCTACCTGGATGGCAACCTGCTGATTTTCGCCCACGAAGACGTTCCCGGCATCATCGGCGCAGTGGGAAAGATCTTCGGCGATCATCAGATCAACATCGCCCAGATGTCTGTTGGCCGAGCGGGAACTCAGCAAGGAGGACTTGCCATCGGAGTCCTCAACTTGGACGAGATCCCACCTCAAGCAGCGCTCGACCGATTGGCTGAGAACGAGCATCTTCACCGTTGCAATGTGATCGAATTGCCCGGCCCTGGCGAACTACCGCCTTGGCTGGAAACGTAACGCCAGTCACTGCGGCAAGAGTGCTGCGCTCAATAGAATCCAGGCTGGCGCAGCGGCCGCGAGCAAGATGAAGACGCCAACCGTGGCCCGCAGGCAGCGCTGAAAAGAATCGACTTGCCGAGTCGACTGGTCCAACGAGGCCAGCAAGGACACGCGTTCATCGATGCTCGGGTGAAGCCAGGATCGCTGGTCGCGGCGGGTGCCGCTGGCGGCCGACAAAGTCTCTAACATCATCATGTATTGGGCTCGGTCCATCCCGCGTTCCGCTGCCAGGCGGCAAGCAAACAAGTCCGCGTCGAACTCCAGCAATCGGGAGATCCAACAGAGAGCTGCGAGACAATACACTCCGACCAGCAACGGGGTCAGAATCGCCGTCCAGAAACTGCCGCCCGTCCCGCCAGAGCCCGAGGGGATCAGCATCGACGCCCCGCCAGACAAAAGACTCATCGCCAACGCCCAGGAGACCAAGGGAAGGCCGACTAAGACCAGCCTCACGACAAGGTGTCGACGCCGAACGTGGGCTGCTTCGTGCAGCAACACCGACTCGATCTGCTGGTCGCTAAGCCGGTTCAACAACTCGTCCGTCAACATCAAGTAACGAAATACGCCCGCAAACCCTACAACGGCTGCGTTGACCAACCGCCCTGAAGTCTTCCATACGAGAATCTCCCGGACTTGCATTCCAACTCGCCGCGAAGTCCTCTCTAGACGACGACGCAAGGGGCCGTTCGCAAGCGGCGCCGTGGGCCAAATTCGGCGAAGGGCAAGAGGAAAGAGGACGACGAGGCCAATCACAAAGGATGCTGGAAGAAGCCACTCGAATCCGCGTAGCCTCTCGGGAAAAAAGTCGGCTAGGTCGCCGACGAACATCGCAAACAACATCGGGGCCAGCAGGAAACCAAAATAATGTCGAGCCTGCATGCTGAACAACGACCATTGGCTTACGGTCTGTCCACCCAGCGACCGCCGCCCGAGCAGGGCCCGCTCGACCCCGGCCAGGCCGTACCAACAGGCAAACATCGAAGCGAATACCGGCGAGAGAATCAACAGTTCATCCAGTAACAACGTCTGCCCGACTCCCGCGTTGCCCCGAACGAGCGCCGGCCACTGCGTCGCCGCCAGAATGCAAGGCGCAAGTACGGCCCAAGCCCAAATGCAGATGTTCCTAGCCAGATGAAACCGCTTGGCGAATCGCGCCAACGCAGCCGGGCTATCGATCTGATCCACCCGTTTGGCAAACCGAGAAAAGACGATGATGGGCGTCGCGCACAACACCACAGTCAGGAAGATGGCATCGGCCAGGCGCCAGTAGGGCCAAGCGACCTCGGCAAGAGGCATCGTCTCAGCAACGGTCAGCGAAGCCAGCACGGAGAAAAGAATGGCAAAATACATCAGGTCGCCGCCGACATTGAATCGTACAGTCCGGCCAAGTTGCCTGAGAGTCACCTCGGCTCGGCGCGCCGCCGCTCTCTGCGAGCGACCGTGGACGCGATGGTTTCCAGCCTATTCGCGGCATCGTCAGTCAGCAAGAATCGAGGGCGGCTATCGGCGGCTTCTGCAAGAAGGGGCGGCGTAATATTCGCGCCAAACGGACCAGCCGATGGAACCAGTAAGGTCTGTTCGTTGAATCAGCTTTCCCGCAGGTCCTGCGTTTCAAACTGAACAAGCCTGCGAGGCTTTACCGATGAGGTAATTGTTCGACGATGGCCCGAATCTCTCAATGGTAATTGCGATCATGGATCAAGACCTGCATCAACGTGTCGACGACGCGATTCAATCGAGCCCCCACGTGCGGAGGCGGATGAGAATCCACGCGATTGAAGGCCGAATCACAATAGTTGGAAACGTCCCCACCTATTTCCAGAAGCAGATGATTCAAGAAACCGTCAAGCAGGTTGACGGCGTCGAAGCAATCGACAACCAAGTTGTCGTCACTTGGTAAGCTCACTGAGCTATTGGGGGGCTTCGCTACTGGGGCTTCGCTACCGGGGCTGGCGCGGCCGGTCACCCATGACAGCGGCGCTGCGGTCGGGAAAGCAAGGAAGAACTCCGGTCAGTCGAGTCGTTTGAAGCGCCTGTTTGGCCGCTTCGCTGACGCCGCACAGACGAAGCAGCCCGCCATCGGAATGGACTCGCTTCTGTAGCAGGACAAGTTCGCCGATGATTTGGCTGAACAAGACCGGCATGTCATCAAGTTCCACGACGACACGATGGGTGAAGTGCTGCTCGAGCAATGCGTGAACAGCATCAGCCAGTGGGATTTCGTGGACAGGGTTGGCGATGGGGCCCGTCACATGGACGAAGAGCCAATCCGGTCCCCGCTCTACATCAATCCCCCAACCTGGCGCGATCTCGATCATGGCTACGATCCTTCCCCAAGAGAATCCTTAACGGCGATAAGTTCGCCAAGAGTTCCCCTTATTGTTTCGCTTTTAGCGAATATGGCAAGGCGCCAATTTCAATATTTGCAGCGCAATGGGTGGTCGTTGGGCGGGTCGTTATCCGCATCACTCGGATTGCGGATCTCAGGCCGATCTTGATCAGCAGCTGACTAGGCTGCCTTCGCCCAGCCTCGGAACGAACGCAGGAACCCTTCCCGACGGGCAAAAGCGATTTCGCAAAGCCCAACCGCGCCGTCATGCGGGCGTTTTTGGAATGTGGTGAAGTCGTATGGCACGTAGCCAAAATCGGCCATCATAGCCACAATCTCGGCGAAACTGGCCCAATTCTCTGGTGGATCAATCAGCGGCGCCTCAAGCAAGAACACCTCCGTCTTGCCGAGCAACGATTGGCCGCCTCGCATCACCTTGCACTCGAAACCCTCGGCGTCAATCTTGACCATTTCGGGGACCACCTCAATCACGTTCTCAACCAGGTGGTCAAGCGTGATTATCGGCACGACACGCTGTTGCAGCCCGGAGGCTTGGGCCGAATGGGCGGACCGAGTAAAGGTCGTGGAAACCGTGTCAGGATGCAAGGTCAACGAAAGCTCACCCAGCTCCTCACCCACACCCGCAGTGATCCAAGTCGAACCGGGACTCGCTTGGCAAAACCGCTCGAGGTGGTCTTTCATCTCGATTTGCGGCTCGATCAAAGTGAAGTTGCAGCCGGGGAAAACCGCCCTCGCTTTTTGGCTCCATTTGGCCCGATTCGCACCAACGTCCACAATGTGGGTCGGGCTGAAACCGCGCTCAGCCACATTCAGCAGGAATGATGTCAGGTCCCCTTTGGGAAACTTGGAAGTATGGGTAACCCGGTAGCGAACTTTGGAAAACACTTTGCGAAACCAAGCCATTGCACCGTACCTCATGCGCAGTGTGGGAAAATCGACGGCGGATCCTAACCAGCCGGTCGATTCTGCACAATAGCATCAGGTAGGCGGCTAGACGCTATCAGTGATGGCGTCGGCGAGCGGTCCCTTGAGGCCTTTAGCCGAGCATGGCGGCAATCACTTCGCGCGCTTTTTCGAGGGCGGCGGGGATCTGGGCGGGATCTTTGCCACCGGCTTGAGCCATATCGGGCCTGCCGCCGCCGCCGCCGCCAACGAGCGGCGCCGTCTCTTTGACCCATTGCCCAGCACTGGCCCCTCGAGCGAGAAGGTCCTTGGACAGTCCGGCAACGAGCACAACTTTCTTGTCACCCATCGAAGCGGCCAAGTAAACGGCTGATGAATCCGTTCTCTTGCGAATCTGGTCGATCAATTGCCGCATCAGGTTTGGATTGGCGCCGGTGGCTTCGGCGATGACGACCTGAACGCCCCCCGTCTCGGTCGCGCGCTCGAGCAGCGAGTCCGCGGTCAGATCGCTCGTCTCGGAGAGCCGATCGACCTGCGTCTTTAGGCTCGCCACTTCGGCCAACAACCCCTCGACGCGATCGGGAGACTCAAACAAAGCCACGTTCAACGATCGGGCTACGTCTCGCAGCGTCGACTTCCAAGTGTGATAGTCTCCGTCGCCCTGGGTGCGCCCAACGGTCGGTTCATCGGAAGCCGCCTTGGCGCCGCTGGAGAGCTGTTTCTTCAGCGCCCGCGCCGCCGAACGCAGCGACTCGGTCTCGGCAAGGACTTCCAGAGGCGTAACGCCCAGCGTGGCGGCAATTCGCTTCACGGCAGCCTCAGTTTGGCTGGCGTGCTCCTGGGCCCGCATTCCGGTGAGGGCGACGATTCTCCGAGTCCCAGCAGCGACACCCTCCTCAGACGTAATCTCCAACTGCATCACGTCACGGGTGTTGCTCAAATGGGTTCCGCCGCAAAGCTCTTTGCTGAAGCTGCCCATCGAGACCATGCGAACCGGGTCGGGGTACTTCTCACCGAACAACATCATCGCCCCAGCTTTGCGGGCGTCGGCGAGCGGCAAGTTCTCCGCCTGAATTGGTTCGGCGGCCTCTACCTTCGCGTTCACGTCCAATTCGATTTTGGCCAGTTGGTCTTTGGAAACGGGCTGCAGGTTCGTGAAGTCAAAACGCAATTCGTCCTGGTCAACTTTCGAGCCCTGTTGCTGGGCGTGGCTGCCGAGTTGTCTCTGCAGGGCGAAGTGCAGGATATGGGTGGCGGAATGGGCCCGCCGAATTGCCTGGCGACGTTCGAGGTCGACCTGGGCATCGACGACTTGGCCGGTGGCCAGCTGTCCCGATGCGAGTTTCCCAAAGTGCAGGAACAGTTCGCCGTTCTTTTGCGTGTCGAGAACCTGAAATTCTCCCGTCTCGCTTTTCAGCAAGCCGTGGTCGCCAACTTGACCGCCGGATTCTGCGTAGAAGGGAGACTTGTCGAGTACGACAATCGACTGTGTGGCCGAGTCGGTCAGCGCGTTGACCAATTCATCGCTGCTGTCGCCCTCGCCGCAAGCGATGATGCAACGGACTTGGCAAGAATCGGAATCCGTTTCATAGCCCACAAAAGGAGTCGACTTGAAAGTCGACTTCGCTTGCTCGATTGGGCCGTCTTGGAACAACACGGTCGTTTCGCTTTCGCCGCCTATCTCCTCTCGAAACCCGCTCCAGTCAAAGGTCCGGTCCCGTTCGACAGCGAGGGTCTCAAACAATTCTGGCGGAAAACCGTAAGTGGCGTAGATGTGGGCGGCCTGTTTGCCGTCAACCATTGTCTCGCCGGCCGACTCCATCTCATCCAAAATGGCCTGTGCCATTGGCAGCCCGCGTTCGATAGTGTCCAAACAGCCCTTCTCTTCCGCCTCGATCACTCCGGCGACGCGCTGGCTGGTCTCGCTCAGTTCGGGATAACCGTGCTTCATCATTTCGACAACTTTGCCGACGAGTTGATGAAGAAACGGCTCTCGCTGTCCAAGCATGTATCCATCCAGAACTGCCCGTCGCAGCAGTCGCCGAATGATATACTTCTCGCGATTCGGACCAGGGTAGACGTTCTCATGCACGGCCATCGTGCAGGCGCGAATATGGTCGGTCATGCGGCGCAAACGACGCCCTTCATCGCTGGCGGCGGCGTAGGTCGTTGAACAAACTTCGCTGGCAGCGTCAATGATGGGCTGCAGGATATCGATGTGGTAATTCGTATCGACGCCTTGCAACATCGCAGCCGCGCGTTCCAAGCCCATGCCTGTGTCGATATTCTTGCTCGGCAGCGGCCGCAGATTGTCCGGCGGGTCGCCAACGCGATTGAACTGGGTGAAGACCAAGTTCCAGATCTCCACGTCCTCGCCTTTGTCGTCTCGATAGAAGATCTCGCTGCACGGACCACAAACTCCGTCCGGGCCATGGCTGGGCGCTCCCGCTGGCCAGAAATTATCGTCCTCGCCCATGGGTGTGACGCGATTGTCTGGCAGCCCAATTTTGTCTCGCCAGATATCAGCCGCCTCACAATCATCGACATACACCGTGACGCTCAATCGATTCGGATCGATGGCAAGCCAGCGCTTCGACGTCAAGAACTCCCAGGCCCAAGCAATCGCCTCGGCTTTGAAATAATCGCCAAAACTAAAATTGCCGAGCATCTCAAAGAACGTGTGGTGGTACGCAGTCCGTCCGACATTGTCGATGTCGCCCGTTCGCAAGCACTTCTGGGCCGTCGTCGCACGGGTGAAGTCAAGTCTAACTTTGCCTAGGAAATGGTCTTTGAACTGGTTCATTCCCGCGGGCGTAAACAGCACCGATGGGTCCCAAGTGGGGACCAACACGTCGCTGGCGCAGCGGCGATGGCCATGGCTCTGGAAAAAATCCAAGTACTTCTCTCGAAGTTCGTCCGTCTTCATGATGTGGGCGCTTATCGCGGAAGGAGACTCGTATTTTGCAAGCGGTAAATGATATCCGCTGGCCGCAAACACGACTAGCCGATCCTGCGAACCGGGCGAACCGCGACGGTAGGAAACTCATGCCAAGACGCGGAAAGGCGACTACGGGTCGGGTCGCGCGAGGTGCTCGCTTTCCATGCTCTCGCCGCAAGTAAGCGGCCCCTTCAGCAACTTACTGAGGCGGTGGAATCATGTGTTCCTGCCCGTTGCCGTCGGTAATTGTCACGAGGCCGGTTGCATCCTTGACCGCTTCGTAGAAAGCGGCCGGCGTTTGGATCAACTTTCCGTCCACCTTGAGAACGGCCTGGGCGTCCCGCACACCGGCCTTCCAAGCCAGGGAATCTCGCTCCACCGTCAGCACGCCGACTCGAGCCAAGCCGCCCAGCCGATTTCGCATAAACGCCCGCTGGCTGACCGCAGAGAAATAGTCGACTTGCATGCCTCGCCAAGTCGCTTTGGGCCCGCCCCACGTTCCGCGTGACGAAGCCAACTTGGGCCGCTTCGCGAGTTGCACTCGGATTTGCCGCTCGCGTTTCAGCGCGAGGCCGGCGCGTTGGACTCGCAACACGACGAACTCATCCGCCGATCGTCGGCTGACAAGTCCCACTAAGTCGGCGGAGTCTCTCACCGCGTCTCCATCCACATGGGTGATCCGGTCTCCACTTCGCAGGCCGGCTTGAAAAGGAACCGAGTTGTTCGTGACAACTACGCCAACGCCCTGGCTGGGATCGTCTCTTTCAATCTGAACGCCAAGAAAACCGTGATCGCGAGAGCGGTTGTTTTTGAGGTCGTCGAGCGCTTTCAAGAAGTATTTGTCCACCGGAACGGCAAAACCGGGCTGCCCAGCTGCTCCGAAGCCACCCGCCTGGGCAGTCGTGAGCCCGATCATTTGGCCCTCGAGGTCAACCAAGGCGCCTCCACTGTAGCCGATTTCCAAACGCGCATCGGTCTGCATCAACGTTCCCGATTCGTGCAGCGTCTCTTGATCTTGTCGCTGGGCGTTGGCGTCGCGTTGTCTGAGCCGTGGCGCTCGGCGGCGGAGGTTTGAGATCATGCCCCAGGAGACGCTCGCTTGCCCATCGCGGGCAATGGCGTAGGGATTGCCCAAGGCCACCACGAACTTACCTTTCTTCGGCTCGAACTTTTCCGCCACCCGAATCGGTTTCAATTCGTTCGCTTCAATTTTGAGTACGGCCAGATCCCACCAAGGGTCGGTTCGGATGGAGTCATTCTCAACGTAGTACGCCTTGCGGTCGACCCAAACAACGTAGCTATTCTTTTCAACATCGCCCAAGACGTGGGCCGCCGTAAGGATCAAGCCGTCCTGGGAAACGACCACCCCGGCCCCATACTCATTGGGGACGAACTCGGGAGAGTGAGGGTTTAGTCGCGGATCGCCCAAACCGGCCAGTCGCCCATTGTCTCGCAAGCCTGCAGTAGGCCCACCGAACCGGCTGGGGTCGTTTCGCACACGGGCAATGGCCACGACCGACTTCTCGGCTGACTCGATCGCCGCCACTAAGGACTGTTGCAAGGAGAGCGCGGCCGCGAGACCTTCCGGCGGTTGGGCAAACACTTGCCCAGCAAGCGGCAAGGAAAAACTGGTCAGGCAGACCGCCATCGCTACGAAGAATCGGATTTCGCCGAATCGCCTTTCGCTTGGTTTCACCACAGGCTCGCTCCCACAAGTGCCGTCTCTCCCGCGCCCACGGCGTAGGAGAGTTGGCGTTTCATCGAGTCGCAATCCATGCAGGACCGAGGCGATCGCAGGCGATCATTCGCTTGGCGCGTCGCCGTTGGGCGGCGCATCGTCTCTTTCCTCACCCACGAGGGCGGCAATTCCATCGACCATCATCACTTTCGCTTGAATCTCAGCGGCGACGTCCTTGTTTTCAGCAAGGAAGGTTCTGGCCTTCTCTTTCCCTTGCCCCAAGTAACTTCCGTTGTACTTGAACCACGAACCGCTTCGATCCACCACTTTATGCAGAACGCCCAGGTCGAGCAAATCGCCCTCAAAGCTGATCCCGTTGGTGTGCATCATATCGAATTCAGCCACCCGAAACGGCGGGGCTACCTTGTTCTTGACCACCTTGGCTCGAACTCGCTGCCCAACGATCTCTTCGCCGTCCTTCAGTTGGCCAATCCTGCGGACATCGACTCGGCATGAGCTGTAGAATTTTAGCGCCCGACCACCCGGCGTGGTCTCTGGACTGCCGAACATCACGCCAATTTTCTCTCGTATCTGGTTGATAAAGATCGTCACCGTCTTGCTGCGGGCGATGGCGCCAGTGAGTTTCCGCATCGACTGGCTCATCAACCGGGCCTGCAAACCGACGTGGGAATCGCCGATCTCACCCTTCAATTCTTGCTTCGGCACCAACGCGGCGACCGAGTCTATGATAACGACATCGACCGAGTTGGATTTGACGAGCATTTCCGTGATCTGCATCGCCTCCTCGCCGCTGCTGGGTTGACTCACTAACAATGTATCGAGTTCGACTCCCAACTTCTTTCCCCAGCTCGGGTCAAAAGCGTGCTCAGCGTCAATGATTGCGGCGATCCCACCCAGCTTCTGAGCCTCCGCGGCCACATGGAGCGCAAGGGTGGTCTTACCGCTGGATTCTGGCCCAAAAATCTCAATGATCCGGCCCCGCGGCAAACCTCGACCACCCAAAGCCAAGTCCAGCGACAAGCTACCAGTAGGCACTCCTTCGATCGCCCGGCGCTTCTCGCCGAGCGGCATGATCGAACCCTCGCCAAACTGCTTCTCAATCTGATCCAGGGTGTTTTTTAGGTTGGGATTGTCAGCCAGGACTTTGGCGACCGCTGAGGCCTTGCCCTTCCCCTTGGTTTTCGCTGTCGATTTTGCTGTCGATTTCGGCTTGGCGGCTTTCTCCGCCTTCTCTGCTTTGTTCTTCTTGGGCATCGCGGCGCTCGTTTGTTGGGCTGTCACCATGGTGATTGGTCCTTACCTTTATCAAAAACTTCCTGGTTAGTTTCAACGGGCCTAGCCAAATCCGTAGACGCGTTGGCGGATTGATCGAGCAGCATACTGTACGCATGAATAGTGTATCGGCGTTCACTACCCGGCTCAATACCTTTCACATCCTATAATTCGCGATGTCGGGGACACGTGTGGTCACGTCCAGACGAATACTTCGAGGAAATTTGAGAATCTCGTCCGCCAGCGACAAACTGATGGCAAGCCGGGCCGGCGGCAGCCTGCCCGCCAAACGCCCTGGTTGGCACTCAGCCCAGCGGAGAGCGGCTGAGCACGGTGTAGGATGGTCCTCGTCGCTCCAGGTCACTGGCGTAGACCAACACTTCGCCGACAGGGCACGGCCCCGCATCAAACTGCGAGTGACTCTGCACCAGATCGCCGAGTTCCGCGACTTCGGCGCCGCCTCGCTTGACGCGGCCAAGGGTCAAATGGGGGTGAAATCGCCGAGTTTCTCTGGGAAAGCGGCCCTCGACGAGGTGCTCGTCCAATTCGGCTTGCAACCGCTGCAGCTGATCAGCGCCTTCGCTCACGCCGAGCCAAACGGTTCGCGGCGACTGGGCGTGGGGAAAAGCGCCCGCCCCTTGGCACTGCAGCTCAAAGGCAGAATTGGCTTGGCAGACTTGAGCGACGCGTTGGCAGACCCAGGCAATATCTTGGTCGCTAATGTCACCCAAGAACTTCAATGTGATGTGTAGCTTGTCGCGATCGACCCACTTAACGTCCGCGCCGGCCGCCTTGAGCAGCCCGACAAGTTCGCGAGCTCGTTCGCAAACAGAGCTGGGCAAGTCGATCGCGATGAAACTCCGAGTAGTCGCCATGGCTCGCCTCAACTATGAAATCGGTTACTCGCTGCCCAACACGAACAGACATAAAGAACGAGCATGAGGGGGAGAGCTGACCACATCGCGACGCCAAACACGAGTAAGATAGACTCACGCGAGCGGTCAACCACTTGTCCATTTGAATCGACATGCAAGACAACCGGCATTATCGAACAACCATAGATGTTTGCAATGGACCGCCAGCCCCGATTCGAGATCTACTCGACGGCCACAGGTATTCTCTGGTCTTCCCGCGAATTGGCTGGCGGTTGATTCGCCAGCCGTCCGTCTGGGCGATGATCGTCTTGGCTGGGTTCGCCAGCCCTCTCGGCGCGGCGCCGCCTCGACCTCGTTTTGAAGCTCAATTGGCCGACGGCAAGCGAATCGAGGGTGCCGCGTTGGTCGAGTGGCATACAAATAGCCTCGCGCCGCGAATCGACGCCCACAAGCTGCTTGACCCGGCCAATCCATTTCATTGGCTTCGCGACCGCCATCTTCGCCCGTCAGCTCTGCGATCGCCCAGAATCGAAATGCACTCGGGCGACATTCTGCCTGGTGTGGTCGCCAGTTTCGTCAGCGACCGCGCTGAGGGACCCGTACGCCCAGACCGTTTCTTGGTCCGCTCGTCGATAACACTCACGCCACAGGCCCAGCCAAGCACGCCCTTGCTGGAAGTCTTCACGCAGTTTGTCAGACGCATCGTGTGGACCGAATCCGCCCAGCGAGACTACCAGCCCAACACGGCGTTCCTCCGCGATGGTCGCCGAGTTTTGTTTCGAGCCATTCGCTTTGGCAGCGTAGAAGCTCGTTTGAGGACAACCGATGGCGTTCGCACGATTGGATTCTCGGAGCTCGCAGAGTTGCACATGCCGCCAACTCCTTCTTGGAACGCCCACCTGGACGAGTTAGCCTTGCTCACGCCGGACGGTCAATCGCGACTACTGCAAATCGAGACCACCGAAGGCCTGATCGCGACGACCTCGATGGTTAAGACCCAGGCCTATCGGAGGGGATCGCCGACCGAGTTCGAAAAGTGGATTCACGGCGTCCAGCCGGCTTGGTGCCGTCAGATGTTGTGGACTCCGACCAACCTGATCTGGATGCGTCGCAGTTACGCCGCCCACGAAGCGCCACTTTCGCGGATTCGCCCGAAACTGGTCGTCAGCCGTTCTTCACTCAACGGATCCGCCCATCGCTGGCGAATCAACCGCAGTCGAGACGGGCACTCGCTTCGCAGCAACGGGCATGAATTCGGTTGGGGTTATGGCGGGCATGCCTATCTTGAGTTGCAATTTGCCCAGCACCCTCTCATGCGCCGATTCCGAGGGCAGTTTGGTCTCGATCGACTGGCTGCGGGAGGAGGCTGCGTGCAAGCTCGCGTTACGCTGGATTCGCCGAGCGGCCAGCCGCTCGCCGCTTCGCCTGTCTTGGCGGGCCAGCATGCGCCCCACCCGTTTGACATCGCCTTGGACCCAAAGAACGCAAGCCGCGGCTTGGTGCTAAGCGTCGACCCTGTCGATAAGAATGCGCCGGATGGCGCCGATCCGCTCGACATTCGCGACGCGGTCGACTGGCTCAACCCAATGTTGATTCTCGATCCACTAGGGACTCGCGACGAACTGGCTCGGCGGTCGATCGGATTTGTTCCCGCATGGCAGCGTTGGTCGGTCACTTCCGCGCCGCCCCGCTTCGACGGCAAGCCGCCCAAGGCAGACCTCTCCTGGCGAGTGTATTGGGACACGTCAGTTCCCTCGCCAGGGCGGTTCGCTCGGGGGATTGTCGTTCGCGAACGCCCGTTTCGGCTCAGCCGTTCCGTTCGCTTTGAGCCGGGCCGACACCAGTGGCTGTTGCTGATGAACTACCGACCTCTTAACGAAAAGGAAGATGTCTGGATCGAAGTGCGAGTGGACGGCGTTCCCGTGGGGCGGCAAAGGACGCCTCTCCGCGAAAGCGGCAAACTGAGTTACGACCCCTTGGTATTCAAACTGCCGACGAACGCCGCCAAGACACCAGCCACATCGTTGATCGAAGTCATCCAGGAGCCATCGGCCAAGGGGACGCCGGTCGTTTGGGCCGGTTGCGAGATTGTGGACAGCGTTCCTCGAGTGCGAACGCTGATTGACGAGCGCGAACTCGCTCCGCCCCTCGCCGCCGACGGTTCGCCCGCGGCAAGGGACTCAGACAGTTTTGCCGGAGTCAGCAGTGTTCGGTTGCGACCCGGCCAACCGTACCGACTGAATTTCGACCCGCCGCTGATCGTCAAGGACACGGCCGAGTACAACACGTTGCGTTACATTCAGTTCGCATATCGAAAGAAAGACGGGGGACGGATTGGCGTGATCCTCCACCATCGAGATGAAGAGCTGAGGCCAACTCGCTATCACCTGGGCCCAACACCCTACGTATTCGATCGAGCTACGGGGATTCAGTCGGGCAAACTCGGTGACCGCTGGCTCGTGGGCATGCGTGATATTGTGGGCGACTTCGGCGCCCTCGAGCTAACGGGGATTTCGTTCGTTGCGCCCGATGGCGGCGACGTCTTGATCGACCAGTGCTGCCTCGCCGAACACCCCAACGCCCTCGCGCCGTTGGCCCAGGGCCGGCGCATTGCTCCGGCATTTGAGGCCCGCTGGGCGAAGTTCAAAGAGCAAATGAGGGATCACGCGACTGCCGGGTTGGTCCATTTGCAAGTGGCCGGAGGCGGATCATTTGTCGGCGCCCTGATCTCGGCCAACGGCGACATTCTGACTAGTGCAGCGTGCTTGAGACGCCTCAAGGGCGCAACAGCCAAAGCGACACTCAGCGATGGACGACAGTTTGACGCCAAACCGCTCGGTACGGCTCGATCGCACAGTTGCGGCCTGCTTCACGTCGATGCCAAGAGCCCCACGCCCTACTTAGCAATCGCAAACCAGCACCACTACGCGAAGGGCGAATTGATGGTCCGCGCGCGTTGCCTGGAAGAGAAAACGCGGACCTTCTCGCCACGCCTCGTCGCATTTGAAACCGATGGACACATCTGGACCGCGTCTGGCAAAGAAAGCGAGGGCGATCCGAGCCGCAGTTCGCTGCTGCTCGACGCGTCCGGCGCCGTCGTGGGCTTTGACTGGAAGCTCGGCCCGTGCGGCGAACTCGTCACTCGCTGCCGCGACTTGCCCGCCTCGCTGGACAAGATCCGCAAAGCCGGATCGACGATTGGCGAGTGGTCTGCCGGCGCCCAGCCCCCGTTTGGAGCACGGTTCAAGATACACAAATCAGGACTCGAGGTCTTACAGCTCACCGCCGGCTCGCCAGCGGCGAAAGCGGGCCTGCAAACAGGCGACATCATTACGAAGTTTGGCGATCGTGAAACCCTCAGCATCAGTGACATCGTCGACGAATCCCGTTCCCACAATCCGGGCGAGAGCATGCCCCTTCGATTTCAACGCAAAGCTGAGAACAAGGAAGCAACATTTCAGTTTGCTCCCTGAGCCGGTTTGGCAAGCGGTGCCCAATCGACTCGCCAACCTAGTCCCGGCGGACAACCTAGTCCCGGCGGACATTCCGAGCTGCAGACGCGGATTTGTTTCTCAGCACTCCGTAGTTCGTTTCGGATGGGCACTAGTTTTGGACACGGGTTGGATGAAAGAATGAGTCGATGGCGCGGAGCCGCGTCTCTTCGCCGACGGACACAGAAATGATCACGAGGTAACTCAGAATGGACCAACCGTCCAGCGGAACCAGACGATTCGCGATATTTGCTTACGGCCTCATCTGCTACCTCATGTTCTTGGGCGTCTTCCTGTACGCCATCGCCTTTCTTGGCAACCTCGGCGTCCCGAATTCCATCGACTCCGCGTCAAGAAGCCCAATCGCAATAGCGGTCATCGTCAACTGCCTGCTGCTGGTCGCATTTGCCGTGCAACATTCGGGGATGGCTAGGCCAACATTCAAGCGATGGTGGACGACAATTATTCCCGAGGAGAGTGAACGGAGCACCTACGTGCTGGCCTCTAACATTGTGATGATCCTCTTGTTCTGGCTTTGGCAACCGATGGGCGGAGTTGTCTGGGACATCCAAAACACGGTTGCTCGAGCGCTGATGTACGGGCTGTTCGCCGCCGGTTGGGCGCTGGTGCTTTACTCGACTTGCTTGCTCAACCACTTCGATCTGTTTGGGATGAGACAGGTCTGGCTCTGCTATCGAGGCGAGCCCTATTCGACGCTCGAGTTTCGCGCCCCCAGCCTTTACCAATATGTGAGGCACCCGCTGTACGTCGGTTGGTTGACGGTGTTCTGGGCGGCCCCCACGATGACCGTTTCCCACCTCCTCTTCGCTGTGGTGACCTCGGTCTACATCTTGGTCGCGATTCAACTTGAGGAGCGCAACTTGACGGAGCTTCTCCCAGGCTACGCCGCCTACCGAGAAAAAGTGCCGATGCTCATCCCCTCGCTGCGCAAGCGAAACTGAGCGAACCAGCCCGCACGGACAGGCCCACGGCGCGGCTTCGAGCCGCATGGCAAGTTTCCCGCGTTCGATTTGCTAGGTTCGGTTTGCCAAACACAAGCGGCCCAGGCACAATAACAGCCTGAAAACAATCACTGCTGAGAAAACAATCACTGCTGAGAAAACAATCACCGCTAAGAAAACAATCACTACCGAGAATACGGGCACTTGCCGAAGGGCCACCGTTATGCGAAGTCTGTTCATTGCGATGTTTTGTCTCTGCTCTATCCCCTGCGCGACGAGTGGTGCTGCCGACGATTGGCCCCAGTGGCGAGGTCCGCAGCGGAACGGCCTGGCGGCAAGCGGGCCGGCGTTGCTGGGCGCGTTGCCTGAAAACGGCTTGAAACCGACATGGTTGATTCGCGAATTGCCCAACCTCAAGTCGGGTGGTTGGTCGAGTCCGGCGGTGTTTGACGGCCGCGTCTACCTGTTCACCCACAAGCGGTTTGCTCGCAAAGACGCCAAGCGCCCAGGGCGGACGAAGTTCCCCTACCTGCCGCCTGAAAAGCGGACGGGAATGACGGACGAAGAGTACGCCGAATACGAAAAGAACCGACGAGACGAACAGGAGGTGCGAGCCCAAGCGTTTCGGTTCAACGAAGCCCTCTATTGTCTCGACTGCGAAACTGGTGAGACAATTTGGACAAATCAGCGGGACAGCACCTACACACGGTTTTCACAATCCGGCTCGCCGACAATCGCTGGCGGTCGAATCTATGTGCTGGGCGCAGGTCGAGTCGCCCGCTGCATTGGGCTGGACGGCAAGGATCTTTGGTCGACCGAGCTTGAAGGTGAGTTCCGCGACCAACACCTTCAATCGTCGTTCGCGGTTGCCGGTAACGTGGCTGTGGTCAAGTGCGGGCGATTGTTCGCGCTGGACGCCCAGACCGGCAAAGTGCTCTGGTCCGCCGGAGACCCTCTGGGTGGCGCTACCCACAGCAGCCCCAACGTTTGGTCGGGCGGCGATGGCGATGTCGTGATCGCCAATCTGGAGGGAAAGAACACAGTTGGACTGAATGCCCAAGACGGTCGCGAATTGTGGCGAGTCCAATCCGACGCCGGGCACTCGTCGCCATTGGTGTTCGGGACCAAATTGTTCACCTACAGCAGCAACCGCAAGAAGGGACTGAAGTGTTACGACCTCGCCACGACCCCGCCCAAGATGGACTGGGTTTTTCAGGGCGCATCCGATCCGGGCTCGAGTCCCGTGGCTTCCGGTGATAGCGTCTTTGTGCAGGGCGATCGCCGGTTGGCATGCGTGAGCATCAGGACCGGCAAAGCAAAGTGGTCAACCAATCTCGACCTCAACCGACCTCGGTACACCTCGTTGATCGCGGCCGATGACAAAGTCTTTTACGCCTTCGACGGCCTGCTCTGCTTTGACGCGAAGTCGCGCCGCTTCGAGCCACTGATGCAAGCCGTCGTCAACCGAGAGGGTCTTCTGGCGGAGCAAGACTGGTTTCGGCAGACGCTTAATATCGATCAACTCGAAACCACGGCGGAGGGCCAAAAGGAAGCAGAAATCCTCTGGCAAAAAGAGATCGGCCGAAGCGGGCCCCTGCCCTGCACGACCCCAGCTATCGCAGGCGGGCGAATGTACATTCGCTTGCAATCGGGAATCGCCTGCTACGACCTTCGCGCCAAACGTTGACGGCCTTGTCGAGAAGGTGAGTCGCTTGGCCCCTCGCCCGCCCGCTGAATCCAGGGAATAGAATCGTCAAACGAGCGGCTCTTGGTCGTTGGTATCCAAGACCAACTAGTCGACGCCGTTGGTAGCGAACGGCGCAGAGCCGACTACTTGCTGGCCGACCGGCTCGCCGACTTCTGCGGCTCTATCGTCCGCAGCTTCGTTGGCAGTCAGGCTGATCCCACGCCGCTGAACGTCGGGCAGCTCTTCCTCGACCGACTCCACCTCTTCGCCCGTGTGTCGAAACACACAGTTGCGGCCGGCGGACTTGGCGCCATAGAGCGCCGCATCGGCTCGTGAAAACAGCGATCGCGGGTTGTCTTTCTTGCCGATATGAGCCAGCCCGGCGCTGACAGTCACCGGCAGTTGGTCTTCGATCAGAATTCGCACGCGTTGGGCGAGGATGCCGGCGCCAATCAAGTCGGTCTCGGGCATCAGCACGACGAATTCTTCACCGCCAAATCGAGCGGCCAGATCCGTGTCGCGGACCGAATCTTCGATCAACCGAGCAACTTGTTTGAGCACATGATCGCCCTGCAGGTGACCCTGATTGTCGTTAATGGCCTTGAAGTGATCGATGTCAAAGATGGCGATGGAGAGAGTCGAGCCATATCGCGACGCCAGAGCGAAGTGGGTAACGAGCCCTTCGTCTAAGGCGCGTCGATTTCGCAACCCGGTCAGCGGGTCGGTGCGAACTTCGGTAAACGTCATCAACTGGTTGGTTTGTTGGCGAATCTCATCGTAGGCGTGGGCGATTTGAGTCGACAATCGCAACGTCGGTTTGAGCATCCGCTCAGCTTCCGCCGACAGCTCTTGCCAAGGCTCGCCATCGGATTTCCGCCGGAGTTCGTCAACGCGTTTCTTGAAGCAAACGATGTTCGAGTGGTGGGTGGCCAAGTTGCGGCGCACCTGCTGTGAAATCCCTTCCAACTCGCGAATCACTGCGCGAGCTCGCTTCAACTCGCACTTAGCTTTCGTGCCCCCGTCCGAGCGGCAGAGGGAATAACCTCGGCCAAGGACATAACCGATGACAGCGACGACTGCCAAAGAGAGCGGGGTTGGAATCCCAGTTGTCCAGATATCCATTTAGTAGTTGGTTCTTGAGCCGAACCCTTTCATGCAGATCATGCCGAGCACCAGAACGCCGACAAAGATGTAGACCCACGTTTGCCGATCGTAGCGACCAGCGACGTCGTTAATCTCTCTCCCAACTCGAAAAACAACTTCCCACATCGTGTCGTCCTTTGCTCCGATTCCCCCGTGCACCGACTCACGGCCATAGTCACTGGCCACCAGTCCATTGAAAATCTAGTTCATAAACCGAACCAGATCGGCCGATAAAAGGTTCCAGCAAGCCAAATGGCAAGGCAACCCAACCGTGGCCCTGCCAGCATCTGCTTGAATGTTTTGCCCATCGCCAAGTGTGGCCGCTTGCCAGCCGCCCAGGGCAAGCTATAATTGCACTTCCCATTTTGGGGCCGTAGCTCAATTGGTTAGAGTACCGGACTGTCGATCCGGTGGTTGGGGGTTCGAGTCCCCTCGGCCTCGCTTAAGAAACCCTGGTTTTTACTGGGGTTTTTTCATTTCTTGGGCGAATCCGCTCAGTCGGAGATATTGCCCAAAATGGTCCCATTTGGGGCCCAAATGCGCACAGAATGCGCACA
>CAZWOU010000100.1:0-25152 GCA_964635375.1 uncultured Pirellulaceae bacterium | reverse complement strand
GTGGTCCCGCCCGATGTCGCCCGTGGCTTGGCCTGCGAGCAGAGTTAGGGCGGGGCGAAGTCGTTTGCCGCCCAGCCGCCAGCCATATCGCACCAACTCGTCGACCTCGGCGTGCTTGCTGTGCATCTCCTGCTGAAGAATGGCCTCAACCTGGGCGAGTTCATCAGCGATCGGGGCGTAAATACGTGCGAGCACAAGGTCCTTGCTGGAGGTCGGGTGCACGGCGGTCATGTTGCTATCCTGTTGATGGACGTTGCTGAAGGCGGGCCAACGGCGATGCGATTCAGCTTGGGGCATCCTTGTTTGGCGTCTGGCGAACGAAGTGTCCGCTACGGCCGCCCGTTTTCTCTTGCAGGGCGATTTCTTCAATCGTCATGCCTCGGTCAATGGCCTTGCACATGTCGTATATCGTCAAGGCGGTGGCGGAGACCGCGGTCAGGGCTTCCATTTCAACGCCCGTTTTCGCCTCTACCTGTACTCTCGCAATGATCTCTACCGTTCCCTTGTGTTCGGGAAAACCGAACTCAATTTCGACCGATTCCAACGCCAGCGGATGGCAGAGCGGGATCCAGTCGGAGGTCCGTTTGGCGGCCATGATTCCAGCCAGTCGAGCCACCTCGAGCACGTCGCCCTTTTCAAAGCCATGTCGCTGTATTCGCTCGCGAGTGGCTGGGTTCATAACCACTCGTCCTGTGGCCGCCGCGGTTCGTCTGGTTACCGACTTTTCGCCCACATTCACCATTCGGCTCGCGCCCTGGTCGTCAAAATGCGAAAGGTCCGACATAGTCTGATAACCGAAATGAAATGCTGCGATTAACCGCCTAGCCCAGCGATCGCCAAGAAAAACAACGAATCCTTATTCTAGGCCGAGGCGCCTCACCGAGAAGGGGACAGCGAGCGTGCTCAGCAAAGGCGGGGAGGGGGATCGTCCTACGAGGGCCAGAGGCGACCGTTTTTCCGTGTTTTTTGGGTGTTTGGCAACGCGGAACCGACGGCCGGATGACTTGTGCGACGCAAATAAAAAACCGCCACGGGGGTCAACCGTGACGGTTTATGTCTCTACGGCGATATATTCACGGTCAAGCCGCGTCTAGACCAGTTCCTTCTTGGCGCTGATCAAGGTGCGGAGCCGTTCTGCCAACAGGTTGGCGTCGAATGGCTTCTTGAACGTCTCGTTAATACTCGAACGATCGAAGCTCATCGAACTGCCGTCATCGGGCAAGAGTGCGATCAGAATCGTCTCGTTGAAATCCGTGTTCTTTCGCAGATTTTGGCAAATCTGCAGCGCTTCCACCTTGCCGATCGAAAAATCGACAATGATGCAGTCTGGGTGAAAACTCTCAGCTTGAATTCCCGCTTCGAATCCGCTCGCGGCCACAGCGACCTTAAACGACTTCTCTGGCGGCAGTTCTCGTCTCAAGTTCTCGATCAAGACCTGGTCCTGGGCCACAATCAGCACTTTGGCCATGGCCTCATCTTCAAGATCACCAAGGGGCATTCCATGCTCCTTGAGGAACCTGATCAGGTACTCGCGCGGTATGCGCCGGTCCTGAGAACCAGGGATGCGGTACCCTTTTAGACGGCCCGAATCGAACCACTTACTGACCGTGCGCGGGGCCACTTTACAGATCTTCGCGACCTGTCCAGTTGTGAAGACCTTCATCGCAGGCTCTCCATTCGTCAAATCGTTGACTCTTCGTAAACTGAATCTCGGCCACGTGGCTTTGAGTCAGCTTGTTAGCCCCCTACTCGCGGGATTGGCCTTTACTCGGTCCATCGGCTGGCTGTGGGGCCTGGCCGTTCCGCAAATATCTGGGTCGGGGCGTACGTTTCGCTTCTGCGTGGCTTGGGACTCAGCTCCCTCTGGATCCGGCCTCACTGAAATACATCGGTAGCTTGGGTGACTCAACCACGACCAAAAATCGCTAAGAATCGTTGAAATCGGTTTCAACGGTTCCGGTTGGGTCGCCCACATACTTGGCGTCGTATGGGACACAGAGGCTGTGCGAAGGAATGAAACACATGGGCCGATGTGCGACGTTCCTATTTGGGTGAATGATTCACCCGTGCAGGCCCCCCTGCTAGGTTTGGTATGTCGTGCACATTGCGTGCAATAAAACACAACCACCAATCCTTCCGAATATTAGTTTCGAGCCAAATGGGTCGATTTCTTTAGCCTCTTTCTGCGAACGGCCCCGACAATTCGCCGTTCGAGCCAAAAAACGCCCGAAATCGGCCAAGTGACTTCATGCATCGCGCCGCGAAACGAATGGGGAACGAATGGACAACGTCAACAAAGTCGACGGATTCGCCGCGGTCGTTCTATTCTGCGCATTGCGAAAGCTCGCTCATTCCCGCGCGTCTTGGCGAGGCTGCGTCTTAGCGAGGTCGCGTTTTGACGAGGTCGCGTTTTGACGAGGTCGCGTTTTGACGAGGTCGCGCGGATGTGCGAGTTCTCGCGGCCGCGAATAGGGTGGCAGACGCCTGTCCGCAAAAACCGCGGCATGCGACCCGTCCGGCTAGGCAGCTCGGCCGTCGTCGTCGGGGCGTTTGATGGCGGTGGGGTCGATATGGCCATCGTCGGAGACGTCTTCAAAGCGAACGGAGACTTGTTTCGAGACCCCCGACTCTTGCATCGTCACGCCGTAGAGCGTGGTGGCCGCGGTCATGGTCTTCTTCGAGTGGGTCACAATGACGAAACGCGTCCAGCCGAGAAAATCTTTGAGCACGTCGACGAATCGACCGATGTTGGCCTCGTCGAACGGTGCGTCGACTTCGTCTAGAACGCAGAAGGGGCTGGGGCGAAACTGAAAGATCGCCAACAGCAGAGCGACGGCCGTCAGTGCTTTCTCGCCACCGCTGAGCAAGGAGTTATTGAAGGAGGGTTTGCCAGGCGGCGTGGCGATGATTTCGATGCCCGCTTCGAGAATATCGACGCCTTCCTCCAAAACAATGTCTGCTTTCCCCCCTCCAAAAGCCTTGCGGTACAGCGATTGGAAGTTCACGCGGATCGCTTCCAAGGTCTCGGCAAAGAGCCTGCGGCTGTCGGCGTTGATCTTGTGGATGATTCGCTCGAGCGACTCCTTGGCGTCGATCAAGTCTTGGTTCTGGGACGACAGGCTGGCAAAGCGGCTTTCCAAGTCGTCCAATTCCCCGAGCGCCTCCATATTGACGGCGCCGATGTTATTGAGCTTCCGGCGGAGCGAGAGAATCTCCTCTTCAATCTCCTCTCGTTGGCTCAGTTCTTCCTCGTTGGCGGTTTCCAGCTCGGACTCGAGCAGGCTGACGTCGATTCCGTAGTCGTCCCGCAGTCGTTCGGCCAGCGTCGATCGTTGGTGCCGGATGTCACCGGCATTCAGCTGCAATTCGTGGCTGCGGGCTTCGTCTTTTCTCAACTGTTGGCGTAAATCCTGTTGAGTCGTTTGAAGTTCGCCACGTTGCCGAGTTCGCAATTCGCGAGCTTCGACCGCCTCGCCGATCTGAGCCGCCACCAGTTCTTTTCGCACATACAGAATGGCAATTTCCGAAGTCGCATCGAGAATGCCTCGATTCAGTTCCGCCAGTCGCGTTCGGCCCGCTTTCATTTGCTCGCGCGCCTCGAGAACAGCTCGATCCCGCTCCCGTTGGTCTTCTTCGTACCTCAGAAGTTCAGTTCTTGTCGCGTCAGCTCGCTGATCCAATCTGGCGAATTCGACTTCGGCGGTTGTGGCGTCTTTGGCCAGGCACTCGTGCGCGTCGTCCTCCAGTTCGACTTTCTGCTCGGCGTCATCGATATTCAGTTCTTCTTGCGCCAGAACTTTGGCCAACTCGGCAAATCCCGTCTGTGCGTGCTCGAGGTCGCGTTTTGCTTCCGCATGCTGCGTCTCTGCTGCCTCTTGTTCGGCGTCGGCGGCGTCGCGAATCTTCAAGGTGTGGTCACGACGATTCTTCAATGACCTGGTCTGCACGCGAAGGTCGGCGATGCAGCCGTTGAGTTCTTTGTGGCGGTCACCCAGTTTTCGGGCGGCGACTTCTTGCAGATCAATGTTCTCCTGAAGACGCGACAATTCGCGGCGAAACTGGACAACTCGCTGCTCAAGATGTTGTTTTTCCTGTTGCAGCGCGCGCAGCTCGGCCCGCCGTGACACGATGTCGCCCGCCGTTTGTCGCGGTCCGATAAAAACTGCGCCGTGGCTGGCCGCGACTTCGCCGTCGAGTGTGATAAAAACCATGCCCCGCGGGGCGGATTGGGCAAGTCGGCGGGCAACAGCGAGGTTGTCGACAAACCAGACCGAGCCGAGTAGTCCGCTGATCAGGCGCTTGTAGGGGGCCGTTGTGGCGACTAGGCGATCGGCTCGGCCCACCACGCCTTCTTGGCTGCTGAAGTCAAGCCGCTCGAATGCGTGGGGCAGCGCCGGGAAGTCGAGCGGGACAAGTCCGACTCGCCCCGTCGAAGCGAGTTCGCCAGCGTGCATGGCGCCGATCATTTGGTCATCATCGATGATGACCAAATGGGCTGCGTCGCCCAGCGCTGTGTCGACCAGTGAGGCGAGTTCCACTTTTGCGTCGATGACGTCGCCAACGAGGCCGTGCACATTCTCGTAGCCCTCTCGCCCCTCTTGCCAGTGGCGAAGCGTCTCTTTCACTCCGTTCGGCAGGCCTTCGAGTTTCTGTTCGAGATCGACCAGCACGTCAATACGGTGCGAGACGCCGCTGCTTTGACCCTGGACAACGGCGATCTCTTCCTGCCGCCTGGCGACCAGCCGTCGATTCTCGGTCAGTTCCACTTGGGCCGCTTCGAGGCGATCGGAAACGTCGGCCAGTTGGGCGTCAATATCGGCCTCTTGAACTTCGACCACAGCAAGTTCTGCTTGGGCGGCGTCCAGGGCCTTGGTGGTCTCCTCAAGCCGGTCTCGACAACGTTCAGACGTCGATTCGAGAGCCGCCATTTCAGATCTACGAGAACTGACGCGATTGCTGAGCTGAGTCGATTCGCGCATCGTTTCGAGATATTGTTGCCGCAATGTCTCGATCTTGCGGCGGAGCCGTTCGAGGCCCGCCGCCGATTCGGATCGGGCCGCGTCGAGTTCGTCGAGCCGAGCGCGAGCTTTGTCTCGCGCCGCGGACGCGTCGTCCGCCTGCTGGTGGGCATCGCGGACCTGAAGCTGTAGATCGCCTGCCTTACCGGATATTGTGGCCAGCTGTTCGCGGCGCGACATGTCATCGAGTTCCAACTCGGCCGCCAGCGTTCGCTGATGCTGGATTTGAGATTCGAGCGAGGCGATCTGCTCGCGGTTTCTAGCTGATTTGGCCTCCGCCGTTCGAATCGATTCGCCGTAGCCGAGGACCTCAGTATCCGATTCGAGAATCCTGGCTTCCACGGATTCGATCTGGGCGTTCGAGGAATCGACTGCCAGGTTAGTTTGCTTAAGTGCCGCCTCAATTTCGTCGAGCCGATCGGTCAGCCTGCGCCAGTCGGTGCGGCCGACGTCGGTCCGCAGTTGTTGAAGACGGTCACTGTACTCCCGGTATCGCTTGGCCTTGGAAGCCTGGGAGCGGACGCTGCGGAGCCGATTTTCGACCTCCTCGACAATATCCGAGAGCCGCAACAGATTCTGATCGACTCGCTCGAGGCGCCGCTGAGCTTCGATCTTCTTGGCTTTGAATCGGCTGATTCCCGCCGCTTCCTCAAAAATCGCTCGCCGATCTTTGGCCCCGGCCTGGAGCAACTTGTCGACTTTGCCTTGCTCGATCAGGCTGTAGGCGTCGGCGCCGACGCCCGATCCGCGAAACAGGTCCCTGATGTCGCGAAGCCGACACGGCTGTCCGTTGATCAGATACTCGCCCTCGCCGCTCCGATAGACCCGGCGGGTAACGTGCACCTCGGGAGCATCGACCTCAAGCTGCCGGTCGAGATTGTCCAGGATCAGCGTGGCCTCGGCCGTGTTCATCACTTTGCGGCCGCTCTGTCCGCTGCCCTTGAAAATGACATCGGACATTTCCTTGCCCCGCAGGCTCTTGGCGCTTTGCTCGCCTAGAACCCACTTGATGCCATCGACGATATTCGATTTCCCAGACCCATTGGGGCCGACGACGACCGTAATTCCCTCAGGGAATTCGAATCGCGTGCGGTCCGCGAAGCTCTTAAAGCCGTATAACTCAAGTGCCTTCAGCATGGGGTTGGGTGGCCCATTTGCGGCCAATCAGATCAGAGGTGGAGGGTGCGAGGGCGGATACCGCGGGGTTATTCTCCGCCGAACCAGCCCTTCATTCTACTCCAGGTCGTCGGTCCTGGCTCCTCCTCTGCATAAGAGGGCTCGTCCAGCGGCTGCTTGCGATCGACCGCGTCCAAGCGGTTCACGAACAGGTCCGGGACCGGAGTCGCAGTGCGGATCGGCGTCGGTGAGCCTGCTGGTTGATCGGGATCTGGCTCGATGCGATCAAATCGCCGCCCCAGTCGAGGCCGCGCATCGACTACGAAACGGGCGGTCAAATAGCCCATATCCTTGGCATTAGAGAGGCCTTCGAAGACCTCCCGGTAGCCGCCGCCCACTTCTACGATCGCCTGAATAATGTCGCTCAAGAGCGGAGAGACGACGACCGATTGATCTTTGTCGTTTCCGAGCGCGAAACGAGTGACTTTGACCTGCCCATCTGCTTGGGCTTTGAGCAGGATTTTCTTGCCCGCGAAGAGAAACTTGGGCGGCTGAATCTCCGCGTCTTTCCCAAATACGACAATTTCCGGTCGGTGGGTGCGGCTGAAATGCACCATGGGTTCGGACGAACTCTGGATCGAATGGAAAGCGAAAGAGTTGCCCAGCACACTGCCCCGGATCAACGGATCCCGCTTGTTTCGCGTCTGCATCGCCCGGAAAGCCCCGTAGCGAGTTTCCGCACTCGGTTGCTCGAGCAAAGCCGAGAGGGCGTCGTAGGCCGCAACGTGGTCCATTGTCGAGAGCGAAGTGAGGGCATGCCAGCGGAATCCCCGTTCTGTGGCGGCGATGTGGCCGAGGATCGGCGCCGCTTCGGCCACATCCAAATAGCCCAGGGCTTCCGACGCGTAGAAGCGTACTTCGGGGTCTGGCGAGTTCATCCCGGTCATTAGCACGCTGATGGCGTCTTTGCCGATTGCCTCCAGCTGCATCGCCGCCTCTGCCGTCGTCGTCGGCTCATTCAGCTCTCGCTCAAGAGACGCCATTCGCTGGGCCCGTAGGGATGACGACTCATCCACCGGGATTCGCGAGGAAATGTCCATGAATCGTTTGATGTTGTTCTTGTATCGCGACGGCAACGCGAGCTCGATGTAATCGTCACTCTTGGGAGTGGCCACTCCCTGTTTGAGACTGCCGTCGTAATAGTGAAATCGTTGGTTGATCGCCGCAGCCACGATCGAGCTTGTCTTGATCGTGCGATGTGCCCTTAGAATTCGCAGCCCCAATGGCCTCGATTTGGTCGCTGTCGCTCCGCCGAGAACCCGAGCGATGCGAACGCCGTCCTCAGCGTCATTCTTGTTGAACATTTCGCTGGTGTAGACCTTGCCCACTGCGAGGCCATCGACGTCGCCAGTGCGAAGCGTGCCGCCCAAAACCGCCGCTTCGCGAAGCCGAGACGCCATGAGCCAACCTCCTACGAGGCTGCCTGAATCGGATCGTTTGGGCAGCCTGACTTCCACATCAAACTGATCACCCTCCCTCACGCCTGGAGGGAGAAACGCGCGGACGTGGACCATGGCTGTCGCGTCCGACGCCAAAATAGACTCGGGTTTGGAGACGTCATGGGTCTTCATCTCGTTCAACAGCCGCTGCCGGGCTGTCGAGTTGGGTGGATCGCTGCCGGTTCGCTCCAAGCCGGTCACCAAGCCAATGGCCTCCAACTTGACGTAATGGGTGCCCGTTGGCAGCGCGTAATCACGCACCAGTTGGGCAGCGTCGTCCTCAGAGATCGTTTGATCAACGAATTCGGCCTGCTCGGGGCTCTGCCCGCGAAACAAGGGCGTGGTGCACCCACCTGCCGCGGCGCCGCTAGCGCAAACTGCGGACAGCGTGAGCAAGAATTTTCGTCGAGACGTGGTCGTCATGGTCGCTCCAATTCCTTTCGAAGCGGCGCCAAACAAATGGACCGAACCCGCGGACAAAGGGACATGCGGGGCGGGACGTTACAAGACACAAGGGAGAAAGTCAACGTCGATTAGCTGGATTTTCTCGGCTCAAGCGAGCTGGCATGCTGTCAAAGCAGGCGAGTTGCCGCTGGCGGCCCCGCCTCCAAATTGTCCGCCTTTGGACCGAGACGACGGAGGAGAAGATCGCCAAAACGCCAATAATAGCGCCGCTCGTTTGGTCTCACGGCGGGTCGTGGCCGCCGGGGTGAAAGGGGTGGCAGCGAAGGATGCGTAAGGCGCCTTTGACGGAACCTCGAACGGGACCGTGTTTTCGCACTGCGCCGATGAAATAGTGACTGCAGGTTGGCGTGAATCGACACCATTGGCCAAAGATGGGGCTGAGGAATATCTGATAGAGTCGAACGCCGAGTATCAAGAGCAGTGAGAAAGACTCACTCACCCATCGTCCATATGCCCTCATTGACTGCTCCGTTTCAGCTGCTTGGCGACTCGGTTTGCCAACAAGGGGAGGGAAGCTCGAATCGCCTTGGCCGAAAGGAGGGCCCCCCTTTTGGGCCGCACCACGAGATCGACCCCCGTGGGCATCCGTTCGGTCTGAGTCCGAAACGACTCGCGAATCCGACGTTTCCAGCGGTTGCGGACGACCGCATTGCCGACCCGCCGCGAAACCGAGAGCCCAAGACGTGGGCCCTTCAGCCCGTTAAGGCAGCCGCGAACAACGAGCACCTTGTCAGCTGCGAAAGCGTCTTGAGCGTAAACTCGGTCGAAATCGAGCTGTTTTCGAACTCGCTGATTTGCGCGGAATGCTTGGGGCTTAGGCATCGGTAGTGGGCGCCGGCTTGGTGAATTTGCGTTGCGAGAGATTATCGTATGCGAAGGGCAGACCTACTGCTGCCGCGTCAATCCTTGATTCGGGGCTCGTGATCGAGGGGAAGATCGGTCCAATCGTCTTGCCGTGGCCTACTATCCTCGAGGACAGTCGCTCGACTGTCGCGGTTCATGTAGCGTCGCGTGAAACGCGCGCCCAGCCAGGTGAGCGCGATCAGGACGAGGCCGAGAAAAAGGAGCAGGGCGACCAGGGCCAAAGCGCGGAACCGGTTTTCGCTGGACATTTGCAGGATTGGCGGTTTCGTCGCCGACTCGGCAAGCAGCAGCGAGAGTTGGAGCAAGGGTGCGTCTTGCCAAAGCGTCTGTGCTAGCAGGCCGTAGTTCACCATTTCAGATTCTCACGAGGCGATTCGGCGTTTCGATCCTGAAATTCCTGTAGCAGCTCGGCAGAACGTTCGTCGATCTCTTTCGGCAAGAGAATCTTGAGTTCAGCGTATAGGTCGCCTGTCTTGCCGGCTGCGGACGTCACGCCTTGCCCCTTGGCTCGGAGCCGCGTACCTGAGCTAGAGCCAGGCGGCACGGTCAACGTAATCTCTCCGCGGGGCGTTGGGACATCGATTTTGGCGCCGAGCGCAGCTTCGCCGACCGTCACGGGCGTTTTTACAATCAAGTCGTCCCCAAGTCGTTGAAAGACGGGGTCCGATGCGACGGCGATTCGGATCAGTATGTCCCCGGCTGGCCCGCCGTGGGCACCGGCTTCTCCTTTGCCTCGCAGGCGAATCTTCTTGCGGTTTTCGATTCCGGCGGGAATCTTCGCGGTGATGGACTCCATCGCACCATCGGCGCGTTGTAGGCGGAGTTCAGTCTCTCCGCCTTCGATGGCGGTCTTCAGCGAGACCTGGATTTCGTGTTCGATATCGCGGCCTCGCCGCGGCGGCTGGGCTCGTCTGCCGCGACCTCTTCCGCCGTCCCCGGCGCCCGCGAATTGGCGAAATAAGTCCTCAAAGCCTGCGTTTCCGCCGCCCCCTTGCCCGCCAAACATCTGGGCGAAATCGTCAAATCCACCCGAATGCGCCTGCCCCCCGCCCATGTTTTCAAACCCGCTCCCATAGCGGTCGAACATCTGCCGTTTTTCCGGGTCCTTGAGCACGTCATAGGCGTTTTGAACCTGCTGAAATTTCTCCTTGGCTCGCTTGTCATCTGGATTGAGATCAGGATGGTGCTTTCGCGCAAGGTTGCGATAGGCCGTGTCGATATCCGACTGCGAGGCGTCGCGGGCCAGTCCCAAGGTTTGATAGTAATCCTCAGCCATCGGTGCTGTTTGCCATTCTTTGAGGGGCTCGTATCGAATCGTCTCGATACACTCTAGCGGCGGCTCGGTCCGCGCTGGGCGTTCTATCGAGCCGATTCCGCGTTGCTTTCCGGCTCTGCCATTGTAGGTGCGGACGCTCAAGCCCTTCAAGGCGACTGGGGTTCTCCTGAGCCCAACGATGCACTGTAAACGACGTATTGTAGGGGAAGCGTTGCACGGGACAGGCGGTTCAGGCTAAGTTGTTCAGGCCGCGTTGGACGGCGGCGGCGGCGCGGATGTTTTCACGCGCAAAAAGCCCCATTCACTCCTGCCGCGAAAGTGAGCTCTGATGAAGAACTGCGACGCACGCCGTCCATTATCGAGCTATTTTCTGCTTCGCCTAGTGATTGGCCTGCTCGTCGCCGCGTCCCTGCAATCTGTCATTCGATCGGCCGCGGCCGCCCGCGGTGAGTTGGAACTGAGCGTTGTGGACAAGGATACTGGCCGTCCGATTGCCGTTCGCATGCACTTGAAAAACCAGCGAGGGACCCCTGTTTTTCCTCGTGGCGCCGTGAAGTGGAAAGACCATTTCGTGTTTCCAGGAAGCGTCGTCTTCAAGCTGCCGCGGGGCAACTACACGTTCGAATTGGAGCGAGGGCCGGAGTACCGGGTTCGCCGAGGAAACTTCGTTATTCGCACGGGCGCCAAAGACGCCAAGAGTGTCGAAATGGTCCGCTTCGTTGATATGAAGAACGAACACTGGTGGTCGGGAGAGCTGCATGTTCACCGGCCGCTCAAGGACATCAGGTTGCTGATGCTGGCCGAAGATCTGCACATCGCCCCAGTGATTACCTGGTGGAATCGGAAGAACCTCTGGTCCGACGCGAAAGTGCCGGAAGCTCAAACGGTCCGCTTCGACTTCGATCGTTACTACAACGTGATGGCTGGCGAGGACGAGCGGGGCGGCGGCGCGCTCCTGTACTTCAACCTCAAACAGCCGCTGCCGATCACCGATGCGGACCGCGAGCACCCCTCGCCCGTTCGTTTTCTGAACCAAGCCAAAGAGCACGCCGACGTCCACGTGGACATCGAAAAGCCGTTTTGGTGGGACGTGCCGACGTGGGTCGCCACCGGCCAAATCGACAGCATCGGACTGGCCCACAATCATATGCATCGTGACGGAGTGCTTGCCACCGAAGCCTGGGGCAAGCCGCGTGACGAGCTTCTCTATCCCGGTGCGCTGGGGAATGGGCGCTGGACAACGCACATTTACTACCAGTTGCTCAATTGCGGTCTGAGAATTCCACCCTCTGCGGGCAGCGCCTCCGGAGTGCTGGCAAACCCAGTCGGATACAACCGGACTTACGTTCACATCGACGGTGACTTCACCTACGACAAGTGGTTTGAAGGGTTACGAGCCGGCCGCGTCATGGTCACCAACGGCCCGATGTTGCGGCCCCGTGTGAACGGTGAACTGCCTGGCCATGTTTTTTCAGCCCAGAGCGGAGAAACTGTTGAGCTGAGTATCCAGCTGAATCTTGCCCTTCGAGACAAAGTCGACTACCTGGAAGTCGTCCGGGATGGCAGGGTCGTGCATGAAGTTCGTCTGGCCGACTACGCCAAGGCGGGCGGCCGCTTGCCGAACGTCGTCTTCGAACAGAGCGGCTGGCTGTTAGTTCGAGCTGTGACCAACAATTCGGAAACCTATCGCTTCGCCAGCACCGGGCCCTATTACGTCGAGATCGGTGGAAAGTCTCGAGTCAGCCGCAAAGCGGCCTCGTTCTTTAGCGACTGGGTCGACGAGCGGATCGGGCGAATTGAGCTGGAGGACGAGGCGAAGCGCCGGCAGGTCCTGGCCCCCCACGAGAAAGCTCGGCTGTTCTGGCGAAATCTAGTCGAGACTGCGACGGACGAGTAACCAACGCCCGGCCCGGCGTCCGACTCCCGCTGCCCCAATCATGGGGCTCTCTATGCTTTTCGCTCCGCGCCGAAGACCAACGATCGCCCGTTCCGTCCAGCATTCCACTGGCACAAGAAGATCTGCCTGGGAAAGCTGTCTGTGCTCGACGAGAACGGGCAGTTCGGCGCGTTGGCTGGCAATTCAGATGTGGCAATTTGCTACCGATAGGGTCAGCCGATCTAGTCGGCGTCAACGGCTCGTTTGGCGAGAGTCGCTGACAAACGAGTCCTGACATTCGGATTCTTCCCACCAGTCGTTCTCTTCCGCACCTCCGCCAAGTCAAACCGGCGCGGCCTAGGTGATTTTTGCAACCTACGTTTGCAGGGCACTCGACAGCCGGCTCCCTCGGTCGAAGGGGGCCACCGTTGCCTTGCGGGACAAGATCAACAGTTGAGGGGTTTGTGAGCGATGAAACGAAAGTGCATTGGCGTATTGACGAGTGGCGGCGATTGCCCGGGCCTGAACGCGGTCATCCGCGGCGTGGTCAAGGCCTCCTGGCAGCTGGGCTTCGACTGTGTTGGGTTCTTAAAGGGCTACGAAGGCCTTTATGATCCGGTTTGCTACAAGTCGCTAACGCCAGAAAACACGACCGGTATCTTGAAGCAGGGCGGCACGATCTTGGGCTCGACCAATAAAGGGCGGTTCGTCGCCACGGTCGGGGTGTCTAATCGCCAGGAAATCGAGCCCAGGTTGTTGGCCGGAGTCAAGACAACCGTCGATCAACTCGGTATCGAAGGGCTGGTCTGTGTGGGCGGCGACGGATCGCTCTCGATCGCTCAACAATTCCATGAATATGGGATCCCGGTCGTGGGCGTACCCAAGACGATCGACAACGATCTTTCGGCAACCGCATTTACCTTCGGCTTCGATAGCGCGATTGAGTGCGCCACCAACGCCCTTGATCGATTGCATACAACCGCGGCCAGTCATGAACGCATCATGGTGCTCGAAGTGATGGGACGGCACGCGGGTTGGATCGCGCTGCATTCGGGAATCGCTGGTGGCGGCGACGTGATTTTGCTTCCAGAGATACCCTGGACGTGGGAGAGCGTGTGCCACAAGATTCTCAATCGCGAGAGCCAAGGCAAACGTTTTACGCTCGTGGTAGTTGCCGAAGGAGCCGAGTTGCCCGATGCCGGTCATGTCGGCAAAGACCAATCCGGCGCGCAAGCTCGACTTGGCGGCATCGGCCAAGTTGTGGCGGACGAAATCGAACGACGGCTGCAGCGCGACACGCGCGTCGCTGTCCTCGGTCATCTGCAGCGAGGGGGCGACCCAACCACGTTTGATCGCGTGTTGGCGACGCAATACGGCGCCCACGCGGTGCGGCTCATTGTGGAAGGCAAGTTGGGCGAGATGGTCTGCTATAGTCCGCCTGAGATTAGCAGCGTGCCGATCTCGGATGCTGTTCACGAGCTCCGCCGCGTCGACCACAATGGTTCGGCGGTGCAGGCAGCCCGCGCGCTAGGCATCAGTTTCGGCGATTGTAGGGCGGACGAAAGTCCCTTCGCGACGAAACCTGACACCCACAGCTTCCGGATGGATTCGGATATCGAAGACAGCGCTGGTTTCGCTGTCGACCCTGCGATTGTGTTCGACAGCACAGTCGACAAGGAAGCCTTGGTCAGCTAATACGGGCTCTGTCGCTTTTCGCACGCAAAGTTTGCCGTGAAATCGGCAGTCCAGGGCCGCGTTTGCATCCATGCCTGGAAACCGGATCGGTCTCACGTTAGATTCAGAGGCTTGGCAACGCCATACCCACTGGTCTTTGCCTTCGATCATCCGTTTTCAAGGCATCGTGTCTGGAATTGGGAAGCCACAGACTTCATGTCAAGTAACCCGTATTCGTCCCCGCAGGCGGAATCACAATCCGCACCGTCGCCACAGGGCGTCTTTCGCGACGGCCAGCTCTTGGTGGTCCCCGCCGAGGGCGCGATGCTGCCGCTGATTTGCTTCAAGTCGCTTGTCGAAACGACGGGTGAGTTTTCACTGAGCGGACGGTTTCTTCCCAAATCGTCTCGCAGCCTGACCGCCGTGCTCGGCGGCGCTGTCGGTTACGCGATCATGCAGCGAATTCAGGGGCAACGTGTCTCACTAACTCTGCCGCTGAGCAAGGAATGGGCGGGTGAGAACAGAAGGAAATTGCGCTGGGGGTGGGCGGTCTTTGGGTCTTCCTTCGCCTGGATCTTCGCCGGTGCTGCGCTCGCCTACTTTCACGCCGCCTTCATCTTGCTCGGCGTGATTCTGACCGTCCTGACGATGTTTTTGGGCCGCGCCAAGAACGCGGTCGCGATTCCGTATTTTTCTGTGACCGACACGCGAGATGGCTGGGTTTGGATTGGCGGGGTCCGCCCCGAGATCTTGAAGATGTTTCCACCGCTCGCCTAAGGCAACGAGAGACGAGAATCACTTGCGTTTCATCCTTCGCCAACTTGACGGCCAGCATGTGCAGCGTGCCTTGTTTCCGGCGATGATCGCGCTCGGCCTGTGCGGCCTGGTTGGCCCCATGAGCGGATGCGGGCAACTTGGAGACGGGGACGTCGAGTTTCCGCGACGCCCCATCAAAGTGGTCGTTCCGTTTGGCGCCGGGGGCGGAAGCGATATGTTTACGCGAATCGTACAGCAGGCTGTTGAGAACGAGCAGCTGTTGACAGAGCCCATGGTGATCATCAATGTGCCGGGCGCCGGCGCCACGGTGGGCAGTCGGCGCGTTAAGAACGCCAGACCCGACGGCTATACGGTACTCTGTCTGCACGAAGCGATTCTCACGGCCAAGTATTCCGGCAATGTCCCCTGGGGGCCCGAGGCGTTCGAGCCGATTGCCGCCACGTCACAGGTAGGGATGGTCATTGCCGTCCCAGTCGCTTCACCCTACAAGACCCTCGAGGATTTGCTCAGCGAAGCGGCCTTGAAACCCGACACGCTTCTGTTCGGCGCGAATCTTGGCGCCCCAAGCCATTTTGCAGGGCGGCTACTCGAGAAGGCAAAACCGAGTGCGGCCTTTCGCTATGTTCAGGCTGGCGGCGGCGCGAAGCGTTTTTCGATGATGCAAGGCGGCCATATCGCCGTCTCAGCGTTTTCGATTGCCGAGTACGTGCAATTTCGTCCAGCCGGTTTGCGGGCGATCGCGCTGCTGTCCGAACAACGCCACGCTAGTATTCACGAAACACCGACTGCGCGCGAGCAAGGATTCGATGTCATCGCCTCCAACACCCATTTCTGGTGGGCGCCGAAGGGTACGCCAGTGGATCGAATCGCCGTAATTCGCAACGCTTTGAGACGGGCGATGCAGAGTGAATCGGTCCGCGCCAAGCTCAGCGAAATTGTCTATGACCCGATCTTCCTCGAAGGCGAAGCGTTGCGTGAGAAGCTCGTTGATCGCGAACGCCGCATCGCCGAAGTCGCAGCCGACCGCCCAAATTCGCTGCCAAACTTCCCCGCGATCGTCGCTGGCGTCGTCATCGCCCTGGCGTTTGTCGTCCTCCTGCAATCGAAGCGAGCTGGCAGAATCCGCGATCCTGACAAACCGAGTGAAGGCTCGCAACCTGCTCGAGCAGAAGTCCGCTTGGCCATCGCGTGCGCGATCTTGACCATTGCCTATGTCGGAGCGATGGCCGCTGGGCTGTTTGGTTTTCGCACTGCCACGATCCTCTTTGTCCCCGTGCTTGGCGGAGTACTTGCACATGGGCGAATGCGGACGTTCCCGCCATTGGCCCTGATCGCGATTGTGATGAGCATCGGTCTGCACTTCATTCTGACGAACGTTCTCGTGATTGACCTCCCCTAGCCCCTACCATTCATGAAAGTTGTTGTGTGGCGAATTTCTTTGACACTTTGAGCCAGCTGCTGACATCGCCCGAAATGGTGGGGTGGATTCTGTTGGGAACGGTGCTGGGCGTTATCGTCGGCGCCGTACCTGGCTTGACTGGCGCAATGCTGATTGCGCTGACCTTGCCACTCACATACGACATGGATAGCGGAGCCGCGCTAGTGTTGTTGGTGTCGATGTACGTCGGCTCTGTAAGCGGAGGGCTCATCACCGCCACGCTGCTTCGCATGCCCGGCACGCCCGCTTCGATCATGACGACGCTGGACGGCTATCCGCTGGCGAAGTCAGGTCAGCCGGGACGAGCCCTCGGCCTGGGCATCACCGCCTCCCTGATCGGAGGCATGATCTCGTGGGTCTTCCTGCTGCTAATTTCTCGACCCGCTGCCAATTGGTCCACCCAACTCGGTCCTTTCGAGTTTTTCAGCCTGGTGTTAATGGCGTTGGTGCTGATCGCTAGCGTCAGCGGTCCGTCTCTGAGCAAGGGCCTGCTCTCCGGAATGCTTGGAATCCTGATTGCCATGCCGGGCGCCTCACCGGCGACGGGCGAAGTTCGCTTGACGATGGGGTTCACGGAATTGGCCGACGGTTTCAAACTCCTCCCGGTGCTGATCGGCCTGTTTGCAATCAGCCAAGTCATTAACGACATTCTTGATCTTGAACGCGATGCCGAGCCGGTCGCCTTGTCGCGGCGGGGGATGATGATGAGCTTCGGAGATATCCGCCGACATGGGCTCAACCTACTCCGCTCGTCTCTAATCGGAACCTGGGTGGGGATACTCCCTGGCATCGGCGCAAACATCGGCTCCGTCATGGCGTACTCGGCCGCGAAGGGCGTTTCCAAAACGCCGCACGAGTTCGGCCATGGCAGCGAGGAGGGTATTATCGCTTCCGAGGCGGCCAATAATGCCACAGTCGGCGGCGCATTGATTCCTCTGATCGCCCTGGGAATCCCGGGCAGCGTAATCGACGCCATACTGCTGGGCGCGCTCGTGATTCACGGCTTGCAACCGGGCCCGCTGCTGTTTGAACATAATCCGGTTGCCGTCCACACGATCATCAGCGCGATGCTTGTGGCCAACCTGATGATGTTCGCTGTGATGTTTGCCTCCGTAGGCTGGCTTGCAAAACTAAGCCGAGTGCGCCGCGCCTATCTGCTGCCGATCATTCTTGTGTTCTGCGTCGTCGGATCCTACGCACTAGCGAATCGCATGTTCGATGTGTGGATCATGCTCGGCTTTGGAGTTGCCGGCTGCCTGATGGAGCGGGCCAAGATCCCACTGGCGCCGTTCGTGATCGGCTTTGTCCTTTCGCCTGTCGCGGAAGAACATCTGGCGGCCGGGCTGATGCAGTCGGGCGGGAGTTTCCTGCCGATTTTTACTCGACCAATTTCGCTGGCGTTCTTTTGTATCGCGGTGGCCTTAGCGGGCTGGTCGCTCGCTCGACGCCGCCAGACAAATCAAACTCAACCGGAAAGCGATCGCGAACCGAAATGACAGACCGTCCAAACATTCTCTGGTACTGCACCGATCAGCAACGGTTCGATACAATCGGCTCACTGGGCAACTCATTCGTGCGCACGCCGACAATCGACTCGCTTGTGCGGCAGGGCGTCGCCTTCACGCGGGCCTATTGCCAAAGCCCAATCTGCACTCCGAGTCGATCGTCGTTCATGACGGGGCTGTACGCGTCTCGTGTTCATAACACCCGCAACGGAAACGAGTCTTTCCCAGACTGGCCGCCGTTGATAAGCAAGTTGATCGCCGAAGCAGGTTATCAGTGCGGACTAATCGGCAAGTTTCATCTGACTAGCGCCGGTCACCGTACAGAACCGCGGATTGACGATGCGTTCAGCTACTGGAAATTCAGCCACGCCCCTCGCGACGACTGGCCGAAAGGACACGACTACGCAGACTGGGTCCGAGATCGCGGCGGCGATCTCGATGCGCTGCGGGCAAGCGATGATCGCGTCGCGGCTGAGTTCCATCAAACGACATGGGCGTCGGAAATGGCGATTGAGTTCATTCGTCAAGAGCGAGCGAAGCCGTGGCTGCTAAACATCAACGTCTATGACCCCCACCCGCCGTTCATTCCGCCCAGGTCCTACGCAGACTTATTCGATCCAGCTGAGATGCCTGGCCCCTACGTTCAAGCGAGTGATCTCAAACAGCAGCAGAAATTGGCGAACGTCGATTTCCAAAACGATCCCGACGCGCCGGACGGCAAGACGGCCCAAGCTCGTTATTACGCCATGATCGCCCAGGTCGACGATCAGCTGGCCCGAATCCTGGCAACGCTCGAGGCGACGGGGCAACGAGAAAACACGGTCATTCTCTTCACCTCCGACCACGGCGAATCGCTCGGCGACCACGGGCTGATGTACAAAGGATGCCGCTTCTATGAAGGACTGGTGCGCGTGCCGCTGATCTTCTCCTCGCCAAGCCGGTTTCAGCAGAATCTGCAAGCCAACGGGCTCGTCGAACTACTCGACATGAGCGCCACGTTGCTGGACTTATGCGACGTCGAACAACCCGACTATTTCCAGGGCCGTTCGCTCTTGCCTGTCCTTTGCGGCGACGAAAGCGGCGAGCGGATTCGCGATTATGCTCGCAGCGAGTACTTCGATTCGCTCGACTCCCACTTTACTGGGGGCAGCGGCACGTTTGCGACAATGCATCGCACCGACAGGCATAAGCTCGTTGTCTACCACGACCACAACCTGGGCGAACTCTACGACTTGCAGGACGACCCTTGGGAGTTCAACGACCGCTGGGACTCGGCGCGCCATCAAGACCTAAAGCACGAGCTGATTCTGCAGTCGTTTAACGCCCACGTGACTCTCACGACGGACGTAGGATCAGAAAGAATCGCGCCCATGTAGCGTCGGAGCGGAAGATCCCCTCGAGTTACGGCACTTCATTCAATTTGACCCCGGCGATCGCTCGTCCGTGATTGGGCGCGAGCGCCAAGCATCGACGATAGGCGTGAACCGCCTCGGCATGCTTTTGGTCCAGTCGAAGCGATTCGGCCAAATAGAACCAAGTTTGATGGAAATTCGGGGCGAGTTTCGAGGAACTCTCCAAGTGCGTGGCGGCGTCTTTGTACTCTCCCGCCTGGAACGCCGCGACGCCAGCGCACTTGAGCCCTTCGGCCCGTTGCGCTTCAGCTTCTTCGAGGCGGTTCAAGCTGGCGTAGAACTGCGACACACCGTAGTGGAGTTCAGCCAGCGGCCCGTAATTGCCTTGCCCCAGCGCGATCGCCCCCAACCAAGCCTGTTCTGCTTCCCGCGGCTGATTGCTCGCCGCGTACGCGTCGCCCAATCGCCACAAGCTATCCATGGTCGGGCCGCGGTCCACGACTTCGTTCAATAGCTGAAGCGCCCTTGGCGTCTCCTTTCGCCGCATGGCCATTTCCGCCAGCACGTCGATATCCTCGGCGTACCAGCGCAACTCACTCAAGTTTCGCAAAGTGGCTTCGTCCTGTTCGGAATTCGATTCCAAAACCGTCCGAGCCTCATTGCGTTGGCGCGCCAGACCAATCGCCGCATGGACGTCCTGGAGCCTATCAGACTCGATCGGGAAAGGCCCTGGTAGTCGTCCCGACGCCCGGCCCGCTTGGTCGAGGTACCGATTCGCGGTTCGCGTTCGCCCATGAATGCTCTCGAACCGGGCGCTCAAGTAATAGACGTCCGTCCCCGTCGGATACTTCGTGCGCAGATCGGCAAGCTCCTGCCCCACATTCGCCAAGTCGCCTTCCCGCATGGCGATCTTTTGCAGTTCATATCTCGCCACCGGAAGCTCGCCAGCCTGGGCAAACACACTCTTGGCATCTTCCAACTGCCCCACTCGCAAGTGGTTTTGGCCGATGAAGAACAAACAGTCCGGCCGCGCCGCTCCAAGCTCAATCGCCTCGTGATAGCGAAGCGTTGATTCAGCGTAACGACCCGCGTGCGAGAGACAAAACGCCCACTCGAACCGACTCCGGGGGTCCGTGGGATCCAATTGGTTGGCAAGCTCATAGCAGACAGCGGCCTCCGGAAAGAAACCGTAGGCGAAATAGGAACTGCCCAAGCTTTGGTACTCGTCCCCGGAAACACAACTGTTCCGCGCCCGCTGAAGCTCGGTGGCGGTGATTGAATCGAGAAGAGATAGGTCGGGTAACGGAGCGAGCGGGGTAGCAGGACGGGCTGCGAGCAGCCAAGCAAGTGAGCCGAACTGAACAGCGACGGCCAGCAGTAAGAGAATGGTTGTGCGTCGCATCTATGGTTGCCTCTTGCCGCTAAGCCACATGGTGATTCGCCCCAGCCGATTGAAAGGCTCCATCAGGTGCATCCCACCGGCCACGATGTCATTCCTGCCGTCGCCGTCAATGTCGCCACACGCCACGGTGACAAGATGCGAAGGGCTCTTGGCGATTTCCCAGGTCGTGAACTGTTGGTTGCCGTCATTCTCCAGCCAAACCATGCTGGACGAACTGGCGTCCATCCAATCGTTGAAAATACTGACAAGCACGACATCTTTGTCGCCGTCAGAATCCAAATCGGCGACGGCGGCTCCGTAGGTTCCTCCGAAGGTCGCAATCCGTCGCCGCTCAAATTTCCAATCTCCCAGGTTTTCAAACCAATAACACCCGTGGTAGGGCTGCGGATAATGCTGCAGGAGATCCAGGTTGTCGCCCGCCGACAACACCAGATCCATATCACCGTCGTCATCAAGATCGTTCGCCACCAGCCCGGCGCCACCCAAGTCAAAATTGTAGGAGAACGCGACCAATCGCGGGGCGAACTGATCCGCCGCTCCAGCCGATTTATCGTCAGAAACTTTCGGCTTGTTCTCGAAGATCCAGATCTCCTCTTCGTCCTGGGTGAGCACAGTCGCAAAATCGAGGTCGCCGTCGCGGTCATAGTCGGCGACGGGAACATGAATCGCGCCCGGCGAGGCAAACAGTCGATGGTCACTGAAGACTTGCTTCCCGTCGTTCTCGAGCCAAAGCACTTCTCCATGCATGAAGCCAAACACGGCGACGGCCAAGTCGAGATCGCCATCTTTATCAAAATCGGCCGCCTGCACATCGGTCACGCGCCACAGGTCGTCGAGCAAGACGCGCTGCTCGAATACGAAATCATCGACCTGCTCGAGCCACACGACCGCTCCCACGCGTTCATCAGTGGGCCAGACGTCGCCCAATAACGAAACGATGACGTCATTGTCGCCGTCTTGGTCCAAATCCACGATTGTGGCGTGCGCCGGCCCAGCCAAAGGCTCCGTTCCAAGCGGCCGTTCCTTCCACTCGCCAATAGCCGTCTGTTGATACCAAATCACCTGCTGCTGTTGAGCGTCGCAGGCGATCACGTCCATCACGCCGTCACGGTCAAAATCGACGATTTGCAGGTTCGTTATCTTAGGTTGATCGCGAGGCTCAGATCCCAACGTTGTTGTAGAGAACTCCAGCTTTGATGGCGGGAATGAAGAACCGCCGCGAACAACCTCGATCGTCGACGTTTCTCGCGGCGCACTCGCCACGAAACCAATTGTGATGGCCAGCAGAACCGCTAAGCCTGCGAGCAGGACATGGGTCATGGAGAAGGGATGCACTGCTTTAGCTTCTGAATTTGGCATACCTAAAGCGTATCGCGCCAATCAGCGGAAAACCAGTGATATCGGAGCGCAAAACAACAAAACAGCTCCCAGGCCAACCGCATGCGATGCGACTGCGAGACCTGCAACCAAAACGCATGGACTAGGATGCTCAGTTCGCCTCCGCGATCCGCTCCTGCAATTCAAGCCAACGCTCCTCGGCTACGCTCAGCTCTTCGTTGACGGCTGCAGCCTCATTGTGCAAACGCAGAGCTTCCTTGGCGTCGGATTCCTGAAGCAGTTCGGCGTTGAGTTGTTTTGCTTGTTCGTCGAGGCGAGCAACCTTCCGCTCCACATTTCTGATTTCTTTCTGCAGCTTTCGCTGATCGCGCTGTGTGGTGCGGTGATCCTGTTTGGCTATTCGGCGGCCCTCATGCTGCTTGGATTTCCCGGCCTTGAGCAGACGTTCGCCCTCATCAATTTCCTTATTCATCGCGTACAAGTAGGCGTCGTAGTTGCCGATGTAGTTCTTGGCTCGCCCGTCGCGGACTTCGATCACGGACGTGGCCACGCGCTGCATGAAGTAGCGGTCGTGGGCGGTGAAAATGACCGTGCCTCTGTAGATCAGCAGGGCTTGCATAAGGGCTTCGGCGGTTTCCACATCAAGGTGGTTGCCGGGTTCGTCGAGCACCAAAACGTTGTAGGTGCCGAGCAAGAGTCCGGCGAGACAGAGCCTCGCGCGCTCCCCGCCCGAGAGGACCGCGATCTTCTTTTGGACGTGTGAATCCCGAAAGAGCAACGCACCAGCCAATGCCAGAATGTGTTGCTTCGTCGTTCCAGCATCTGCCTTGTACTCGAGATAGTCGAGCACCGTTTGTCGTTCCGGCAAGCTCGAATAAACGTGCTGTGCGTAAGTGCCAATCTCGCAATGATGCCCCCAACGCACTTCGCCATCAAGCGGCTCGAGCGAACCGACGAGCGTGCGCAAGAGCGTCGTCTTGCCTTGTCCATTGTCCCCCACGATCGCCGTCCGCGACCCGTGCTCGATCTCCAGGTCGATGTCGTTGGCGATACTGAGTTTGCCGTCGTCGTCGAGGCGGTACCCCATGTCGAGTTTGTTGCAACGTACGGCTGGCCCTTGTCGCGGCTGGACGACCGGGGCCCGCACATGGGCGACCGCTTCGTCACCAGCGATCTCGGTTGTTTGCAGACGGTCCAACTGCTTCTGTTTCGACCTTGCCTGACTGGCCGTATTCGCCCCAGCTCGGTTCTTGGCAATGAACCGCTGCAGTTGCTTTTGCTTGGCGAGCACCGTGGCGTTCACCTTAATGTCGTGCTCTCGCCGCTCTTGCTGGTATTCGAGAAACGCTTCGATTTTCCCAGGGAACATCGTCAATTTTCCCAAGGACAGATCCAGCGTATGGGTGCATGTGGCGGCAAGGAAAGCGCGATCGTGCGAAACGATAAGGCAAGCTTGACGAAATCCCCTGAGAAAGTGCTCGAGCAAGATCTGAGTTCTCAAGTCGAGGAAGTTGGTTGGTTCGTCTAGCAACAGTAGAGTCGGCTCGTGCAACAGCAGGGCTGACAGTTTCACGCGAGTCTGCCAACCGCCCGACAGCTGCGAGACCGGCCCCTCCAGGTAGGCGCCCTTCAATTCGAACTGCCCGGCAATCTCTCCGCATTTCCAATCAGGCTGATTGCTATCCCGCATGAGAAAGTCTAGAGCCGACTCATTTGGCCTGAACGGGTCGTGTTGTCGCAAGTAACCGATCCGCAGATCTGGATGCTTGAGTACCTCGCCCGACTCCAACTCCTCCTCATCCAAGAGTATTCTCAGAAGCGTCGACTTGCCGGCCCCGTTGCGGCCGACGAAGCCAACCTTGACATCATCAATCAAAGTCGCCTCGGCCCTGTCGAGCAAAACCTGCTCGCCGTAGCTCTTATGTGCGTCACGGATTTGGATCAAAACGGCCATATCAAGCTGCCAAGCGTGTCCGGTTCAAGGGTGATTCCGAAACAGGGATGGTAGAGAGCCAAGCGGTTTTGGTAAAGGACGCTTGCCGCCGTCCCGGTCACGCGCGGGCGATTCGCCCACCCGGGAGCTTGCATGAAGCTGACAGCGGGCTCGCGATCGGCTAAAAACAACCTGATGGCGGGAAAGCCGCCGCCTTGCTCCACCGCCATCCAGTTACGATTGGAAACGCCATGTCCGAGTCGGAAGAGACCGTCACGCCGGAGCCGCCTTCAAAAGAAGAGCTGCGGCTGGCCATGAAAGCGTTCAGAAAACGCCTGAAACTGATGCGGCTGGACGATGAGTCGCGGATGGGATACGGGCCGACATCGTCCGGTCAACGATCTGGCGTTTGCGCGATCACTCCCCCTAACCAGTTTCCCAAAGCGGTCTGGAAGGAGTTGGCGAAGCAAGGAAAAATCAAGCATGATCGCGGCGGACTCTATTCGCTCGTCGAATCCTAAAGAGGACGCTTGAGGCGAACCCGCTCTTAGCCGGCTCCCCTGAACTCCATCGCTTTGTTCCGCTCGGCCAACTCGCCCTTCTCAACTGGCAGCGCCGAAGATCGAAGCGCGGGCGGGGTCAGGCTGATCTTGACATAAAACGGCGCCTCCGCGTAAATGGCTGCCGGTGCGGTGTGCTCGCAAGCGCCGTCCTTGATTTCATTCTTCTAATGACGGTCGCCCACTATGCGAACTCTTCGAGGAAAACGCGCCGTAGTTACTGGCGCCGCGTCCGGAATTGGCAAGGCAATCGCAAAGGAACTAGCGAAGGCGGGGTGCCACACTTACCTGCTTGACATCGATGAGGCTGGCCTACAGCGGACGGTTGCTGAAATTTCGCAAATGGGCGTCGAGGTCAACAGCGGCGTAGTGGATCTAGCCGACAAGGCCGCTGTCGAGGGAACTCTCGAGCAGATGCTGGCAAGCTGGCGTGAGATTGACATCTTGGTCAACAACGCCGGAGTCGCTTACCGAGGCAACTCGGCTGAAATGTCCGAACACGACTGGGAACATCTATTGAGGATCAATTTGGCGGCGCCCATTCAAATTTGCCAACGGCTCCTTCCCGTTCTGTTGCGGCGTCCCGAGGGCCATGTACTGAATGTGTCGAGCATGATTGGACTCTGTGGATTCCCCAAGTTCTCCGCCTACGCCGCTTCGAAATTCGGGTTGGTCGGATATTCCGAGTCGTTGCGGATGGAGCACATTCGGAGCCAGATAGGAGTAAGTGCCGTCTGTCCCGGTTTTGTCCTGACGCCGTTCATTGAATCGGTGCCGACGACTGCCGGCGCAGTGCGCAAGAGGCCGCCGCCGCGATGGCTTTGCACGACACCGGAGGTGGTTGCCCGCAAGTCGGTCAGGGCGATTCGCCGGAATCGGGGCGTCGTTGCCGTGACGCCCCTAGCCCATTTGGCCTGGCGCCTCAAACGCTTCGTCCCAGCGGTTTTCGAACTGCCTCGGCTGCTCAGGACGCGACGGCACAACCCGCCTGCAGGCTCAGCGAGAGCTGGTGTCCTCACGGGACTGCCTGAGAAGGCGGCTTGAGATGGCGGTATTCTC
>CAZWOU010000099.1:22851-25236 GCA_964635375.1 uncultured Pirellulaceae bacterium | reverse complement strand
GCGGGTACGGCTGCAAAAGTGGGACGTATGCGGAAACAAGCCATGGCTGGTGAAACTGTGCGTAATGAGTTCACCGACGAAGAACGCAACGAAATGCAATAGGCTGCGAGACTCCGGGCTTAGTTGTCGGACGGTCGGGGGCCTACCGCCTGCACCGACCGTCGACGAGGAGGCTTCTTGGCGCCGCCGTAGATTCCTCCTGCCGACGCATCCAGGCACCTGCCACCGGCCCACTGGCGCAGCTTGTCGATCGACTCGGCGGCCGTTACAGCGACAGGCACAACGTTGGTGGCGGCTTCGACTAGCGACTGGTCAAGCAAGACGGACAAGCGGCAGCAGGCTTTGATCTCGGCACCCGTCCAGTTCTTGTCATTTGGCCGGTCCTGAACCGCGTCGATCCCGTAGGGTGAAAATATTCGAACGACGTGTTTGCCCTTTGGAAACTTGGATTTCACACCCCTCTGGTTCCCGAATCTCAGCCGATACGGCGCGTGAATCACGCCAGTCCCGTCACTTTCGGGGGCAATTCGCCTTCCGGCGCGCACCGCCGGTAACGCTCGATTCGTTGGCCACACCGGATCGCGAATGCCGCTACGCCTCGCGATGATAGTACCGAAACATTCCACCGAGGCGCTCTCGGCATCGAAGGTTAGAGGTTCGAATCCTCTGGGGTCGTAAGAGGGCGAGTTGGCTATTTCGCTCCAACTCGCGTGCGCCAAGATTTGAAGTGGCTCGCTAGCTTCTTGACACGGTCCGTTTCGCGTTCCGCGAGGTCGTCCGATTCCGTGCCGTCCGATTCGAGGTCGAACAACTGCCACGGTCCGCCTTTGCGTGGGCGGATGGCTTTCCATTGTCCCATCCGTATTGCGTGGTGCCGAGGCGTAACCCAGCAGAGCTGTTCGTGCGCTTCGCGGCGGCGCCCCTGAAAGACTGGCAGCAGGCTCTTGCCTTCCATCGGCAGCGGCTTGCGGCCTTTGAAGTTGGCGGGATAGTCGACTTGGGCGACATCGAGACAAGTCGCCATGAAGTCGATGACATGGCCCGCTTGTCTGGTGATGGCGCCGCCTTGAATAACCGCGGGCCAGCGGACAACCAAGGGCGTGCGAATGCCGCCTTCGTAGGCGTCTATCTTCGTGCCTCGCATCGGCGTGTTACTAGCGTTGGCCCAGGCGAGTCCATAGGCGGCGAATGTGTCGTGTGGTCCGGGCGGGTTGTCTGGGCCGCTGCCTGGGCGAATCGGCTGGCCGTCTTTTCTCCAAGTGTTGTTCTTCGAGCTCGGCCCGAAGCCGAAACCGGTCCTGGCCGGCGCCAGACCACCGTCTGGCGCGGCGCCGTTGTCTGAGAGAAACATCACCAGCGTATTATCCACCTCGCCCGCTTCCTTCAGCGCATCGAGTAGTTGGCCGACGCCACGATCAATGGCCGCAACCTGGGCCGCATAGACCGCCATGCGTTCGGATTGCCACGCCTTGTATTTGTCCACCGTCCAATCACGAACTCCCGCCGGTCTCGCCGCGAGCTTCCAAGCAGCCGGGACCAGTCCGGACTGGCGTTGATTCGCCAACCGTTCTCTTCGAACTTGATCCCAGCCCAAAGTTTGATACTTTTCGCGATAGCGGGCCACATCGGCCTCCCGAGCATGCAGCGGCCAATGTGGAGCGATGTGGGCGACGTAAAGAAACAGCGGCTTCTCTCCACCGATATTCTGCTTCAAGAAACGCAGAGCGTAGTCATTCAGAGCATCGGTGAGGTAGAAATCGTCGGGAAGCTCAACTCGCTCACGATCGACGAAATAGGGGTTATTTTTGACCTCGTGAAAGTAACTGATCTTGGCTTGGCACATCGGCCCAAAGAACCGCTCGAAGCCGCGATCCAGCGCCGAATCGCGTCCCTGCCATTTGCCAACCATCATCGTCTGATAGCCGGCCTGCTGAAGCACTTCGCCCACGGTGACGCACTTGGAGAAATCTTTCGGCTCATTCCAACGATCACCGCGATGTCCGACTTGCTGACAGTACAAGCCAGTCAACAACGATGCGCGAGTCGGGCCGCAAATCGCGTTGTTATAGAACTGCGAAAAACGCAAACCGTGTTTGGCGAGCGAATCGATGTGGGGCGTTCCAATCTCACCTCCGTAACAACCGATATCCGACCAACCAAGATCGTCCGCCATCACAATAATGATGTTTGGGCGTTTGGCAGTCTCGCGGCTCGATGCTTCGGTCGTGATCGTGATCACCGCACCAAGCGCGATGCAGATCGTCAAGGTGAGTCGGTTCATCGCGAGGTTTCTCTCAGTAGTTGCAAGGGGAACTCCGCGCGCTTCGTTCCTTTTGCGCTGCGGAGATTCGATCCGTGGTTGCGTTTGAAACCAAGTGGAATGGC